>JBFWYV010000249.1:0-7631 GCA_050186055.1 Hyphomicrobiaceae bacterium | reverse complement strand
CCGCAAAGGCATCAAGGAGTTGATCTCGCTGCAGAAGCTGACTGTCGCCTGAGCTGACCGTCGCCCGGGATCCGCCCTTCGCCCGACGAGGTTCGCCCGTGCTGTTGTTCAGTTCGGACGAGGCGGCGTCGATCTGTGGATAGTCAACGCAACCGTGATCAGATGCGCCCGACCCACGTTCTCGAAACTGTGCTCTACGCCGAGGACCTCGACGCGATAAAGGATTTCTACGCCGATGTCCTGGGCCTGCAGCCGTTCTCCGCCATGCCGGACCGCAGGTATTCTACAAGCTGGACGCCCAGATGCTTCTGATCTTCAATCCGCAGGCGACGGCCGTCCCTCCCGCGCCGGGCGCCCTGCCCGTCCCGCCGCATGGGTCGCATGGCCCGGGCCATGTCTGCTTCTCGGCCTGCGCCGGCGACCTCGACCGCCTCAGGCAGCACCTCGCGGACAAGGGCATCGCCGTCGACGCCGACTTCGAATGGCCCCAGGGCGGGAGGTCCATCTACTTTCGAGACCCGGCCGGCAACAGCATCGAGTTCGCCGAGCCGCGGATCTGGGGATTGTAAAGATGCGCACACTGAATAAAGGCGACCGTATCGTGGTGGCCAGTCACAACGCCGGCAAGGTTCGGGAAATCGCCGACCTGGTCGCGCCGTTCGGTCTGGCCGCGGTGTCAGCCGGCGAGCTCGGCCTCCCGGAGCCCGAGGAAACCGAGACGACGTTCGCCGGCAACGCGCGTCTCAAGGCCCTGGCAGCGGCAACGGCGGCCGGCCTGCCGGCACTCGCCGATGACAGCGGTCTCGAGGTCGAGACCCTCGACGGAGCACCGGGAGTCCACTCCGCCCGCTGGGCTGGCGAGAGCCGGGATTTCGATTTTGCCATGCGCAAGGTTCATGACGAAATCGAGCGTCGGGACGGATGGACCGCCAATGGCCCCGTCGCGGATTTCATCTGCGTTCTGTGCCTGGCATGGCCGGATCGAGAAACACAGAGCTTCGAAGGCAAGGTGTTCGGACACCTGGTGTGGCCGCCGCGTGGCCGCAACGGATTCGGCTACGATCCGATGTTCATCCCCGATGAAGGTTCTCAGACATTCGGCGAGATGGAACCTGCCGCCAAGCACGCTGTCTCTCACCGCGCGCGTGCATTCTCCCGGTTCCGCGCAAGCCTGCTGTCGTCGCGGATATAGACCTGTTTCTATTTCCGTTTCTTGCCGGCGGCCGGTGCGTCTCCTTGCGTCGGACGAGCACTCCCGCGCCTGGACGCCGGACCGCCAGCCCAGGCGGGTATCGACGTAGTCCGCGGGGTGGCCAATTCATCCGCACCCGGTTCTTTTTCACTTTGCTCGTTCTCGACGTCACCCGGTGACTTGGTGACCGCGGCAGGCATTGTCTTGGCGATGCGCGGCGCCGCCTCCCAATAAAGCATCGCGCGCTCCACATGGCCGCTTGCGCCTTCCGCACAAAGACGAACGGCGCAGGGCTCTGCCGCTTGCTTGTACTCGTCCTGTCTGTGTCTCACCAACGCCAGCAGTCGGCCGCGCTGACGCGGTTTCAGGACGCCGCCGCCGGCCCCTGCAATATGATCGGCCAGCAACGCCAGGTCCTGCGCCACGCCGAGAAGCGACGAGAGCTCCGAAGCCTGACGGGCACGCGCCAGGAAATAGGCAGGCCAGCCGCGCTGCAACAGGCGCATGTGCCGCCAGTGCTGCTGCACGGCCTTGCGCCACTCATGGAAATCCGCATCCTCGCCGTCACGATACGCCTTGCGGAACAGGCGGCGACACCGCTCATACGTTGCGCCGAGTCCTTCGCCGAGAGGCTCGAACGAATTCGGCTCAAGCCGCAGTTCTTTCCACGCCTCCAGCGAGTCTTTCAGGTCCCCGCTCACGCTGGCGATCAGATCGTGGCGGTACGCATTGTCACCTGAAGGTTGCGCCGCAAGTGCATCCCGCAACAGGACGAGCAACCTTTTATCTTCCGATTTCGCGTGAAGGATCAGTGTGGCGAGCGTTGCGATCAGCACGGTCCGGTCGCGCGAGCCAGACAGCCGCCGCGCGATGTCGCGGAACCGCCTGTTCTCGCTCGCAAAGCAAGCGTCACCGATGCCCGGACGCACCAGCCGCAACAACGCACGCAGCCGCTTGAGACAGCGCCGGGTCTCATGAATGCCGATTGCAGGATCGTCCTCTGCATACTGCGCAAGTGCACGCAGAATCTGCTCGCGCCCGACACGCTGCAATCCGGCGTTGAAACTCTCGCCGATCTTGAACCGATAAGCCATGTCGAAAGAAATGAGCCCGCGTCCGCCTCCACCAACCCGTTGCTCGGCTTGGTGCTACGCTCCGATCGCTGACGATGATACCCGTCGGATTACCTTACTTCTACGACAATCTGCCCCGACCGACCATGCGGCGTAAATAGGTGATTTTCGGTAGCTATTTCTTAAGGCACCCTCGTTCTGGCCCAGTCGAGCCAGGTGCGCGCACGGGCTTCCGGATCGTCATGCGTCAGGATATCCGTCAATACGGCGACTGAATCGGCGCCGGCGGCAATAACCCCCGGCGCTCGCTCGGGCGTGATGCCCGCAATGCCGACCAGCGGCAGGCTGCCGATCGCCGCCTTCCATTGACGAACCTTGTCCAATCCCTGCGGCGCCCACTTCATTTCCTTGAGCTTTGTCTCGTAGACCGGACCCAGCGCCACGTAGTCGGGACGTGCGGCCAGCGCGATTGCAAGCTCTTCGGTGCTGTGAGTCGATATGCCGAGCCTGAGACCCGCGCGCCGGATTTCGTCGAGGTCGGCAGCAGCCAGATCCTCCTGCCCGAGGTGTATGAAGTCGGCCTTGGCCTCGATCGCTTCACGCCAGTAATCGTTCACAATAAGTTGACAGCCGTGCCTCCGGCAGACGTCGAGACTGTCGTTGATCTGCCTTCCGATCTGGTCGGCGCTGGCGTCCTTCAGCCTGAGCTGAATCGTTCTGATGCCGAGCGGCACCAGCCTCGCGATCCAGCCTGCATCGGGCACGATGGGATAGAACACATCCACGACAGGTTGTTTGTTTGCGACACCAGCCGCCATGCTCAGGCCTTCCCCAGATCGAAGAACGGTGTGCCCGCGACCGGTGTCGACGGTTCGGCCATGTCGCGCATCTCCATCAGCCCGGCCTCGTATGCCGCCCGTCCGCCATCGATCCCGGCCCGGAACGCAGCGGCCATCCTGATTGGATCGGCCGCCTTGGCCACCGCCGTATTGAGCAGCACGGCATCGAAGCCCATCTCCATCGCCTGTGCCGCGTGTGACGGCGCGCCGATCCCTGCGTCGATGATAAGCGGTACGCCGGGGAAATAGTTGCGCATCGTCTTCAGCGCGTAGGGGTTGGCAAGGCCGCGGCCGGTGCCGATCGGCGCACCCCAGGGCATCAGCACCTCGCAGCCGGCCGCGAGCAGCCGCTCCGCCGCCCCGAGGTCCTCCGTGGTGTAGGGGAAGACCTGGAATCCATCCCGGGCCAGCTCGCCCGCTGCCTCGACCAGACCGAACAGATCGGGCTGCAGCGTATCGTCGTTGGCGATCACCTCCAGCTTGACCCAGTTCGTGTCGAACAGCTCCCGCGCCATCTGCGCGGTCACGATCGCCTCGCGCGGCGTGCGGCATCCCGCTGTATTGGGCAGCACGTGCAGCCCCAGCCCGGCGATCAGCTCGAAGAAGCGCTGGCCGGACCGTTCACGCGCTGCCTCCCGCCGGATCGACACCGTCACGATCGCCGCGCCCGAAGCCTCCACCGCGTCCGAGAGCACCTGCGGCGACGGATATTGCGCCGTCCCCAGCAGCAGGCGCGAACCGACCTCCACGTCGTAGACGCAGAAGGAGAGACGTCGTGTGTCAATCTTATCGAGCATCGCCATCAACCACCCTGACGCGGCGCGACGATCTCGATTCGGTCGCCGTCGGCCAGCTTCGTCGTCGCCCGCGCCCGGGCGGGCACGAAGTCGCCATTGACGGCCGTCGCAAGCCGGGCATCGCCATAACCGGCCTCTGCGATCAGATCGGCAAGCGTCGAAGCGCGCGTGCGCATGCGCTCGCCGTTGACGACCACCGCCATCTCCGCATTCGCCGTCGCGTCCAATGCCATCGGGAAAGTCTCGCTCATTGCCAACACATTGCAGGGAGGCAGCCGCCGTTGCAAGGGCTCGCACGCATGGCTCGCCCCATCACTCGCCCGGCATGCAACGACACCCGCCGTGTACGCTGTTCTCCAAACCGCCTCTAGGCGGATTCCATCCTTAAGAGATGGTCCCGTTTCTCACCGTTGGCAATGTACCGGGCAACCGTCTCGGCCATCACCGGCGCCAGCAGGAAGCCGTGCCGGTGGGCGCCGTTAACCAGGACCACCCGGCCGCGGACGACCGCATGCGGCACGTTGTCAGGAAACGCCGGCCTGACCCCGGCCGACAGCTCGACGATTTCAGCCTCGCCGAAGGCAGGGGAGAGCGCATACGCCATCCCGAGCAGCTCCAGTGCCGAGCGCACGGTCATCTGGCTGTCGTCCTCGCTCTCGATCACCGTGGCTCCGACGAGATGCAGCCCCTCCCCCCAGGGCACGACATAAAGAGGATACCGCGGGTGCAGCAACCGCACCGGACGGTTCAGGGCGACATCCCGGGCGCGAACAAGCAGCCGCTCGCCGCGCACCCCGCGCAGGCTTGGCAGCTCATTCCTCGCCCCGAGCCCGCGGCAATCGATCAGATAGTCTGCATCACCTTCGGCCCGTGCCGCGCCGTGACCGTTCCACGTGAAGCCGAACGCAACCTCGGCCCCGGCTTCCTGCGCCTGCTCCAGCAGAAACGCCAGCGCACGCGGCGTGCGCATATGCGCCTCGTCGGGAAAGTAGAGCCCGCTCGCAAACCGTTTTCCGATGCTTGGCTCGAGCTCGGCAATACGGTCGGCATCGATCCGCTCATGCCCCGGAGCCAGCCGCGCAAACCGCCTCAGCTCACCGGCGTCGCGCGCGTGCGCCACCACCAACGTCCCCGCATCGACGAGATCCGGATAGGCTGCCCGCCACAGGACCAGGGCCTCGATCCCCGCATCACGCACGACGGGTTCCGCAGATTCGGCCTCGCAGTAAGGTGCCAGCATGGCGCCGGCAAACCGGCTCTGTGCCGTGGCAAACGGCACCGGACTGGACTCCACCAGCCGCACCCGATGCCCGTCGCGTGCCAGCCGGAGCGCCTGCCAGACACCGAAGATTCCGGCGCCCACGATGTCGATCTTGAGTCCTGTTCCCATCCCTCGCCCAACACACCGGCTGCCTATGACCATCCTCGACGCCTGGCTAGTCGCCGCGTCCGACACCTTCCCGGCGCGGATCCGCGCCGCCTTCGAGCATGCCGTCATGCCGGCGAACGATGATGTGCGTACCTGACGGCATCGGCCCGAGTTTCAGGCTGTGTCCCAGCGCCGACAACCCGCCGGCAAGCCGTTCATCGATCCGTCCGGCTTCGAGCTCCAGCGGTCCGTTACGGCTGCCGAAGTTGGCAAGCCCGGCGGCGGCCTGCGCGTCGAGTTTCCAATCGATGAGTCCGACCATGCTCTTGACCACGAACAGCGGAATGCGCGATCCGCCGGGAGAACCTAGAGCGGCGACGAACGCACCGTCCTTGCTGAAGATCAAGGTCGGCGACATCGAACTCCGCGGTCGCTTGCCGGGGGCAACGGCGTTGGCGATTGGCCGGCCCTCCGCATCGACCGGCAGAAACGAGAAGTCGGTCAACTGGTTGTTGAGCAGGAAACCGGCCGCCATCAACCCCGATCCGAAACCGGATTCGATCGACGTCGTCAGCGCCGCCGCATTGCCCCATTGGTCCACGATCGAGACATGGCTGGTGCCGGACCGCTCCGCCGTCGCATCCCGTCCTGCCTTGTGCTCTTTGGCGCCTGGAGGCACCCCGGCCAGGGCCTTTTGCAGCACACGCAATGGACCGATGAGACGGCGGCGTTCCGTCAGGTAGCCGGGATCGAGCAGCCCGCGCGGCACATCGACCACGTCGGGGTCGGCAACCCACGTGTTGCGATCGGCATAAGCGAGCTTCTCCGCCTCTGCGATGAGATGGACAGCCTCCACGTTCATCGGGGTTCGGCCAAGATCGAACGGATCGACCAGCATCATCGTCATGCCGGCCGTCAGCGCCCCCGACGACGGCGGTCCCATCCCGCACACCCGGTAGCCCCGATAGGGAAAGCACACCGGCGGCCGGGCCTTCGCCCGATAGGCCCGCATATCGGCCAGCGACAGCGAGCCTCCGCGCGTCGGCGCGCCATGCACCGCGCGGACGATCGCTTCGGCAATCCGGCCACGGTAGAATGCCTCCGCCCCGCCCTCTGCGATCTCCGCCAGCGTCTGCGCATAGGCAGGGTTGACGAGACGGTCTCCGGGCTGCACCGGCCGGCCGTCGCCTCCGAACAGATAGGCACGGGCCTCCGGCGCGAAGCTGTCCGCTCCTCTGGCCTGCAGCGACTTGTTCAGACGCTTGCTCACGATAAAGCCGCTGGTTGCCAGCTTCCGTGCCGGATCGAACAGGCGGGACCAGGGCAGTCGGCCATGCGCCTTGTGCGCCATCGCCAGCATGGCCACCGCACCGGGAACCCCGACGCTTTCGCCGCTGAAAACCGCATCCATGAACGCACGTCGCTTGCCGTCGGGCTGCAGAAAGACGTCGGGCCTGATGCCGGCTGGCGCGGTTTCCCGGCCGTCGTAGGCAGTGACCCTTCTTGCGTTCCGGTCCCAGGCCAGCAGGAAGGCCCCGCCGCCGATTCCTGACGACTGCGGCTCCACCAGTCCGAGCACCATCTGCACCGCGACGGCCGCATCGACCGCACTGCCGCCCGCACGCAGGATCTCGAGCCCGGCGTCCGACGCATAGGGATTGGCGCTGACCACCATATGCCGCCGTGACGTGACCAGCGTCTTGGCTTCGAACCCGGTCGCGACTTCCGGGTCCGGCGCAAGCTGAGCCGCCGCATGCGACGCCGGCAGCAGCCAGGCGAGCAGCACGAGGACGGCGGTTATGGTCGGCAGCCGGCTCAGGAAATGTGTGTTGTGTGTAGGCACGGTTCCTCGGAGCTTGGCAAGCCGGGTTCAGGTGTGCGCTTGAGCAGAACGTTCTATCGCATTGCGGCTCTCAGTGGAAATCACGCGATTTTGGAATCACCGTCTGTTGCCGGGGATGGCGGGCAAGCCGGGGCGTCGGGTCGCGCCGATGCGGCCTGCGCGCAGGGCCTGGCTCGGGACACAGCACTGCGTCAGCGTTTGCAGTCGGCGCCTTCATGCACGGCGGCTCCTCACTGAGCCGCTCCAGCCAGTGGTTGCGATCCTCGAGCGTCGCCGAAACCACGTGAATGATATCCTGATGCTTTTGGATCCAGCCGCGGATCAGGATCAGCCGCGCCGTCATCACCACCTTGCGGAACCGCTCCAGCGTCTTCGACCAGATCACCGCATTGGCGATCCCGGTCTCGTCCTCGATGGTCATGAACACGACGCCATTGGCGCTGCCCGGCCGCTGGCGAACCAGCACCACGCCCGCCACCGCCACCCTGGCCCCGTCGTTCAGGTGGCGCAGATCGGCA
>JBFWYV010000248.1:0-7632 GCA_050186055.1 Hyphomicrobiaceae bacterium | reverse complement strand
AGTGTGATGATCGAGAAATTCGCCATATCAAGCAGCGAGGTCGTGAGCGAATTTCTCGATCTGAATCACACTAGCAAGTCTATGATTCTAGTGTCCCTTTTGATTCTGAAGTTCGCTTGGGACGCAAACCTCATGGTATGGCGAACTTCAGAATCGGGACACTAGCGCTCGGCAAGCTTGTAGTGACGATCGGCAGTCATCATGCGTCTCGCCGCTGCCTGCAATTGCTCGAGGCGGTAACGTGCCTGAATCTCGTATTGACGATAACATTGGCGCTCGAATTCGAGCTGAGCAATGCGCGCGCGCAGCTTGTCTTCCTCAGACATCTCGCCGTCGCCGCCCGGCTCGACCTGCCTTCGGCATTTCGGCGACGGCTGCGCGCGCAGCATCGACATCGGCGGCCACTTCGGATCCGGACGCATTTGGGCAACGCTGACGGGACTATAATAGCCGCGGTCGGCACACCCCTGCAGCAGCACGCCGGCCAGGACGGTACATGCCATCAGCTTTGCCGCGTGAAAAGCAATCCGCCAGGACGATACGCCGGCATCGCCCACACAAACACTCGAACGATAATGCACATCCCCCTCATACGCACCGCATCGGTGCCCTGCTCCTCCGTATCCCCGCGATGACGATGGAATTCAATCGTGGTCAGAGTTTGTTGCCTCTCACGCGAGCATTAGGATGCTGCCGGGATGGGCGATCAAGGGGCCAAGTCGCCAAGGCGGCTTCGCAGAAACTCCGGAAACGCCTGAACTTTAGTTCTCATCCATCTTCAGCGCTGCAATGAAAGCTTCCTGCGGGATTTCAACGCGTCCGAACTCCCGCATCTTCTTCTTGCCGGCCTTCTGCTTTTCGAGCAGCTTACGCTTTCTCGTGATGTCACCGCCGTAGCACTTGGCGAGCACATCCTTGCGCAGCGCACGGATCGTTTCGCGGGCAATGACCTTGGCGCCGATGGCCGCCTGGATCGGGATCTGGAACAGGTGCGGCGGGATCAGCTCCTTCAGCTTCTCGCACATGGAGCGGCCGCGACTTTCCGCCCGCGTCCGATGTACGATGATCGACAGCGCATCGACCGGCTCGCCGTTGACCAGGATCGAGAGCTTCACCAGATCGCCTTCCTCGTAGCCCTTGATCTGATAGTCGAACGAGGCGTAGCCGCGGGACACGCTTTTCAGCCGGTCGTAGAAGTCGAAAACGACTTCATTGAGCGGAAGCTCGTAAACCAGCATGGCGCGAGAGCCGGCATAGGTCAGGTTCCGTTGACGGCCCCGGCGATCCTGACACAGCTTGAGGACGGCACCCAGATAGTCGTCGGGAACGAGTATGGTCGCCTCGATCCAGGGCTCCTCGATATGATCGATCCTGACGACATCGGGCATGTCGGCCGGGTTGTGCATCTCGATCACCGCGCCATCGTTCATGTGAACATGGTAGATGACCGACGGCGCCGTGGTGATCAGGTCGAGGTTGAACTCGCGCTCGAGACGCTCGGTGATGATCTCGAGGTGAAGCAGTCCCAGAAACCCGCAGCGGAAGCCGAAGCCCAGCGCCGCGGACGTCTCCATCTCGAATGAGAAGCTGGCATCGTTCAGGCGCAGCTTACCCATGGCGTCGCGCAGATCCTCGAAATCGGCAGCGTCGACGGGGAACAGACCACAGAATACCACCGGCTGGACCGGCTTGAAGCCCGGCAACGGCTCCGTGCACGGACGCTTCTCGTCGGTGATGGTATCGCCGACGCGCGTATCCGCCACCTCTTTGATGGCGGCAGTAATGAATCCGATCTCGCCTGGGCCAAGCTGAGCGAGGGTCTCCTGCCTGGGCCGGAAGATCCCGACGCGCTCCACCTGATAGACGGCGCCGGTCGACATCAGCTTGACGCGCTGGCCCTTCTTGATGAAGCCGTCAAGGACACGCACCAGGACGACGACGCCGAGATAGGCGTCATACCAGCTATCGACCAGCATGGCGCGGAGCGGAGCCTTTGCATCGCCCTTCGGCGGCGGAAGGCGGGTGACGATCGCCTCCAGCACGGCGGCGACATTCTCGCCGGTCTTGGCGGAGACGGGCACGGCCTCCGAAGCGTCGATGCCGATCACGTCCTCGATCTGGGTCTTCACGCGGTCGACATCGGCGGAGGGGAGGTCGACCTTGTTGAGAACAGGCAGGATTTCGAGGTTGTTGTCGATCGCCTGATAGACGTTGGCGAGGGTTTGCGCCTCGACGCCCTGGCTGGCATCCACCACCAGGATCGCGCCCTCGCAGGCGGCGAGCGAGCGGGAGACCTCATAGGCGAAGTCGACGTGGCCGGGCGTGTCCATCAGGTTGAGCTGATAGGTCTGGCCGTCCTTGGCCTTGTAGTCGAGACGGACGGTCTGAGCCTTGATGGTGATGCCGCGCTCGCGCTCGATCTCCATCGAATCCAGGATCTGCTCCTTCATCTCACGGTCCGACACGTTACCGCACAGCTGGATCAGCCGATCGGAAAGCGTCGACTTGCCATGGTCGATGTGGGCGATGATCGAAAAGTTGCGGATGTGCGATGTGTCGGTCATGGCGGCTAGATAGCATCGGGGGCGCCGGGCCGGAAGGACAGAAGCGGGCGCCGGCGTCTGGTTACCATCTCCAATGTGCGGACGGGCGGGGCGTTTTGACAGGTGCCAATGTGCGCCAATCAGGATAAATATCGGCTTTCACCCCCTTCAGCGTTCCCTCGCGCGCCCCGAAACCGGAACCGAGCGTGACTGTCTATCTCCCGATCGCCGGCATGGCAGTCAACCTGTTCGTGATCACAGGCGTCGGCTTCGCCGTGGGCTTCCTTTCCGGGATGCTGGGCGTAGGCGGCGGCTTTCTGATCACGCCGCTGCTCGCCGTGATCGGCATCCCGATCGATATCGCCGTGGCAACCGGCGCCAATCATGCCGTGGCGACGTCCGCATCAGGGGCGTTCGCGCAGTGGCAGCGCGGGAACGTCGATCCCAAGATGGCCTTGCTGATGCTATTCGGCGGCGTTTTCGGGTCGGTGCTCGGCGTACAACTGCTCGCGTTCCTGAAGCAGGTGGGCCAGATGGATTTCGCGATCTCCGTCTGCTACGTGGCGCTGCTCGGGGTCCTCGGCGTGCTGATGCTGATCGAGGGAACGCGAACCATCCTCCGCTCGCGCCGAGGGCAGCAGCCGACATCCAGGCGCAACCGGCATAGCTGGATCCATTCGCTTCCGGTCAAGACGCGCTTTCCCCGTTCCAAGCTCTATATGAGCGTCATCCCGCCGGTGGCGCTCGGCGGCGCCGTCGGCCTGCTGTCGGCGATCATGGGTGTCGGCGGCGGGTTCTTCGCGGTCCCGGTGATGGTGTACCTGCTCGGCATGCCAACCCGAGTCGTGGTCGGCACGTCCCTGTTGCTGGTCCTGGCAACCGGCGCGATGACGACAGTGTTCCACGCCTGGCAGAACTATTCCGTGGATATCGTCCTGGCGCTGATGCTGATGGTCGGCGGCGTCGCCGGCGCTCAGCTCGGCACGCAAGCAGGCAGTAATCTGAAAGGCGAGCAGATCAGGACACTGCTCGGTCTGCTGGTGCTCGCGGTGAGCCTGCGTATCGCCTGGTCGCTGATCGCGACGCCATCCGATCTCTACTCGTTCACCGTTCCGCGCCTGCGCTGAGACGGTCGCAGCCGGCGTCAATTGGTCTGTGTGGTCAGACCTTCCTGACGGGCCAGCACGTGACCGGCCAGATACAGCGACCCGCAGATCACGATGCGCCTGACGCCGTCCTCGGCCTCGATCCGGTCGATCGCCTCTTCAACCGAGCCGGCCGTCTGCGCGGCAAAACCGAGTTGGCGCGCGAGGCTGGCGAGTTGCTCCGGCGGCAGGGGCGCTTCGTGAGCGCCTGGGACCGGCACGGCGATAACGGACCGCGCCAGTCCGAGGAAGGGCGTGAGGAAACCTCTCGCGTTCTTGTGCGCCAGAAGCGCGGTGATCAGGATCAACGGCTTCGGCGCCCGCTCCTCCAGAGCCGCCAGCGTATCGGCGATTGCAGCCGCTCCGGCCGGATTATGACCACCGTCGAGCCACAGCTCGGTTCCATCGCGAAGACCAGCGGACATTGCACCGCCTGCAAGCCGCTGCATGCGCGCCGGCCATCGCACGCCGGACAGGCCTTTTTCCATCGCGGCTTCGTCGAGCCCCAACTCCGCAAGCTCGCATGCCGCCGCCACTGCCGTGCCGGCGTTGACGATCTGATGTACGCCGATCAGCGCAGGCAAAGGCAGATCCAGCACACGGTCGTGGCCCTGGAATACGAGACGGCCGTTTTGCTCGAATGCGATGAAGTCCTGTCCCCAGACGGCAAGCGGAGCCTCAGCCCGGATGGCCTGCTCCTCGATCGCAGCGAGCGCCTCATCGTCCTGGCGCGAGATCACCGCCGGCACATCCCGCTTCAAGATTCCAGCCTTCTCCCGCGCGATGAGCCCGAGCGTCTCGCCCAGGCGATCGGCATGGTCGATCGACACCGGCGAAATGATCGACAGGCGCGGCCGTGCGACCACATTGGTCGCATCAAGGCGGCCGCCGAGGCCAACTTCCAGGACCAGCGCGTCGGCAGGCTCCTGAGAGAACGCAACGAATGCAGCCGCGGTCGTGATCTCGAAGAAGGTTATGGGGTCGCCGCCGTTGAGAGCTTCAACATGCTGCAGCAGGTCGATCAGCCTGCGTTCATCGATCGGAGCGGTGGTGCCATCGAGGCCTGCCAATGCAATGCGCTCATTGAAGCGCACCAGATGCGGGGACGTATAGACATGAACGCGCCGTCCCGCTGCCTGGAGCATGGCCGCAAGCATGGCGCTGATCGATCCCTTACCGTTGGTTCCTGCTACGTGAATGACGGGCGGAAGATGCCGGTGCGGCTCGCCGAGCCTGGCAAGCAGCCGCTCGATCCTGCCGAGCGACAGATCGATCGACAGCGGGTGCAATTGCTTCAGGCGCGCAAGCACCTCGTCCATGGCCGTCGTCATGAGCGCTCCTGCTCGAGAGCTGTTGAAGTGGCCGATTGCCCCCTCGCTGCCGCCGAAACATCACGGCGGCGCGGCTCCGTTTCCCGGCCTAATTGCGGGCGTCGTCTTTCGGCGCAGATTTATTCGCATCGGTTGCAGCCCTGGTCTTCGCATTGACCCTGGCAGGATCGAAGCGCTCGGCCTCGGTTACAGGCTCCGCTTCCGTCTCGGCCGCCTCGCCACTTCCGTTCGTCGCCGCATGGTGCTTGCCGTCGCCGCCAGCACTGCCGGCGCCATTGAGCACGGCATGGCCGTTGATCCCGGCAGGCGCGGCGGCGGGAGCCGTTTCCAAAGCATCAGCGTTCATGACCAGGGCCTGCTCCGCAGGCTGCATCATCAGGCGACACAGGCGTGACAGGGTCCCGCGCAATTCGTGGCGATGAACCACCATGTCGATCATGCCGTGGGCCAGCAGATACTCCGCACGCTGGAAGCCGTCGGGAAGCTGCTCGCGGATCGTCTGCTGGATGACGCGGGGGCCGGCGAAGCAGATCAGCGCGCCTGGCTCGGCAATATGGATGTCGCCGAGCATCGCGTATGATGCCGTGACACCGCCCGTGGTCGGGTTGGTCAAGACGACGATGTAGGGCAATTTCGCATCGCGCAAGCGTTGCACCGCGATGGTCGTGCGCGGCATCTGCATCAGGGACAGGATCCCCTCCTGCATGCGGGCACCGCCCGATGCAGCAAACAGGATGAAGGGTGACCGCCGCTCTACGGCGCGCAGCATACCGGCGATGACCGCCTCGCCGGCCGCCATGCCCAGCGAGCCCCCGACGAAGCGCATGTCATGGGCAGCAGCCACGACAGTGCGGCCGTCGAGCATCCCTTCGCCCACAAGAACGCTATCTTCGAGCTCCGTCTCGGTGCGTGCGTCCTTGAGGCGGTCGGTGTAGCGGCGGCTGTCACGGAACTTGAGCGGATCGTGCGCCACGTGCGGAATCTGAACGCGCTCGTACTCGCCCTCGTCAAACAGATGCTTGAGACGCGCCTGCGCCGTCATCCGATCATGGTAGCCGGAGCCGGGATAGACGAAGAGATTGGCCTCGAGGTCCTTGTAAAACACCATCTGCCCCGTCTCGGGGCACTTGACCCAAAGGTTGTCCGGCACCTCGCGCTTCGTGGTGAGGAAGCTGCGGATCTTGGGCCGGACGACGTTGTTGATCCAATTCACGCTGTCATTGCTCCTTACAACCGGCCACGCAGTCATCGAGCGCGGCCGATGCAGCTTTCCCTCAGAACGCCCTAGGGGCGCAGGCGTCTCTGTCTGGACACCGAGGGTTATCATGCGGGTCATTGCTGGCCCGGCGGTCCAGGTCGACGCCTTCCGCGTCGACCGGTCCGGCTTTTGCAACCCCATTCTACGCCGGTCCGAGCCCGCGCGCCAAATCCGCGACGAGGCCGAGGACCTTGTTAACCGTCATGGCCGAGCGCTCGCCGCCAGGCCCCAAACTGCTACGGATGGCGTCGACCAATGCCGATCCAACCACCACGCCATCGGCTCCGCGTGCGATATCGCGGACCTGATCAGGGGTTTTTACCCCGAATCCAACCGCCACGGGAAGCGTCGTGGCCGCCTTGATCCGCTTTACCTGCGCATGAACGGCAGCCGCGTCGGGCGCGGCGGCACCCGTGATACCCGTGATGGATACGTAATATAGGAATCCCGAGGTATTCGCCAGCACCGTGGGAAGCCTTGCTTTATCCGTGGTCGGCGTGGCCAGGCGAATGAAGCTCAGCCCATACTTCATGGCCGGGAGACATACCTCATCGTCCGCTTCCGGCGGTACATCGACGATGATCAGCCCGTCGACCCCGGCGGCGGCGGCATCCTGCAGAAACCGGGCGGTAGGATAGACGTAGATCGGATTGTAATACCCCATTAGAATCAATGGAATATCGTTATCGAGCGCGCGCAGGGCACGGACCAGATCCAGGGTCCTGGCCATGGTCTGGCCAGCTTTCAGGGCACGCTGCGAAGATGCCTGGATCGCCGGTCCGTCCGCCATCGGATCCGAGAACGGCATGCCGAGCTCTATGATATCGGCGCCCGCGCCAGGCAGGCCCAGCACGATCTCCTTCGACGTCTCGTAGTCCGGATCGCCGGCCGTGACGAAGGTCACCAGCGCTGCGCGGCCTCGAGCCTTCAAATCGGCGAATCTGCGGTCTATGCGGGACGATGTGGACATAAGGGATGTCGATCCTGGGGTGCGGCTGTTCCAAGTGCATCGCTTGCGCAGAATCAGGATACCAGGGCTGCGAAACACGAAGCGACAGCCGTCAACAGGTGGGCCGCTTGGCATTGGACAGAGGGTAGTAGGGCCAGCGCCCGAGCCGGGTCAAGCGCTTGCGCGGGCGGGCTTGTCGCTTTGCCCGGCAAAGAAACGATTCTCCGGCCGCGGAAGGCCCAGGCTTTCGCGTAGGGTGGTCCCTTCATATTCGCGCCGGAACAGATCGCGGGCCAGCAGCTCGGGGACGACTTTATCCACAAAAACATCGAGCCCGCCGGGGAGGTAGGGGAACTGAATGGTGATACCGTCGCTCGCCTCCACCTCCAGCCAGCGCTGCATCTCG
>JBFWYV010000247.1:0-7701 GCA_050186055.1 Hyphomicrobiaceae bacterium | reverse complement strand
CAATATCGCAATCCCGGAAGAGCAGATCGATTCCCTGGCCCAAAGCCTGGACGCAACACCGGCGATCATCGAGAACGCAATCCGGGCGGCGCGTTCCGCCGGTGGCGGGGCTGAGACGATCGAACGTGCCGCGCGCGGAATCATGCGCGCGGTCACCGGGCAGGGCGCGCGGCGCATGGAAGTGATGCCTGCGTTCGACCCGGAGTTGACGACGGCCGATCGCGATTTGATCGGTTTGGCCGATCAACTCGTCGGCGGTCAGGCGCGCGCCTTTTCGTTGTGTCTCTACGGTCCGCCCGGCACCGGCAAGTCGGCCTTTGCCCGCTATCTGGCCGGCCGGCTGGGCTTGCAGATGTTCCAGATCCGCGCCTCCGACCTGCTTGGCATGTACGTGGGACAGTCGGAAAAGAACATCGCGGCCGTATTCGAGGAAGCGCGGGAGAACGGTGCGTTCCTGATCTTCGACGAGGCCGACAGCCTGTTGTTCGACCGGCGCGAGGCGCGGCAGTCGTGGGAGATCAGTCAGGTCAACGAGATGCTGACGTGGATGGAGCAGCATCCGCTTCCGGTGGCATTCACAACCAATCTGATGGACCGCATCGACCAGGCTTCGCTGCGCCGCTTCACGTTCGCTGTGCGCTTTGATCACCTCGACAGGGCAGGGCTGGAGCGGGCGTGGCGGGTATTCTTCGCGCTCGATCCGGCGCCGGCATCGGGGCTGGGATTCGCCAATCTCGCACCGGGCGATTTCGCCAAGGCGCGCAAGCAGGCCGAGATGTTGGGCATTCTGGGGCGTCCCGCCGAGCTCGTCGAGCTGATCGCCGATATCAGCCGGACCAAGCCCGGCTCATCCGGCTCGATGGGGTTCATGAGCTGACCCGGCGCCCGCCGGTTCACCGGCGCTTGCTCAAGAGGTGCCCGGCGCGTCTTTCCGCAGCATGGATCCGACCCAGTTTCGTATGCGGTCGAAGGCCGGCATGTTCAATGTCGACGGATCGATTTTCGATATGGAATCGACAACTCTCTCGAGCCGCCCGGTCAGCGGTTCTGTATAGCCGCTGGGCACGCTCGGTATGTGAGGCGCCGGGAATTGAGGCCACGAGAATTGGTACGATCTCGGCAGATCGAAACCGGCGATGCTCCTGACGCGCCGGTCGTTTCGCGACCTGCGCGGGGCGACTGCGACGGCAAGCGCCAGGCCGACCAGTCCTGCCACCACGACGGAAGTCCATGGCCTTGCGTCGATCGTCTCGTGAACCTGCGTGCCGGCTTGTTCGAGGCGGCGTTGTGCAATCGTCTGCAGTTCACCGATCGCATCGCGCAACTCGGAAAAAGCGATGTCGCGGTCGTCGCCGAATTTTTCGTCGTTTGCTGACGGTTGGGAGAACAGCGCCCTGTTCCGCGGGGAAGATTCGCACGGTTCCGACATGGATGCCTCCGAGAGTCCGAGAAAACCGACGTGAATGACGTTCGACAACGCGGCAGTCCCGGCGCTGGTTCCGGAGCACGCGATTGCGACGGAACGCAAGCAAGCCGGTTGAGGAAGCGCCCGATCAAGCGTCGTGGAACCGGTAGGCCACACACCGCGTTGTTTCGCCGGTTTCGAAATTCAGCAGCCAGGTCGGTTGGCGGACAGGAGAGGCAGGAGGCGAGGATGGACGATGCTCAATCGAAGTCCGGCGAGGACAGCCGCAAGGCGGAGGAATCGGCCACAGCTCGAAGAGAGGTCCGCGATAGCTACGAGGACCTGCGGGCTGACGTCACCAACCTCACCGACGCCGTGAAGAAGCTGGCCAATGCCGAGTTTGGCGGTGTTGCCTCCGACGCGCGTCAGGCAGCCGAGCAGGGAATGGCCAGCGTGGAGTCGTCCATTCGCAAGAATCCGACACAGGCCGCATTGATCGCTGCCGGCGTCGGGTTTCTGGTCGGGCTGCTGGTCATTCGCTGACGGAGGAGATAACTATGGCAAATGCGGGCAAGGAGACTGCAAACAGGATCAGCGATGCGGCTGGTGACCTGCAAAAGACGGCCTCCAACGTGACATCGCGCGTGGAATCTGCAGCATCCGAACAGTTCGACAGGCTCGAGTCGGCAATACGCCGTAATCCGATGGCCGCGACAGGAATTGCAGCCGGCGTCGGCTTCATTCTGGCAGCTCTGGCGAAGCGCTGAACCGTCAGGAGGCGGGTATGCTCGGCAGGCTGGCATCGTATCTGATTCAACGTGCCGCCGGCAGCGCAGTGGATTCCATTGAGCGGCAGGTGGTGTGGGGCGGCATCAGCGGCGTACTGCTGATCGCCGCCTTGGTGTTTGCGCTCGTTTTCATCTTCATGCTGTTGGAGCAGAGCATCGGCGCGCAGTACGCATCGCTGATCATCGCCGGCGGCTGCGCGGTCGTGGGCGTGATCGCACTGCAAATGCCGGCAATAATCGCCTGGGCTGAAAAGAGGGAGAGCGATCGGGAAAGCGAAGCTGAGCAATTCGTCGAAGCGGTCGATGAGGAGGCTCATGCCGCAGTCGATTATCTCGGGCCGCTTCAGCTTGCCGCTTCAGCCTTCATGCTCGGCTATTCAGCCGCGCACCGGATCAAGAGCCGTTGACGTGGGACAGGGGCTTGATGGCGGCGCCATCCGATCCGCGGCTTTTTCTCCTATGCTCTCCGCTTCTGCGAGAGCGGCCGCATACGCATGATCTGATCACGGCTCAATGATGATGGCTGGCGTCGGCGGCGGTGATCGCCACGCGCATCGCACGCCCTTATCGGCCGCGCCTCCATGAGAATGGCGCTTGGCTTGGCGATAGAATATGGTATGTTATATCGTATCAGTAAATCCCGAGGACAGATGTCTCAGATCCCGGTAACCGTTCTCACGGGCTTCCTTGGGGCCGGAAAGACCTCGCTGCTGAACGCTCTGCTGCGCGATCCGGCATTCGCGCAGACGGCTGTTCTCATCAATGAATTCGGCGACGTTCAGATCGATCACGACCTTGTCGCCGAGTTCAGCGCCGAGTTTGTCACGACGACGACCGGCTGCCTCTGCTGCACGGCGTCGAGCGAAATCAAGACCTCGCTTTTCGATCTTTGGATGCGGCGCACGCAACGGGAGATAGGGCCGTTCCAGCGCGTCATCGTCGAGACGACCGGACTTGCCGACCCGGTGCCCGTGATCAACGCATTGCTGGCGCCTGGGTTCGGCTTCGTCGATCGCACGGTTGATGGTCAGTTCGCGCTTGCACGCGTGATCACGCTTTTCGACATCGTCAATGGCGATGCGACCCTGGACAGCCACTTTGAAGCCATCAAGCAGATCGCACTTGCCGACGCTGTCGTGCTGACCAAGACGGACCTTGCCTCCGATCCGGCAACGCGGCGCGACATCGCCGTCAGCAGGAGCCGGCTTGCCGCCATGAATCCCGCCACCCGCATCCTGGATCGTCAAACAGAATGGACCGATATCCGCGCACTGCTTCTCAGGCCGGGAACGTATGATCTGCGCACGAAGGACGAGGACGCCCTGGCATGGCTCAAAGCCGAGGCGATGGACGCGCATCATCATGGACACCATCATGCTCATGAGCATACCGACCGAAGCCGGCATGGAGACGATATCCGCAGCCATGCCTTGATTCTGGATGAACCGATTGCACCGACGGTATTCTACTTCTTTCTCGACGCATTGAAGATGAGCACGGGCCCGGATCTCCTGCGGGCCAAGGGTCTCTTTGCGCTGGCTGACGATCCCGACTCCCCGCTCGTCGTCCACGGCGTTCAGCATCTTATTCATATGATTGATCGGCTTGACCGCTGGCCGAGCGAGGACAAGCGAACCCGCCTCGTTCTCATCGGCCGCAATCTCAACGTAGAGGCGTTGCGCGGTATCCTGACGGCACGGCACACACGAATTGATGCAAAGCAAAGACCTGCCTCTTGAAAGCGGCTCTGCTGACGGCGTCATAAGCACGGCCTGGACATAGGCATCCACCGGCTGAACGCATCACGAGCGCGATGCGCAGGCGCGATAGTATATCACGTCCATCCAATCTATTTTCTGATGAACGATCTGATTCGGCCGCCATGAGCCAGGAGGCAGACATGACGACATGCTCCAGCGAGAAGCACGCCAACCATCCCCATGTTCACGGCCCAGGATGCGGTCACACGGCGGTACATCACGGGGACCACGTCGACTATTTGCACGATGGTCACCTTCATCACATGCACGATGGTCATGTGGACGAGCATATCGTTGAGGTCTCCGCAACGAATCCCGTTCGATGCACACCGCAGCACGCGTGCTCTTCGCATGAAAAAGGGCACGTCCATGGCCCCGGCTGTGGACACGAGGCTGTGCCGCATGGCGACCACGTCTGCTACCTCGTCGACGGGCATCTTCACTTCCCGCATGGAGATCACTGCGACGACCATGGCCCGCTTAAAGTAGCGTGAATAGTCGTCGCGCCTTCAATGACATCGGCGGGCATGCCCCTTCTCAATCAGTTTCAGTATTTCCAGATTGACCGCATGCCTGACAGCGGCCGCGCAATTCGATTGTCGTGTGCTCGAGGCTGAAGCATGTTGCCCGCGCCCAGTCCGATAGGCGCTCGGTGACGACATCGTCGGTGAATTCCTTGACAGCGCCGCATGCGGCGCAGATCGCGAATACCGCGGCGCCGTGGGTGCAGTCGCGAGCGCACGAGACGAAAGCGTTGAGCGATTCGAGTCGGTGCACTTGCCCACTCGCAATCAGCCTGCTGAGCGCCCGGTAGACCGTTGTCGGCGCACTGATGCCCCGGTCACGCAGTTGCTCGATCAGATCGTACGCGCTCATCGGACGCCGAGCCTTCCGCAAGGCGTCGGCGATCAACCGGTCGTTGCCTTTGAGAGCACCGCCAGACTTCGGTTCGGTCAACGCCGTCCTCCATCATCATTGCCTCACGTCAATAGATGTTATAACATAACATTACCAAGTGCAATCGATGAGGGATGAGACAGAGATGGACGCTGAATTGACGGCTCGCCTGCGCAACCGCTCCTGCACCCCGGACACAAGACTTCCCGTCACCGTGCTGTCGGGTTTCCTCGGCGCCGGCAAGACCACGCTGCTCAATCATGTCCTCAACAACCGGCAAGGTCGCAAGGTCGCGGTTATCGTCAATGACATGAGCGAGGTGAATATCGATGCAGACCTTGTTCGCGACGGCGGGGCGAATCTGTCCCGCACGGATGAAGCGCTGGTGGAAATGTCGAATGGCTGCATCTGTTGCACGCTGCGGGATGATCTTCTGAAAGAGGTGGCCCGCCTCGCCGGCGAAAAACGGTTCGACTATCTTTTGATCGAGTCCACCGGGATATCCGAGCCGCTGCCGGTCGCATCGACCTTCGAGTTCCGGGACGAGGACGGCGACAGCCTGTCGGACGTGGCGCGCCTCGATACGATGGTCACCGTTGTCGATGCCGCAAGCCTCCTGAACGATTACGGGTCCGAAGACTTCCTCGCCGATCGTGGACAGTCGCTCGGTGAGGGCGACGACCGCCCGCTCGTCGGCTTGCTGGTCGAGCAGATCGAGTTCGCCGATGTGATCGTATTGAATAAGGTCGATATCGCGACGTCGGAACATCTCGAAGCAGCGCGCGCGATTGTCCGCTCGCTCAATGCCGATGCAAGGATCATCGAAACGACCGAGGCGCGCGTGCCTCTCGAGGCCATTCTGGACACCGGCCTGTTCAGCTTCGAGTCCGCCCATCGGCACCCGACATGGTTCAAGGAGCTCAATGGCTTCAAGGATCATACGCCGGAGACGGAGGAATATGGAATCGCAAGTTTCGTCTACCGCGCAAGGGCGCCGTTCCATCCGGCGAAACTCCACGCGTTCTTCAACAGGCCGTGGCCCAACGTCGTGCGCGCGAAAGGCTTTTTCTGGATCGCATCCCGTCCGCAATGGGTTGGTGAATTGAGTCACGCCGGCGCCCTCGTACGTCATCAACGCGCCGGATACTGGTGGGCAGCCGTTCCAAGGGATCATTGGCCGGAAGATGAAGCCGTGGTCGCGCGCATCAAAAAGGGCTGGCACAAGCAATGGGGCGACCGGCGCCAGGAGCTGGTGTTTATCGGTACACGCGACATGGACCAGACGGCGATCAGGGCCGAGCTCGACGCCTGCCTGATGCCAGTTCCGAAAGCCGGGCCGCTCGACGCGCTGGATTGGGCGAAGCTGCCGGATCCTTTTCCTGACTGGCAACCTGACATGCAGTAGTTCGCTCGTGTTCCCAATGGGCTCGATCGTCACCCGGCATCAGGACTGGCTCGGGAGTTCAGCATGAACCGTTTTCTGGACGCCTTCTCCGACCCCGAGCTGGTTTCGAAATATGCGGAAGGCCCGCCGCGCTTTGTGCCGGGTTTTGCGGATTTGCATCGTATGGCAGTTGTTCTCCTCTCGGAGCGAACGCCAACGGACGCGCGTGTCCTTGTTCTGGGAGCGGGGGGCGGACTGGAGCTCAAGGCTTTCGCGGAAGCGCGGCCGTATTGGACATTCGATGGCGTGGATCCCTCGGCAGAGATGCTGAAGCTCGCGTCGCGAACGCTAGGCCCGCTGTCGGACCGCGTTCGTCTGCATGAGGGCTACATCGATGATGCGCCGCCGGGTCCGTTTGACGCCGCCACCTGCCTCCTGACCATGCATTTCCTGGCATTCGACGAACGCTTGCACACGGCACGCGAGATACGACGTCGCCTCAGGCCAGGCGCTGCTTTTGTAGCGGTCCATTCCAGCTTTCCGCAGCAGAGCCCCGAACGCTCACTCTGGCTTTCGCGATACGCCGCATTTGCAGCCGCATCCGGAGTTGATCCGGAGCAGGCTGAGAAAGCGCGCGCCGCTGTTGAAGCGGAGCTCAATCTATTGAACCCGGAAGATGACGAGACGCTGCTGCGGAAGGCGGGCTTCTCGAATGTAACCATGTTCTACGCAGCCTTCACGTGGCGAGGCTGGTTGGCGCAGGCGTAATTCGATTTTTCTTAACGGCGTACGTAAGGCATTCCGGCGCGGCGGCGGGGAACAGAGGCGTTGCGAAAGTGGCGCCTTTTTTCAATTCATGATACCTGATCGTTCTTGCGGCGCGTCGCATTCGATGACGCTCCGATCTTACGGTTGCCTTAATTGCCCACATGATCGGTCGTGGGTTTGAGCGGCATCGGGACTGACTGCAACAAAGCTGGAAGCAAGGATGAGTGCGGGCTGCTGCTGCGGGCAGAACACCAAATTCGACGGGCTCGACCCGCGCTACAAGCGGATACTGTGGATTGTCATTGCGGCCAATGCCGTGATGTTTGCGGTGGAGATCGTAGCTGGCGTGATGGCTGGCTCACAGGCCTTGCAGGCCGACGCGCTGGACTTTCTCGGCGACACATTGACCTATGGGATGAGCCTCGCTGTCATCGGAATGAGCCTCCGCGTCCGGGCCTCGGCCGCGCTTGTGAAAGGCGCAAGCCTGTCGCTCATGGGGCTCTGGGTGTTCGGTTCGACCGTCTATCATGTGTTCGTGCTCGGTGTTCCCCGAGCCGATGTCATGGGAATAATCGGTCTCATGGCGCTGACCGCCAACATCGCCAGCGTTGCGCTGCTCCTGCCCTATAAGGACGGCGATGCAAACGTGCGGTCGGTCTGGCTCTGCTCACGCAATTACGCCGTTGGCAACATAGCAGT
>JBFWYV010000246.1:0-7710 GCA_050186055.1 Hyphomicrobiaceae bacterium | reverse complement strand
TCGGGCACTCTCTTCTTCGACATAGCCGAGGTCCTGGTCGAAGACGAGTCGGTCTTCGCCAGCGAGCGCCACGAACCGCTTGCCCTTCGCGCGGCCGATCAGGGTCAAGCCGCATTGCCGGGCCAGCTCCACGCCCCAGGCCGTGAAACCCGAGCGCGAGACGAGAACCGGAATGCCCATCCGCACGGTCTTGATCACCATCTCGGAGGTCAGGCGGCCTGTCGTATAGAACACCTTGTCGCCGCCCGTCTCGCCGTGCCGGAACATCCAGCCTGCGATCTTGTCGACGGCGTTGTGCCGGCCGACATCCTCCATGTAGACCAGCGGACGATCCGCCCGGCAGAGCACACAGCCATGGATCGCGCCAGCCTCCAGATAGAGCGACGGCATGGTATTGATGACGTGCGTCAGCCGGTAAAGCCAGGACGTGCGGAACTCGGCCTTCGGCAGTTCGATCTCGGCGAGCGCCTCCATCAGGTCGCCGAAAGCCGTGCCTTGCGCGCATCCGGACGTCTGCGTCCGCTTCTTCAGCTTGTCCTCGAAATTGGTGTGCTCACGCGTGCGCACCACCACGACCTCAACATCCTCATCGTAGTCGACCCCGGTGACAACATCGTTCGGCTTCAGCATGTTCTGGTTGAGAAGGTAGCCGATCGCCAGATACTCCGGATAATCGCCGATCGTCATCATCGTGACGATCTCCTGGGAGTTGAGGTAAAGCGTCAGCGGACGCTCGACGGTGACCGCCAGCTCGATCCGCTCGCCCTTTTCGTTCAGGCCGGCGACACGCCGCGTCAGCCTCGGATCAGACGGATCGGGAACGAGGAAGGGAACGTCGTGCATGATCGTGGCCCAGGCACTCCTAACGGAGCTCCTTACTTAGCACGCCAACGCACTCTCGGGCCACGCGTTCACGCAGGAATAACCGGGCCGACGGCCGCGCGCTCTGGGCCGGCCGTCACGCGTTATCGTTGCCCGGCTCAAGGCGTGCCGGCAAGTTTGCCCGCGCTATGCTCCATCGGCATTGGCGTTGGGGAAGAACAGCTGCTGGCCGTTCACCTTGTAGGCGGCGATCGCCTTCTGCCCCTCGGCTCCGACGACCCAGTTGATGAACGCCTGCGCATCGGCCTTCTTCACATGCGGATGACGCTCAGGGCTTACCAGCATGATGCCGTACTGATTGAACAGGCGCTTGTCACCCTCGACCACGATGCCGAGATTGCCCTTGTTCTTGAACGAGAGCCACGTACCGCGATCGGCCAGGACATAGGCATTCATGCCCTGTGCGGTGTTGAGCGCCGCTCCCATGCCTTGCCCGATCTCGCGGTACCAGGAGCCGCGCTTGGTCGCGAGATCGATGCCTGCCGCCTTCCAGAGGGCGAGTTCGGCGTTATGCGTACCCGACCTGTCGCCACGTGAAACGAAGGGTGCCGCCTTCTTCTGAACGGCAACGAACGCCGCAACAATATCCTTCGATCCTTTCACGCCAGCGGGATCGCTCTTCGGGCCGATCAGCACGAAGTCGTTGTACATGACCGGCCGGCGCGGACCGCCATAGCCCTCGGCGACGAACTTCTGCTCAGCCGCGCGTGAGTGCACGAACACGACGTCGGCATCACCGCGCCGGCCGGTATCGAGCGCCTGCCCCGTGCCCTGGCTGATGACGCGTACATCGATACCCGTCTTCGCCTTGAAGATCGGAAGGATGTAGTTGAACAGGCCAGAGTCCACCGTCGATGTGGTCGAAGCCACGGTGATGAAACGCGTTCCGTCTGGCGCCGCAGGCGTGGTGCCGGGGCGGGCATTCTGCGCCAGGACGGAACCGGTGATGCTCAAGAGCATCGCGCTCGCCGCGATGATGATGTTTCTTCTGTTCAACATGCCTCGCTCCCTTGGGTTCTTGTTGAGGTCACCAGACGAGATCGCCGGATACGAAGGCCCGTGCGTCGCCGCTCGACGGGGCATCGAAGAATGTCCTGGTCGGCGTGTCCTCGACGAGCCGGCCGCGATTCAAAAACAGCACCCGGTCGGCAAGGCGGCGGACTTGGCCCATGTCGTGGCTGGCCATGACCAGCGTCACGCCTTCTGCCTTCAGCGTGGCGAGCATCTCTTCGATCTGTCGTGTGGCGCCGGGATCGAGCTGCGAGGTCGGCTCGTCGAGGAACAGTACCTCCGGCGCCATGGCCCACGCGCGCGCGATCGCAAGGCGCTGCTGCTCGCCGCCCGAAAGCAGCCGCGCCGGACTTCTCGCAAGTTCGCGCATGCCGAAGCGCTGGAGGGCGATGTCGCTGCGCTTCTCGCGCGTCCGGCGATCCATGCCGATGGCCGCCAGCGCATGCACAATGTTGGCGCGTGCCGAGCGCCGCAGCATCACCGGCTTCTGGAACACCATCGCATGGCGTCTCCACCCGGCCATGCCGAATGGAATCGCCCACAAAACCCGCCCGGACGTGGGCATCAACAGCCCGTGGCAGAGCCGAAGCGTCAGGGATTTTCCTGAGCCGTTCGGCCCCACGAGCGCCGTGAGACCGCCCGGCTGCAGGGTGAACGAAACACCATCGAGCAGGATCTTGCCACCGGCCACGAACGACAAAGCCTCGGCGGACATCGGCAGGATCGAAGAAGAATCGCGCATCGCCGTCATCCCGTGAAGCGCACGCCAAACCGGCTGGCGCCGTAGGTGAAAGCGTTGATCAGCAGCGTCAGCACAATGAGCACGATGCCGAGCCCGAGAGCGAGAGGCAGGTCGCCCTTGGAGGTCTCGAGGGCGATCGATGTGGTCATGGTGCGCGTGTAGCCGGCAATGTTGCCGCCGACGATCAACACGGCGCCGACCTCGGCGCTGGCCCGGCCAAAGCCCGCGAGCACAGCAGTCGTGAGCGCGAACCGGCCATCCCACAACAGGGTGGGGATCGCGCGGATGCCGGAAAGCCCAACCGAGACCAGGTGCTCGCGATATTCTTTATAGAGATCTTCGATGAGCTGGCGTGTGATTGCGACGATGATCGGCAGGACAAGGAGCGTCTGAGCGATGACCATCGCCGTCGGCGAGAATAGGAGACCCAAGAAGCCCAGGGGGCCTGATCGGGAGAGCAGCAGAAACACGATGAGACCGGCCACCACCGGAGGAAGTCCCATCAATCCGTTGACGATCACGATCACGGTAGAGCGGCCGCGGAAGCGCGACAGCGCGAGCAGGGCTCCGAGAGGCAACCCGAGAAGCGAGGCTGCGAGCACGGCGGTAAGGGTCACCGTCAGCGAGAGCCCGACGGTCGCGTAGAAAGTCGCATCACCACCGATAAAAAGCGCGGCGGCCGCGACGAAGGCTTCGGACACGTCCAACGATCAGATCCACCGCTGATGCACATTCCTTGCTTAGGATACGAATACTCCCTATTAACATGCAATTCTGTAATTCATGCATATAGGAGCAGGCATATGCATGATGATGTCTACATGACGACCGAGGAAGCGGCCGCCTATCTCCGGCTTAAAGAACGCAAGCTGTACGAGTTGGTGAGCAAGGGAGGAGTGCCCTGCTCGAAGGTCACCGGCAAATGGCTCTTCCCCCGCACTTCGATTGACCGATGGATTTCAGCCGGCTTGTCGCGGCCTGAGGGTTTCGTCGCAGCAGAGCCGCCCGTCATCATCGGGGGCAGCCACGATCCGCTCCTCGAGTGGGCTACGCGGCAGTCGCGCAGCGGGTACGCTCTTTTGTCAGAAGGTTCGGAGGCCGGGCTCGACCGTCTCGAGCGCAACGAGGTCGCAATCGCGGCGATCCATCTTCACGGCTCGGGCGACGACGAGTGCGCCAATATCGAAGGGGTCGCCGCCCGCGCGGCGTTGCATGACGCAGTTCTGATTGCATTCTCGCGCCGGGAACAGGGCTTTCTGGTCGCGCCCGGCAACCCGCTCGGAATTGGCGAGCTCGGCGACGTTCAACGCTGCCGCGCGCGTATTGGCCTCCGCCCCGCCGGAGCCGGCGCACAGCTCCTTCTGGAGAGGATCGCGCGGCTGTCTGGCGTCGGCCTCGATACCCTCCATTGCGCCGAAGGAAAGTTCGCGACCGGGTCGGATCTCGCGCTCGCGATCCGCAACGGGGAAATCGCTTGCGGTCTGGCGACCAGATCCGTCGCCGCGACCCATCGGCTCGACTTCGTCCCGCTGGTGTGGGAACGGTTCGATCTGGCGCTGCGGCGGCGAACTTATTTCGAACCGCCCACTCGAGAGCTCTTTGCTTTTCTGCACGGCGAGAGCGTACGCCAGTGCGCTGAAGCACTGGGAGGATACGACCTGTCGCAGATCGGCGCCATACGTCTCAACAGATGACAGGACGGTGGGGCGGCGAAGCCGGCCAACCCGTGGCTGTCTTACCCGGCAGGCTCCATCCCCAGCGCCCGGATGCCGTCACGCACCTGCTCATTATGCAGCGCCGCCAGAAACGCCTGGACCGCGGGCCGATCCCGCCGGCTCTCTACCAGGAGAAAATCATACTCCTCCACAGACAACGGCAGAAAACCGAGCCCGTAGAGCCGCGCCACCGGCTCGATGGCCACACCCCAGTCGGCGCGGCCCTGGGCCACGGCCGCGGCAACCGCGTTGTGCGACTTGGGCTGGTTGGCGTAACCCGGCGGCCGCGCGCCGCCGAGCAGCTTATCGATCAGTATGCGGGTGCCGGCGCCGGCATTACGGTTGACCATCAGGCAGGCGGGATCGGCAAGCGCGGCCTTCGCCGCCTCCTCCGGGGACTTGCCATCAAAGCGTACATCGCCCGGCCGGAATAGAACGCCCTGCATCCGCTGCCAGCCTTTGATGAGCGCAAGCCCTGGCTCAACCAGATGGCGGTTGTAGACCCCGGTCTGCGGATCGACGAGATGCACCGGCGCGAGATCGCATTCGCCGCGGCGCGCCGCCACGGCCCCACCCTGGCTGCCGACGGCGATGGCGCGCGCGCGCAGGCCCTTTTCGGCGAGCGCACCGACCACGACGTCGAGCGCCACGTCGTGGCTGCCGGTGATGACAAGATCGGGCGCCTGCGCCGCCTGGCCAATCAGCGTCACCGGCACGCGGCTTCCGGCGTCGAGCGCGGAGGCAAGCGCGTCGATGGCGATGAAGCCATCAGCCTGGGAGAAGCTCGTCACAGCGCCCGATCCTTTCGCGGAGGGAAAGGCAATGGCGCCGTCCTTGCCGTCGACCAATGACACCAGGACGAACTCCCGGCGTCCCAACTCCGAGGCAATGCGCGCAGGGACGACGGCGTCCACTGTCTCCGCGGCCTGCGGCGGAAAACCGGCGCGAGCGCGGATCATGGGTGCCACGAACGCATGAAATGTGAAGATTGCTGACGTGGGAAATCCGGGCAGCACCGCAACCGGCTTGCCCTGCGCCACTGCAAGGCAGAGCGGCTTGCCGGGTTTCAGCGCCACGCCGTGCACCAGGATGCCCGGCTTGCCGAGGCGGGACACGATACGGTGAGAAAGATCGCCCGCGCCTTTGGACGTGCCGCCAGACAGTACCACCATGTCGCATTCCGCCAGCGCACGGCGCACCGCCTCTTCCAGCGCGGCCTCATCGTCAGGGAAGGCGCCGAACGCCACCGGCTCGCCGCCGGCCTCGGCGATGGCCGCAACCAGGATCGCGCCGTTGGAATCGTAGACGCCTGCAGGTCTGAGCGGCACGCCAAGGCTCACGAGCTCGTCGCCGGTGGACAGCACCGCCACGCGCGGTCGCCGCACCACCTCGACCTCGGCCAGGCCGCAAGCCGCCAGCATGCCGATCTCGCGCGAGCCGATGCGCTGACCACGCCGCAGCAGAGTCTCGCCACGCGCGATATCGGAGCCGGCAAAGGAGATGAACTGGCCCGGCGGGGCCACGCGGCGCAGTTCGATGGCCGGCACGCTATCGATCAATTCGGTGTGCTCGATCATTGCGACGGCGTCCGCCCCGCGGGGTAGAACGCCACCCGTCGCGATCGCTGTCGCCGTGCCCTGCGCGACCTCGATCGACGGCACGTGGCCGCAGGCGATCACCTCGGCGTTGAGAGCAAGCTGTACCGGGGTCGCATCGGCGGCATTGCGTGTGTCGGCGAAGCGCAGCGCAAAGCCGTCCACGTTGGAGCGGTCGAACGGGGGCACGTCGATGGATGCCACGACATCGCGAGCCAGAACCAGTCCGAGCGCATCCGCAAGGGGCACACGCTCGGCCGGCATCGGTGCAAGCCCGGCCGCAGCCTCGAATCGTGCGAGCGCGACATCGGCCGAGACCACCTCCAGGAACTGCTCCTGGCGGGCGGCCCTGCGCACCGCGTCAAGCAGGGCGCTGGTCGGGGCGGTTGGCTGCGGCATGCTCATGGCCATGACCTGACCGGGATCGGAGTGCCGGGAGGAAAGCCCTCGCTGTCGGCCGGAACCAGGATCCAGCCATTGGAGCGCGTGAGCGCCTGCGGCGCAAGATAGGAAGCGCCGAGCGGCTCCACGGTGCCGAGCCTGCGGCAGACCGGGAGCACCTCGGCAAGACCCAGAGGCGAGGCCACCTTGCGCGACAGCTCTGCGGTGAACGGCTGCTCCTCGATCAGCCGGAACGCGAGCCTGGCGAGCAGTGGCTGGCCAACCAGGAGCCAGCCGGCGACTGCCGCGTCCAGCCGGCCTGTCAGGAGCAGCACCGGACGCGGGCCGACGAAGCCAAGTGCCGTGGTCTCACCCGGGCTGATGGCGATGCCATGGAAGGCCACACGACCGGCCTTCGCCAGCCCAACCACGCTCCTGTCGTTGGAACCTGAGCCGGTGCCGCCGATGGCGACGATGGCATCGCAACCGTCGCTGCCGAGGCTGGCGGCCAAGGACGCAGGCTCGTCGACCATGGCGCAGCCGCCCTCAGCCTCGATAGCCGCTCTGATGAAACCCGCTGCGGCTTCGATTGTTGCACCTTGGCTTGCGCGAACGACACGCAGGCAGGGTCGTCGCACCGCCACGCGCTCAATCCCGACGGCCAGCAGCGCCGCGGCGTCGATACGCCGTAGCCGTGTGCCAGCCAGCCGCAGCACCATACCGGCGGGCGCGTCCCCACCCGCAAGGAGAACACCGTCGCCGGGTGCGACCGGCGCCAGCGCCTCGGCCCGCCCGCCGGACCAAGCGACGGCGTCGAGCGGCGCCACCGCATCGGCTTCCATCGGAAGCGGCTCGCCCAGATCGACGCGTTCGGGAGCCGGATCGAGTAAGGCCGGCGTATAGCCGCTTGCATCCGCGGTCGCCTCTGCGCGCACCGCGTATCCGTCGCGTATCGCGAGCACTGCGGGCGGCCGATCGGAGGTCACCGCCACGTCGGCGGCGAGTGTCAGCCCGATCGCGGCGAACACGCCGGTCTCGACCGGCGCCACCGCCTCAACCGAGGTCTGAAGGTCGTCGAGCACCTCGGCAAGCGGAGTGAGCCGTGCAATGCGCTGCGGTCCGCGGTCAGCAATCATATGAAAACCTTGCCGCAGTGGACCGGGCATTGTCCAGCCGCGGCAGGCAGAACGGCTGCTCAAGCAATCGCAGCATTCCAGTCTCTCAGTCGCTCAAGCTGCCGCCGATACCCCGCCTCATAGTCGATGTTTTGGATCATCAGAGCCTTTGGCCGAGCGACCGTCACACGACTGTGCCGAGACCCCCGCGGCTTCCGGCCAAGCGGGGCTCGGTCGGGCGGCCGGCCTGCCGAGCGGACGGCGATGGG
>JBFWYV010000245.1:0-7726 GCA_050186055.1 Hyphomicrobiaceae bacterium | reverse complement strand
ACAAGTTGCCGGACAGCACATCCCGCACCTTGTCGGCGTCGCAATTGGGATCCTCGCTCAGCAGCGCATGCGCCGTCGTGATCATGCCCGGCGTGCAGAATCCGCATTGCAGCGCATGATGCTTGCGAAACGACGCCTGAAGAGGCGTCAGCGCCTCGTCATTGGAAAGCCCCTCCACGGTGACGATTTCATCGCCTTCCGCGCCGACCGCCAGCATCAGGCAGCTCCGCACGGCCGCTCCGTTGACGATCACGGTGCACGCGCCGCACACGCCATGCTCGCAGGCGAGATGCGTCCCCGTCAGCCGCAGATTTTCGCGTAGGCAGTCGGCCAGCGTCGTGCGCGGCTCGACGTCGACTTCGACCGGCTTGCCGTTGACTTTGAAACGGACTTGCATGGATGTCCCTCTTGTCGGGAGTGCGGAAAGACGACTAGGCCGCTGCGCGACGCAATGCGCGCTCGGTCAGCGTGCCGACGAGCGCGCGGCGATATTCGGGGCCTGCGTGGATGTCGCCTGAGGGCTCCACCTCCGCAGACGCGGCAGCAGCGGCGGCCATGATCGTCGCATCGTCGAGCAGCTTGCCATTGAGCGCCGCTTCCGCCTTTGCAAGCCGGCGCGGCCGGTCACCCATCCCGATCACGCCGACGTGCGCGTTCGCTGCTTTGCCGGCCGTATCCGCGTCATAGTACAAGCCGACGCCGGCCAGCGCGAAGTCGCCCTTGCGCCGCGAGAATTCCAGGAAGCAGGAGCGGCGGCCGGGAGCCCACGCGGGAAACTGCACCGCCGTTATGATCTCATCGGGCTCCAATGTCGTCTGGAGCGGGCCGACGAAGAAATCCCCGGCCCTGATCTGGCGCTCGCCCTTCGCGCCGGCGACGCGGATGATGGCATCGCACGTCACGGCAATGCCGGGCAGTTCGGCGGCAGGATCGGCATGCGCCAGGCTCCCGCCGGCGGTTCCCCGATTGCGGATCTGGTAATGAGCGATGTTCCGCACCGCTTCAGCCAGCAGCGGATGCGCGGATTTGATTCGCTCGTCGCGTTCGATATCCACCCACCGCACCTTGGCGCCGAGCGTCAGGCCGGCCGGCCCCACTTCGATGCGGTCGAGCCCCTGGACACGCTTCAGGTCCACGACCAGCTCCGGCTGCGCGAGCCTGAAGGCCAGCAGAGGCATCAGACTCTGGCCGCCTGCCATCGGCTTGGCGTTTCCGTTCCTCCCCGCCAGCAGGGCGACAGCCTCGGAAAGTGTGGCAGGACAGGCATATTCGAAGCGTGGCGGCTTCATCGCGCACCTTGGATTGTCATGAGGATCAGGATTGATCTGGCGGGTACTGACCGCAGGGCAACGATAGCGACCGTTGTTGGCTAGTCAAGCAATGCGGCTTGCAAGCCGCAGGATCAAGCCTGCGGCTTCGGACGGCAGAGGCGATTGCCGGTCTGCTGCATGTGGCGTGCGGGTGACACTGATCCAGATCCTGTTCGGCACGCGTGCAAGACCGTGCAAGACAGAGCAATTCGTAATATTCACCCTGCTAGGCAGTATGCGTGATTTGCCTTGTCGCCTTCAACGCCGGGACCGGACGGGTTCGACTTGATATGACAACGACGATTACGAGGCTGAGCCGGCTGGCGCTGCTGGCGACTATGGCTGTGGCAACGCCTGCATTCGCCGGGGGCTTCGGTGAAACGTCGTCGCTTTGGCCAAGTGCAGCCGACATCGGCGGCTATGCGATCATCGCGCCAAAGTACGAAGGCTCGAACGATTATCGGGTCTATGGCTTTCCCATCGCTATCCCCGCCGGACTTGGCACCGGCGACGGTTTTATCCAGTTCCGGGGTGCCGATGACGTCCGCCTTCGCGTAATCAAGGCCAATGGCTTCGAAGCCGGCCCGGTGCTTGGCTGGCGGTTCGACCGCGACGAGAATGACGGTCATCTGCTTCGCGGACTGGGGGACGTCGACGGCGGTCTGGTCATCGGCGGCTATGCCGGCTACCGCTTCGGCGCGCTGATGCCCTACATTTCCTATAGCCAGCAGGTCACGGGCGACGACACCGGCGGCCTTCTGCGTCTCGGCGCCGAAGCGCGCTTTGCGCTGGCGCCTGGCGTATCGCTGCTTGCAGTCGCCGGAGCGACCCACGCGAGCAAAGACTACGCGGACACTTACTTCTCCGTCAGCGCCGCCCAAAGCGCGGCATCGGTGGCGGGTTTGCCGGTCTACAGCGCTGGCGCCGGCTTCAAGGATGCATTCCTCGGCCTCAGCACCGACATTCCGCTGTCGCCGCTCTGGACCCTCAAGCTCAGCGGCAAGTATTCGCGCCTTATCGGCGATGCCGCCGACAGCCCGATCGTCGAGAGCGAGAATCAGTTCGCGGCCGGCATCGGCCTGACCTACCGGATAAGCCTCACGCGCTAAGCTTCATCGCCGCGCCTTGGGCGCTGTGCACCCGTTTCCGATTGACGGAACGCCGCCCTGTTCTGTACAGGCCAACGCCGGGTGCTTCACAGCAGCCTCGGGTTCGATTGCATTTATCACCTTCACGTAACGCTTCACCGCTGCCATCGCTCGGAGCCGGCGAAGCATGACCGGTGGACGGCGTGCATGAGGGACCATGGCGTCGTCTGGCCACGCCGCACCTGTAGCGGACACACCGAAGGCCCGGTGACCTCGGCGGCATGGCGGGATAAAGTGAAACACCGGTTCGATCGATGAGGAGTGATGGACGATGGCGGTTGCAGCAGTGGAACGGGTATCCCTACCCGCAGAGGCCGATCTTAATGAAAGCGAGCGCCTCGAGCTGATGCGGCGCTATCCGACTGCCTATGACCTGCGCCGGCGCGCCCGCCGCCTGATGCCGAACTTCGCCTTCGAATATGCCGACGGCGGCGCCGGCTCCGACGGCGGTGTCGAACGCAACTGGCGCGCCCTCGACGAGGTCGAGCTCGTCCCCCGCTACGGCCACGTCATTACGCCGCCGGCTCCGTCCACGCGCATCTTCGGCCGCGACTATGCCGCCCCGATCGGGATCTCGCCGGTCGGTGGTCCGGGTACGGCGTTTCCGGGTGCGGAGACCTATATGGCTCTGGCCGCCCAGCGCGCGCGTGTGCCGTTCACGCTGGGGCTGCTGGCCGGCATCGACGTCGAGCGCGCCGCCGAGCTCGCGCCTGACGTGCTCTGGTTCCAGCTCTACCGGTTCTACAAGAACGGCCACAAGATCGGCCTCGATCTGGCGCGGCGCGCTGCCGCCGCCGGCGCCCAGGCCCTGATGCTGACGATGGATTCGCCCGTCCGCACGACCCGCCCGCGCGAGGTCAAGAGCGGCATCACCAATCCGTTCCGCATGACCATGAAGCTGCGGGCGGACGCATTGTCCTCGCCGCGGTGGATGCGCTCTCTCGCCAGGAACGGCATCCCGCGCTTCGTATCGCTGACGCCCTATATGCAGCCGGGCATGAGCCTGGAGGAGTCCGCCAAATTCATCCGCCAGGAATACGGCGGCGCCTTCACCTGGGAAGAGGTGAAGCTCTATCGCGACGTCTGGAAGGGACCGCTGATCGTCAAAGGCGTTCTGCATCCCGAGGACGTCGAAAAGGCCCTGTCCGTCGGCGTTGACGGCATCCTCGTGTCGAACCACGGCGGCCGCCAGATCGAAGCTCTGCCCGCCCCGATCGATGTGCTCCCTGAGATCGCGCGACAGGTCTCGGGCCGCATGACGATCATTCTCGACAGCGGCGTGCGTTCCGGCGTCGATGCCGCCCGCGCCGTGGCGCTCGGCGCCGACGCAGCTTTCGCGGGCAAGGCATTCTTGTGGAGCCTCGGCGCGCTCGGTCCCAAGGGCCCCGCCCATCTGATCAACCTGATGATCGAGGACTTGCGCGCGACGCTTGGACAGCTCGGATGCCCCACCGTGGCCGACCTGCGCAACGTGCCGCGCCGCCATTCCGGCGCCTACAGCAAGGCAGAGATCTCTCCCCTCGCCTGATGGCGGAAAACGAGCCGGCGTGAGCATTCCCCGAGTGCCCTTGCGCCGGCATCAGCTTGCCTGCCGTCCCGTGCAGTATCCGGACCCGGCAGCAGATCTTCGGTGCGCCCCATCAGCCAGTACCCCACGAGCCCGATCCATTCCTTCACCGCGACATCGCTGCGCTGAAGGCCCGCGGGAAGCGCATCGAGCTCCAGGCTGAGCGCCAACGCCGGACGCGCCCGGTAATCCACCGGCCACGGCACCACATCGATCCCCTGCGCACGAAAAACGCCGATCGAACGGGGCATATGATAAGCGCTCGTGACCAGCAGAAATTTCTGGCCGGGCTTGGCGTGAAGCAGCGGCTTCAACCGGACGGCATTCTCGTAGGTGTTGCGCGCGGTGCCCTCCAGCACCAGCCGCTTGCGCTCGATGCCGAGAAGTTCCAATGCACGGGCGATGGACGTCTCTGCCCCCGCTCGATGACGCAGAAGCACGGCATCTCCGCCGCTGAAGAACACGCGCGCATTCGGCAGCAGCCGGGCCAGCATCACGCCTTCCGTAAGTCGGTCTGCGGCTTCGTTCACCGCCAGTTGGCCGCGCTCACGGGTCACGCGCGGAATCTCAAACCCGCCGAGGATGATGATGCCGGCGGCATCCGGCGGGATCGCGCCCCTGGCAAATCGGCTCTCGAGCGGAAGCAGCAGAACTCCCCCAACAGGAAGTACGCCTGCCGCCAGCAACAGACCCACGCCGGCCAGAACAAGAAAGCGCGCCATGCACCGCGCCCGGTTCAGCGCCAATAGCAAGGCTCCCGCACACAACGTGATGAGGATCAGCGTCGATGGCCACAACAGCACCGTCGCCAGCTTCGAGATATAAAACACCATTCGCTCTCCGCTGGGTGAACGTCATTGTTCGATGGAAAGGCAACGATCGAATGCTGTTGCCAGCGTGTTAGGGAGGCACTGCTTCACGCCGCAACGCGCTCGAGCGCAACCGCGGTCGCCTCGCCGCCGCCGATGCAGAGCGCGGCAACGCCCCGGCGCTCGTTGTATTTCGCCATCGCCGATAGCAGCGTCACGATGATCCGTGCACCCGATGCACCGATGGGATGCCCCAGCGCGCACGCGCCGCCATGCACGTTGACTTTGTCGTGAGGCAGTTCGAGATCCCGCATCGCGGCCATGGCGACCACCGCGAAAGCTTCGTTGATCTCGAACAGTCCAACGTCGCGCGCCGTCCAGCCGGCGGCGTCCATCACCTTGCTGATCGCGCCAACCGGAGCCGTCGTGAACCACGCTGGCGCCTGTGCATGACCGGCAACGGCGACGATCTTTGCCAACGCCGCCAGCTTCCGCCGCCGTGCTTCGCTCTCGCGCATGAGCACCACGGCCGCCGCACCATCCGATATCGAGCTGGAGTTTGCCGGCGTAACCGTGCCGCCCTCGCGGAAAGCCGGCTTCAACGATGGAATGCGGGACGGATCGGCCGAGAACGGTTGCTCGTCCCGGCGAACATCGACGCTGCCTTTCCGGCTTTTCACCGTGAGCGGCGCGATCTCCGCCGCGAACGCACCGTCCTCGTTGGCGGCCTTGGCGCGCCTGAGGCTCTCGATGGCGAAGGCATCCTGCGCCTCCCGCGTGAACTGGTAGGCCTGCGCCGTGTCCTCCGCGAAGGTGCCCATCAGGCGGCCCTTGTCGTAGGCATCCTCGAGCCCGTCCAGGAACATGTGATCCTTCATCTCGGCGTGACCGAGCCGTGCGCCCGCCCGCATCTTCGGCACCAGATAGGGCGCATTCGTCATGCTCTCCATGCCGCCGGCCACGACGACATCGCCCGGGCGAGCATGCAGCGCCTCATATGCCATCATCACCGTCTTCATGCCGGAACCGCACATTTTATTGACGGTCGTGCACGGAACGTGATCCGGCAGCCCCGCCGTTCGCGACGCCTGCCGGGCCGGCGCCTGCCCCTGCCCGGCAGACAGCACGCACCCCATCAGCACCTCGGCGATCTCTTCGCGGCCTACGCCGGACCGCACCACTGCCGCCCCGATCGCCGCCGCGCCGAGCGCAGGCGCCGTCAGTGGCGCCAGCGCACCTTGGAATCCGCCGATCGCGGTTCTGGCGGCACCGACAATGACAATCGGATCATCCGGAATCTGCGCCATGCCTGACCTCGTGTGAACGGATCAATCTCCCGAATGCGCATCATCCGGACGACAACGCGCTGCCCTGCGACGCTCGTCCGATCCGCGCCAGCAGGCGTTTCGCCTTGACCAGATGCGGCCGGTCCAGCATTGCGCCATCCAGCCCGACGACGCCTGCGCCGGGGTTCGCATCGAAAGCGGCAACGACGGCCTCGGCATACGCGATCTGAGCCGCCGACGGCGCGAATGCCTCGTTGATGATCGGAACCTGATCGGGATGGATGGCCAATTTGCCGGTGAAACCGTCACGCGCCGCCGTCGCAGCTTCCACAGCAAGCCCGGTCGGATTGCGATAGTCCACATAGACGGTATCGATCGCCTGCACTTCGGCAGCAGCAGCCGTGATCAACGTCAGGTCGCGGACGAGCCGGTACGGGGACGTGAATGAGCCGTCAGCCTCGCGATTGGCCAACGAGCCGATTTCCACCGACAGATCCTCGGCGCCCCACGTCAGTCCGAGCAGACGTTTGGATGACTCGATGTAGCTCGGCAGTTGCAGCACCGATGCTGCCGCTTCCGTCGCGATCGCAATGATCCGTGCAGATCCGACCTCCACACCGATCCGTTCCTCCGCGTGACCGAGCGTGACGGAAAGCTGGTGAACATCGTCTCCCGACCGCGTCTTCGGCAGCATGATCCCGTCGGGCAGCGCGTGCGTGAGTTCCGACAGGTCATCCTGCCAGAACGGCGACGACAGAGGATTGATCCGCACCCACAACGCCGGCACGCCCGGACTCGCTTCCGCATCCGTGCCGGAGGTTGTTTGCCGCTGCTGCGCTATGAAGCTCGCCGCCATCTCACGTGCGCGCTGCTTTCCCTCGGTCGCGATCGAGTCTTCAAGGTCGAGGATCACGGCATCCGCACCGGACGCCATGGCCTTGGCCTGCTTCCGCTCGCTGTCGGCGGGAACGAACAACAAGGAGCGCATTACGCTTTCCCGGGCCTTTTGAGCACGAACACCTGCCGGCGGCATTCCGCCACCAGCTTGCCGTCCTGCTTGAAGGCCTTGTGGTGGAACTCGACAATCCCGGCATCGGGGCGCGACTTGCTTTCACGACGGCCGACCACCTCGGTCGTGCAGTTGACCGTATCGCCCTGGAACAGCGGATTTGGAAATTTCACCTCCGTCATGCCGAGGTTGGCGATGATCGTGCCAACCGTGGTGTCGTTAACGGCAATGCCGACCATCAGCCCCAGCGTGAACAGGGAATTCATCAACGGCTGCCCCCACTGCGTCCGCGCCGAGAACTCGCGATCGATATGCAGGGGCTGCGGGTTATGAGTGAGACAGGAGAACAGCGTGTTGTCCATCTCGGTCACCGTCCGCCGGATGGTATGGTCGAACACGCGCCCGACTTCGAGTTCTTCGAAATAATGACCTGACGACATCGCGCCGAGCCTCCCGATCTGACACTGGCACCTTGCGACGATCGCACCGCGACTTCAATGCCTCTCCGCGCATCTCGGCACATGGCTGGTGACGAAAGCGTAAGCACCACAAATTGGACAAGATTTCTCAATGCGATATTGAACTTCATATTGTCGT
>JBFWYV010000244.1:0-7818 GCA_050186055.1 Hyphomicrobiaceae bacterium | reverse complement strand
AGACCGGGCGAGCCGACACTTGGCAGTCTGATGCACCGCCTGTCGCCATCTGATGATCGCGCGGATCTGAGATCGGCAACCCCGATGGGTTTTGCGATTGCGGTGTTCCAGGCAAACGCAAAGGTGGTGGCAGCGGTCTTGGCTGGCGGGGCTCCATGCACGGTGATCCCGCCAGCACGACACGAGTGCCTGCGTACCTCCAGAGAGGTGCAAGAGACGGATGTCGAAGCAGCAACTGTCACAAGTGTTTACGCGCCGCGACATTGACGGTATCGCTGCACTAATGGTGGCTGAGACAGAAGCGCTGGCCAAGCGCAAGGGCGAGCGTGACACCGAATTTGTGAAGCGGATCGTGGCAGCCTACTTCAATGCAGTCGGACTGCTGCAAATGGAAGCACGACATAAGGAGTACTGAGCGATGGCAGGGTCATTTGGTCATGTTGTTCGTGACGGAAAGTATGGCGGTACCGAACTCCTTGAGAACATGGGTGACATGAAAGAGGCCGTCGAGGAAATGGCATTTGTGCTTTTGTCGATCATGTCGAAGCCCGGTGGCGGTGACCTGGTTCGTAATGCACTGGAAGATTATCACGAGTGCTCTCGTGGAGAGCGCGCTTGGCCCGATTGGTTTGAAAACAGAGAATAAAGGAATGCCTACGCCTGACCAGTGCTCCGCGTAAACCCACGGAGTTGAGACATGAGCAAAGATGAACTTTCAGTCCCCCAGCGTTAGTGCCTGCGTACCTCCAGAGAGGTGCAATCATGAGCCAGAGAGAGTCTGGATACGAACGAAAAGAGCGCGACCTCTATGAAACCCCTGAGTGGGTGACGGAGGCGCTGGTCCCGCATCTGCCAGACTATATCGACCTGATTTGGGAGCCAGCATGTGGCAATGGCAAGATGGTTCGAGCCATAGAATCCGCCTGCCCAGGCGTGACAGTGTGGGCCTCGGATATTGAGCCGGCTGACAAGCTGCATATGCTGGAAATTGATTTCCTCAGCTCAGCGATCTCAATCGGTCATGAGTACGGAGCGATTGTCACCAATCCGCCCTACGATCAGGCAGCGGTGTTCTGTGAGGAGGCCTTACGGAAAACGGAGCCGACGCAGGGCGTCGTCGCTATGCTGCTGCGCACCGATTTCGACCACGCCAAGAGCCGCTTCCATCTGTTCCGGGATTGCCCAGCCTTCAGCAAGAAGCTTGTCCTGACACGGCGCATTGTCTGGTTTGCCGAGCCGAATGGCAAGCCAAAAGCACAGCCCTCGTTCAATCATGCATGGTTCGTCTGGGACTGGAGACACGACGGACCCCCAACCATTGCCTACGCCTGACCAGTGCTCCGCGTAAACCCACGGAGTTGAGACAATGAGCATCGACACCATAGCCCCGACACCAGAGCGCTTGAAAAAGGGAGCATTCGATACGCCGACCGTCGATCGCCAGCGTGAGGCCCGCGCCTGGCGTGACAAAACCGTCCCGGAAAAAATGGGCCTCGATCCGGAGCTCGTCTCCGGCTACGAGGACTTCGAGGCGGATTACATGCGCGCCATCCGGGAGCCGGTCCAGATCGGCGGCTATGGCGAGCGTATCCCCTCCGGAGACGATCTCCACGAACGGGCGTTCAACGTCGCCCGGAAGCGGATATCAGGCCGCTACGCGGTCAATCGGGCTCTGACGAACATCGCAGACCCGGTAACCGGTGACGTCCTGCTGGCTCTGTGTGCCGGCGCTGGTCCGGAGGAAATCGGCAAGACGGTGCTGGGCAGGAAATCAAAGCCCGTCGCAATCGCGGCCGCGCACGAGCGGATTGCAGTCGGCTGTCGCGCTCTGGCGATACATTACGGCTATATCGCCCGCCCCCGCGGCGATCCTTAATCGTCTGTGTCCCCCATGCACTTGACGGGTTAAACCGAATAAGGCATGGAAAATGTACGGTGCACAATTGCGCCACAATACCAATTCGACGGGCTGCCACGCGGGGGAACCAGGGCAGCCCGTCTCCATTTGTGCGACGCGAAACCACCCTACGCACACGCACTCAACTGAACGCCACATCCTCAATCTAACCCAGCTCGCCGGGAATCTCTCGGCAGCCAGCGATAGGATTCAGCATCATGCCGAACATGCGCGCGAAGATGAAATTGCAGACGATTGAGCAGAACGACTTCAGCGATGTGGAGACGCTCTATTTTAGTGCCGTCGCCGCCCATGCGTATCCCGCTGATGGTTCGGACGAGAACAACACATATGCAAAGTTCACACCGAGCGCCGATCTGAAGATCATGATCGCCAACCCGGCGTTGATCGGAAAGTTCAAGCCGGGCGAGACCTATTACATCGATTTCCATCAGGCCGATTAAGGATCACACCCATGGCGCATGCACTCCGCCTCTCATTGGCGACGGCCGCCTTCCTGTTCCTGTTCGGGATCATCATGCAGGCCGCCCCAGCCGATCTCGAGAAACCAGCCACGCTGGATCAGATCATCGCCATGGCCCCGAGCCCGGCCGGTCTCAACGCCTGCTATATCGAGGCCTCGGCGGCTGGTAATTTCCTGACCGTAGGGGAGCGCAAGGCCACGGGGGGCGTCGGCGCCGGCTGCGACTGGCCGCTCATGAAGGCGATCTCGGCCGGTCTCGGGCTGCGGGCGAACTTCGGCGAAATCCAGTCCGGCAGCGCTCAGCTTCGTGTCGGGTTGGACGTGAATCCCTCGCTCAAGTTGTATCCGTTCCTCGAATGGAACTGGTCCGACTGGCAGGCCTGGGACGTGGGCCAGTTGTACGTGGGCGGCGGCGCTGAAACCAGCCTGGGGACCAGCCCGGTCAGTGTGTTTGTCGAAGGATCGACGGCTGTGAGCAAAGCCGGACCGGGTGTGACCCGTGATGACGTCGTCATCCGCCTCGGCGGCCGGATCAGGCTGGGGAAGTGACATGGTCGCCAAACTCACTGCCCTGCTGAAAGAATTCCAGCCCTTCGTGCTGTTCGTCGCCCTGCTGTTCGGCGTGCTCGGCGCCTGGCTTGCTCTGGCCGACATCATCCCGGTTCTCAAGCAGGTCTGGGTGCCCAAGGGCACGGCTCAATCCTACGCCATCGTCGGCGCATGTCTCGCGATCATTGCCGGGCATCGCTGAAATGCTTCGCCCAGTCCTTGCGCTTATCGCTCTCAGCCTATCGCTCCAAGCGTGTGCAGCAAGCCTGCCGGCGCCAAGGTGCAGCGTGCAGGACGATCACAGATCACCGCCTTGTAATGGGAAAACGCAATGAAATCTCGCGTGATTGAGACGACAAGGGGCAAGCGAAAAGTCAAAGTCCATGGCGGCAGATCCTTTGACCCCGACAGCTTCTACAAGGTCCATCGTGGCGGGTCTGGCAACGTGATCGTGGTGTATGCCACCGAAGACATGATGGGCGAGAAGATTGGTATTTTTGGGTCGATCGAGACAGCCCAGGAGTGGGCCTACGAACTCGGCGAAAAGTGGCACTGTATATTTGTGCCCTACGTCGTCGATCACCCTGATTTTGGCAACGCAACCAAACAGTAACCGCGTCTCCCCCGATAGGAGGCTGATATGGACTCTCTCATCAACCGCATCAGCAGGGTCGCCAGCACCCGCGTGCTGATCTTCGTCCTGCTGTGCGTCGGCTTCTATGCGCTCTGTATTTCCAGCCGCATGGCCTACAAATTCGGCTCGACTATCAGCCCGGATCACGCCAGCGGACTGGTCATCGCCACGATTCTCGCCGCCTTCATGTTCTCCGCTCGGGACATCTTCAAGGCCCGCGGCGACAAATTCATGGCGATGTTCGCCCTGGTGATCGGCGGCGTCGCGGTCTCGGCCGAACTCTGGTCCCATATCGGCTATACGGTGGGCCAGCGTCACGGCAATGTCGTCAACGCCACCGTGCAGCAGACCAAGTATGATGATGTCCGCGACAGCGTGGCAAAGGCGCAGGCCAATCTCGCCAGTGCCCGCCGGCAGCTCGAGCAGCTCCAGACGGCCAACGGTTGGGCTGCCAGCGCCAGTGCGACCGCCATGCGCGCGCAGCTCGCCGAAAAGCAGGCAGCCGCTGAGCGTGAGGCCGCCCGTGTCCGCTGTGGTCGCAAGTGCGAGATCATCAAATCCGAGGTCATGGCCCTGCAGGGAAAAATCTCCGTCCTGGAGCGCCGCAAGTCCTACGAGGACCAGATCGCCGCGACCGTCAAATGGCTGGAGAGCGCCAAGGCCAAGGCGGAAAAGACCGACGTCGGCGAATCCAGCGTGGTCGAGCAGGCGCTGTTGCCGGCCAAGCTCATCAGCATGAGCCTGGATCCGGACAAGACCTCCATCGGCTGGGCCCAGATCATCATCGGGCTGTTCATGGCCGTGGTGCAGACCCTGCTTGCCCCTGGCGCGATCACGACTGCATTCCGGCTGGCAAATGTCTCGCACACCGACGACATTCCGGCCGGACCTGCAAAGATCGACCCCGATCCCGCCCCCGCCTGGGAGAAGCCCATCGCGCCCAAGCCAACCGCCCCCCATGCCCCACGTCAAAGCATCGAGGTCACCACCATTGCCGACATTCTCCGCCCCGGCATGAGGATCGCCACATGAGCGATACAGCCTCAATCCTCCAGCGTCTCGGCCTGGAGGGCGTCTCCGTCTCCCATGCCGCCAATGAGGAGCACTACTGGATCAATATGACGATCCATACAGCCGGTGGCTCAGACTGGACCAGCCAGTCTCTCTCCAAATCCATCCGCTGCCCCTTTGATCCCTCCGACGCCCAGATCGACGAAATCAAACAGCAATTCAGAGACTGGGAGGAGGAAATCAACAGAGGCCGGGAAAGCCCGTAAACACAAAGCGTCTGAAAAAATTAGCGAGTAGCAGCAATGGCGAGAGGCGGTGCAAGAAAAGGGGCCGGCCGCCCGAAGGGGAGCCGCAACAAAGTCGGTGGGATTCGGCGGGAGATTGCAGCGCAGGCGTTGCGAGACGGCGTGAGTCCGCTCGAGGTCATGGTCAATCTGATGCGGCAGGCCTGGGACAAAAAACAATACGACGACGCCGCCAAATACGCCGCGATGGCCGCCCCCTACGTGCATCCTCGTCTCGCTGCTGTCGAAATGAGCCAGGATGACAACCGCGACGCGTCCACACTCACCGAGCCCGAACTCGAGCGTATCGCCTCAGCAAGCAGCGCAGGAACTGCTGAGACGGAGAACAGCCCGCAAGAGCCTGCTCGCATTCACTGAGTATACCTATCCGCAGTACGTCGCGGCTGCGCACCACAAGCTGATCGCCGATCATCTGGAGGCTGTCGTCAGGGGCGACATCGACCGCCTGATGATCAACATGCCGCCGCGGCACGGGAAATCGGAACTCGCCAGCCGGCGTCTGCCCGCCTGGTTCCTGGGGCTCAATCCGCGCCTCAATGTGATCGGCGCGAGCTACAATATAGACCTCGCCCGGGATTTCGGCCGCGATGTGCGCAACATCGTCCGCACACCGGAATTCCACAATGTATTCCCGGACGTCGCGCTCGCTGAGGACAGCAAAGCGCAGGAGCGGTGGAACACCAATCATGGCGGCGCCTATGTTGCCGCTGGTGTTGGCACAGCCGTTACGGGACGCGGCGCCGATATATTCCTGATCGACGATCCGCTCAAAGACCGCGCGGACGCCGATAGTGAGGTCCGGCGTCAAACAGTCTGGGAATGGTACACGTCGACCGCCTATACGCGCCTCGCGCCCGGCGGCCGCATCATCGTCATTCAGACCCGCTGGCACGAGGATGATCTCTCGGGCCGCCTGATCGATGAGGAGAAGCGCGGCGGCGACCAGTGGGTCAAGCTGGAGCTGCCAGCGATCGACGAACACGGCCAAGCCCTATGGCCGGAGTTCTACCCGATCGAGGCCCTGGAGCGCATCCGTGGTGTTCTGCCGTCACGCGAGTGGACCGCGCTCTATCAGCAGCGCCCGACGCCGGATGATGGCGATTTTTTCCAGCGCGACTGGTTCAAATTCTACGACCGCCTGCCAGCCGGGCTGCGCTTCTACGGGGCGAGCGATTACGCGGTCAAGGACGGCGGCGGCGATTACACCGTGCATATCGTCGTGGGTGTCGATCTGCAGGGCAATATCTACGTCGTCGACATGTGGCGGGGCCAGAAACAGACGGATGTCTGGGTCGAGCAGTTCCTGAACCTCATCGAGATTCATAAACCACTGAATTGGGCCGAGGAGAAAGGGCAGATCCTCAACTCGTTGGATCCGTTCATCGTCAAGCGGATGCGGGAGCGCCGGGTATTTTGTCGGCGCGAGCAGTTTGCCTCCGTCGCGGACAAACCGACCCGCGCCCGCGCGTTTCAGGGCCGGGCCGCCATGGGCATGGTCTACCTGCCGCATGGCGCGCCCTGGGTTGAGGATCTGCTGGCCGAGTTGCTGGTGTTCCCGGCCGGCAAACACGACGACATGGTCGACGCACTGGGGCTGATCGGCCGCCTGCTCGACACCATGACGGGCGCGACGATCAAAAGGCAACAGGACACGCCCGCTGACCGATGGCGGCGGGCCTACGCACGTGAGCGAGAGGCAGCGCACAGTTGGAAAACGGCCTAGACGATCTGCTGGACAAAGAGGGGGCCAAAGCAAAAGAGCCGCCCTCGATGGGCGTCAAAGGGGACGACCCGCTGCCGATCGAAACGCTGGTGCAGTGGTACGAGGATGCCGAGGAGGCGAGTCAGGATGCGCGCCGGCTGGCCGAGCGTGATCGCGACTACTACGATCACAAACAGCTGACCGAACGGGAGATCAAGACCCTGGAGGCGCGCGGCCAGCCGGTTGTGATCCTCAACCGCATCCAGCCCAAGATCAACTACCTGATCGGCTATGAGGCCGAGAACCGCACCGATCCGCGTGCATTCCCGCGCAATCCGCAGGACGAGGGATCGGCGGAGGCGTGTACGGATAGCCTCCGATTTGTCGAGGACGACAGCGGGCTCAAGGACTGTTTTTCCCAGGCCTGGGAATACATGCTGATCGAGGGTATGGGCGGCATCGAACTGGCGATCCGGCCGAACGGTAACGATGCTGAGATCGAGGCCATCGGCTGGGATTGGGACCGGCTGTTTTTCGATCCGCATTCGCGCAAACACGATTTCGATGATGCTCGATACAAAGGCGGCATCGTCTGGCTGGACAAATCCGAGGCGCAGGCGCGGTGGAGTGAGCCTGCGCAACTGGAGGCGCTGGAGCGCACCTGCACCAACGAGGCCAGCCTGTCGGACACCTATGAGGACCGTCCGGCCTGGAAACAGTGGGTGAGCGGCAAGGGCCGGAACCGCGTGCGCATCGTGCAGATGTATTACACGGTCAACGGCCAGTGGTATCACGCCACGTTCACCAAGGGCGGCAAGCTCGAGGGCATCCGGGTCCCGTTTGTCGACCAGGACGGGCAGTCATGGTGTCCGCTGTTCCTGGCGTCGTCGTTCGTCGATCGAAAAAACAACCGCTATGGCTTGGTGCGCCAGATGATCGGCGCGCAAGACGAGGTCAACAAGCGCCGCTCGAAAGCGCTGCACCGGCTCAGCCAGCGGACCGTCATTGCCGACAAGGACGCAGTCGACGACGTCGAGGAAGCGCGCGGCCAGCTCGCCCGTGTCGACGGCTGGGTCGAAAAAAACCCGATGGCCGAACTGGAGGTCCTGAAAAACGAAGACCAGCTCGCGGCCGAACTCGGCATGCTGCAGGAGGCCAAAAACGAGATCGAGATGTACGGCCCGAACGCCGCGCTGCAGGGCAAGGACGATCGGGCGCCGTCTGGTCGCGCATTGC
>JBFWYV010000243.1:0-7877 GCA_050186055.1 Hyphomicrobiaceae bacterium | reverse complement strand
GCTGCCCGACGATTGGGAATCTTATGAGGGATCACCGATCGCTCAGCTCGGCAGACTGATGGGCGGCTATGTGTTCCGCACCTCCTCCGATCGCTTCTGGCGCTTCTGGATCAACTATACTGCGCGCAGCACTCGCGATGAGGACATGCGCCGGCGCCAGGCCGAACGGTTCGAACGGCAGCGCAGCTTCTGGGCGAAGCTCATAGCCGACGGGATCGAGCAGGGCATTTTCCGTCCGGACCTCGATAGTGAGATGGAAGCGGAACGGTTATTGCTGATCGCACACGGATTGATCGTCCGCCAGATTCTGTCGCCGGATCCGACGACGCGCGATCTGGCGCGGCGCATCCTGGATAAGGAGATCAACGCTCTCTGCGGCTGATGCCGCAACGGCGCCGGCGTTCGCAGCCTCGAGTGAACAGGACGGCGCATAGGCACGACAAAGCAAAAGATCATCACGCGGTGAACCGCAAAACGTTGCGGCCAGCACAGCAGAAAGGTCAGTTGATGTTCAGCCCAAGGTTTCGCCAGGACACGGATGACGATTGCGCCTTCCGTGCCGAAGTTCGCCAATGGCTGGAAGACAATATGCCGGCAGAAATCAGGGGCCTGACGGTTCGTCCGCCGCCCGAGATCCTTATGCCGTGGTACAAGGCGCTCTCCCGCCGCGGCTGGATCGCTCCGCACTGGCCGCGAAAGTTCGGCGGCATGGGCGCGAGCCTCCCGCAGCAGATCATCCTGACCGAAGAACTCGCCCGCCTCTCCGCGCCGCAACTTCCCGTCCAGGGGCTCAATCACCTGGGCCCGATCCTGATGCGCTACGGCACGCCCGAGCAGCACGCGCGCCATCTGCCGCCTATTCTGACCGGCGACGTGATCTGGGCGCAAGGCTACTCGGAGCCCGGCGCCGGCTCCGATCTCGCCAGCCTGACCACCCATGCCCGCCTCGACGGCGACCGGTTCATCGTCAATGGCCACAAGATCTGGCAGACCTGGGCGCACTATGCGGATTGGATGTTCACGCTCGTGCGCACGGACAAGGACGCGCAACCCAGGCATGCCGGCATCAGCTTCCTGCTGATCGATCTGAAGACCCCGGGCATTACGGTTCGGCCGATCGTCAACATCGCCGATGACGACGAATTCTCCGAGATTTTCCTCGACGATGTCCCGGTGCCGAAAGAAAACCTCGTCGGCGACTTGAACGGCGGCTGGAAAGTTGCAACCGCGCTGCTCGCCAACGAGCGGCTGTTCACCTCCAACCCGCAATTCTCGCTGGAAGTGGCCCATCGCATAGCGGCGCTTGCCGAAGCCAACGGCATGGCGCGCGATCCGGCCTTTCAGGACCGTCTTGCCGGTCTCCAGATCCGCATCACCGCTCAAGCCGCAATGTTCTGGCACGCCGTCGACCTGATCTCGAACGGCCGCGAGCTTGGTCCGGAAGGCTCCACCATGAAGCTCGTCGGCACGGCAAACCTGCAGGAGGCGGCCGATCTGCTGATCGAGACCGCCGGAGCCAGCGGGGCGGACTGGGGCCGCGTCCCGGTTGCCGGCGGCGACATCGATGTCACCCGTATTTTCCTGCAATCGCGGCGCGCCACCATCTACGGCGGATCCAGCGAGATTCAACGCAACGTGCTCGCCAAGCGCGTACTCGGCCTGCCGGGCTGATCCGAGGGAAACGCACACATGGACCTTCTGTTGTCGGATGAGCAGCGCATGCTGCAGGACAGCGCCGCAAAGTTCCTTTCGCGTCACGGCGGCGTGAAGCGCACACGGAGCCTGCGGGATACGACCGACGGATTCGACCGATCCGTCCACCGCGAAATGGCAGAAGAAGGCTGGCTATCGATATTGGTCGCGCCCGAGGCCGGCGGCATCGGATTGGGCCTTTACGAACTGGCGATCGTCCTGGAGCAGACCGGCCGCGCGCTCGCGCCCGAGCCATTGGCAGCGACAACGGTTGCGGCGGCAGCAATCGCCGAAGGCAACCAGTTTCCCGGCGCAGCGCAACTCTGCGAACAGATCCTCGCGGGCAACGCGATCGTCGCACCGGCCCTCAGCATCGAGGGGCGGCCTGTCAAAGCGACACGCATTGATGGAAGCACAATCCGCCTCGAAGGCAGCATCGATGACGCGCCGGTAGGCAAGTCTTCGGACGGTTATCTGATCCCAGCCGCCACGGACGACGGCGCCGTTCTGTGCCATGTCCGCACCGGCGCTCCCGGCGTGAACGTGAGCGACAACGCAACCGTCGACAGCCGTCCCCGCGGCACGATCTCGCTCGACGGAGCGAGTACTGCCGACATTCTGGCGCACGGCCGAGAGGCATCGAAGGCCACCGACCGTTTGGTGACCCGGCTGCTGGTGGCGACCTCGGCCGAACTGCTGGGCGTCATGTCAGCCGCCCTGGACATGACGCTGGAACACCTGAGGACCCGAAAGCAATTCGGCCGTCCCATCGGCAGCTTCCAGGCGCTGCAGCATCGGGCCGTGGACGATTTCACCCACATCGTCAGCGTTCGATCCTTGCTGTTCCAGCTTGCCGCCCAGGGTGACGCGATCCTCCCGTCCATGGCATCGGCACTGAAGGCTCACGCCGCCGATGCCGCCCTGTCGGTCACCAAGTCGGCCATTCAACTGCACGGCGCCATCGGCTTCACCGACGAGCATGATGCCGGCCTGTACCTCAAGCGTGCCATGTGGCTGTCGGCCTGGCTCGGCAACGCCGCGGTCCATCGCCGGCGGTTCGCGGACCTGACGGCCTGAGCCCGCTCACGTCACCGGATAGCGCGCCTCAAACCCGCCCGGATGCTAAATCGCGGCGCCCGATGCGTTCGTTGCGGTCGGCCGCCGCAAGAAAGCGCTTGATCGCTCCAACCGATCGATCATCCATCAGCAGCGGCGCATGCCCTTCGCCGGGAACGACGAGGCTGGCGCATGCCGGATGTCGCCGCTGCATTTCGGCAAATGTCTCCGCACTCAGGATGTCCGTATTCTCCCCCCGTATCGCAAGCATCGGCACGCGGCCGAGAGCGGTGAATTGCGGCCAAAGGTCGGGAACTTTCGCGCTGCTGACGGACACCGTATGGGACAACGCCTGATCGTAGCCCAGCGTGGGCTTTCCGTTGTTTTCGTTGAACCAGGCGCGGGCGACCTCCTCCCACCGGGCTTCGGGCACTGCCGGAAACGAGCGCCGATTGAGCGCCGCGACAGTCTCTGCCGCCTCCTTCCAGGTGACCGGAACCGGCACGCGCCCCACGTAGCCTGCAATGCGCGTCAGCCCGTCGAGCTCGATCACCGGCCCGATGTCATTGAGCACGACCGAGCCGATGACGGCCGGCTGGACGGCCGCCAGCACCATGGCGACGAGACCGCCACGCGACGTCCCGACGACGTGCGCCCCGTGCAGGCCGACTGCCGCTGCAAAATCGACGACGTCCTGCGTCTCGGTCGGGACGTTGTAGTTCTTCCAATCGGGATCGCGCTCCGACAGGCCCCGGCCACGCGCATCGAGCGCATAGACCGTTCGCGCCTCATCGCCCGATGCGAGGGCCTTCGCCAGAACCGTGAAATCGCGGCTGTTTCGGGTGAGCCCAGCCAGACACAGTACGGGCCTCGCCATCGAACCCGGCGCCTCATGGACGCGCGCGTGAAGCCTGAGCCCGTCGCGCGTGGTGACGAACAACGAACGTCCCTCGCCGCCATCCGGCTGTACCATCGCCCATGTCCTCTCGGTCGCATCAGCGTGCTTCGACGGTGGTAGACGCCGACGCCACTGTTGTCGATCCATAGCCACAGGGCGCACACAGGAAAGCCGGCCAGCAGCGTCTCCTGGCCGGCTCAATTCTTTGTGTTGCAAAGCCATCCAGCGGCTGCGATGCCGGCGATGCGCCTCAGAGCAGCTTGCCCATCGCCACGGCGGTATCCGCCATGCGGTTCGAAAAGCCCCACTCGTTGTCGTACCACGACAGGACGCGGACGAGCTTACCGTCCAGCACCTTCGTCTGATCGAGATGGAACACCGACGAACGGCTGTCGTGATTGAAGTCCGTCGAGACGTTCGGCTGATCGGTCACGCCAAGCACGCCCTTGAGCTGCTGTGCCGCCGCCGCCTTGATCGCGGCGTTGACCTCGTCCTTCGTCGTCTCGCGTCTGGCGACGAACTTGAAATCGACCACCGACACGTTGGGGGTCGGGACACGGATCGCCGTGCCGTCCAGCCTGCCGTTGAGCTCGGGCAGCACCAAGCCGACCGCCTTGGCGGCGCCGGTGGACGTCGGGATCATCGACAGCGCAGCCGCTCGCGCGCGATACAGATCCTTGTGCATGGTGTCGAGCGTCGGCTGGTCACCGGTATAGGAATGGATCGTCGTCATGAACCCGGTGTCGATGCCGATCGCATCATTGAGTACCTTGGCGACGGGCGCCAGGCAGTTCGTCGTGCATGAAGCGTTCGAGACGACCTTGTGGTCCTTCGTCAGCTTGTCATGATTGACGCCGAACACCACGGTCAGGTCGGCGTTGTCGGCAGGCGCGGAAACCAGCACGCTCTTGGCGCCGGCTGCGAGGTGGGCTGCCGCCTTCTCCTTGCTGGTGAAGATGCCCGTGCACTCCAGCGCGACGTCCACGCCCATCGCCTTGTGCGGAAGTTCGGCCGGATTGCGGATCGCGGTCACCTTGATCGGACCCGTGCCGACGTCGATCGTATCCCCCTCGACCTTGACCTCTCCGGGAAAGCGTCCGTGCACGGAGTCGAAACGCAGAAGATGAGCGTTGGTCTCCACCGGCCCCAGGTCATTGATTGCAACGACCTGGATGTCCTCGCGATTTGCCTCGACGATCGCGCGCAGCACGTTGCGGCCGATCCGCCCGAACCCATTGATTGCAACCCGAACTGTCATCCTTCCTGTCTCCTTGATTCGATCAGCATCGGCGTTCTCAAGGCCAGACCTGCACCACGCTACATCCCTGAATGTGGCGCTCGCAGCCCCTCGTGGCAACGCTTGTGTTTTGCGACATTGCGCCGAATCGGCCTAGAATCCCGCAGCATCAATGTTGTGCGGCTTCGTAGCTGTCAATCTCAGCAGGACCATAGCGTGAACGACGGGCCTGCAGGCAAAACCAAGACAGCACTTTTGACTGATTTGCCGTAACTGGACGTGAGTTGACGGCTCAAACCAGGCGCACCTATGGTCATCGAAATTGAACGATCTGTCGCAACGAGGGGGCTCGGGCGCGAACAGGTCCGAGGCGGCGGTTCCATGGCTCAGCGCAAAGGGCAGCAGAAAAAGCAAGCTACAGCACGTGGGAGAACACGCGCTGCCGGGTTCTCACGCAACAACGATCCCGACCCTGCCGCCTTGCAGCGCGAGTGCGAACGTCTGAGGGAGGAGCTGCGGTCTGCGCGCCGCGAGATCGAGCACCTCCGTACCCAGCACGAGCAGGTCGTCAACCGCATCGATTGGGTGATCGATTCGCTGAACAGCCTTGCCGACGCCGAGACCTAGCAACACTATGATTCCGATATCTCTTCTGGTCTGAAGTCGGAAAGACTGTCGCGACAAGAGAAGACGCGATCAATCGCGGCTGGGGTATCCTGATCTTGTGCATGGGGTGCTCCGAGCGGGAACTTGGTAACAATCATTGACACAACTATAATGTCGCGGCCTGTCTTCGCGGCGGTCTGGCCAGGAACTGCCTAAAATTTTAGAAGACTGAGCAAGGCAAACTCAATCCGCCGTTGGTAACCTCAATGCGTCGATCCGGACGGGATTGATCATCGGAGGGAAAAACAGTGCGGCTTGGCACCTCAAACTTCGAGACGTACAACCGCGTTCTGCGGCGCGTCATGTGGGCCGAATTCATCGACGAGCAATTGAAGGTCGCCCGGGAAAGCCATTTCCGCGCCTCGTTGGTCGACGAGGCGTTGCCGGAGCGCAAAAGCATCCTGGCTTGTATCGACCAGATCCGCCGCGAAAAGCGCTGACGGCGGCCGCCCAAGGCGCTTGGGCACCCCCAGGACGCCCGTTCGACGCCAGACCTGTCCAGCAGGGGCTTGATCGGCGCCGCAGTCCACGCCATTGCTGCTTTCCAGCAGTGCGTGGAGAGATGACGATGACCCCTGCCGTTCGGTCCGCCTGGGATGCGCTGGACGACAAGCGCCGCGAACTGGAGCAGATCAGCCTGCGAGACTTGTTCGCGGCCGACCCGGACCGGTTCGCCCGCCTGTCGGCAAGCCACGGCGGGATGCTGCTCGATTTCTCGAAGACCGGGCTCGACGCCGACGCTGTCGGGCGCCTGCTGCGGCTCGCCGAGGCGACCGGCGTCGCTGCGCATCGCGATGCAATGTTTGCGGGCAGGAAGATCAACTCGACGGAGGGGCGGGCCGTCCTTCACGTCGCCTTGCGGAATCCCTCGACAGCCCGGGTCATCCTGGATGGCCAGGACGTCATGGCTGGCGTCGTGGAGGTGCGCCGGCGGGCGGGGGATTTTGCGGAAGCCGTCCGCACGGGCAGCGCCCGGGGCAGCGGCGGCGCAGTCTTCACCGACGTGGTCAACATCGGGATCGGCGGGTCCAGCCTGGGGCCGTCGATGGCGACGCGGGCGCTTTCACCGTATCACGACGGGCCCCGCGTCCATTTCGTCTCCAACGTCGACAGCGCCGATCTGTGCGACACGCTTGCGGGCCTTGATCCGGCGACGACGCTGTTCACGATCTCCTCGAAGACCTTCACCACGGTGGAGACCATGACCAACGCCGCCACCGCCCGCACATGGATGGCGGAAGCCTTGGGCGAAGCAGCGATCGCAGATCATTTCGCGGCGATCTCGGCTGCTCCGGAGAAAGCCGGCGCTTTCGGCATCGCGCCATCGCGCGTGTTCGGGTTCTGGGATTGGGTCGGAGGCCGGTATTCCGTCTGGTCGTCGATCGGGTTGCCGCTGATGATCGCGATCGGACGCGCGCAATTCGATCGCTTCCTGGCCGGCGGACACGACATGGACCAGCATTTCCGTTCGGCGGCGCCTGCTCAGAATCTGCCGATGCTGCTGGGGCTGATCGGCGTCTGGCACCGGGCCGTCTGCGATTATGCATCGCGCGTCGTCGTTCCCTATGCGCAGCGGCTTGCTCAGCTCCCGGCGTTCCTGCAGCAACTGGAGATGGAGAGCAACGGCAAGCAGGTCGACTGCGACGGCCATCCAGTCGAGCGCGCCGTCGGTGCCGTGGTCTGGGGTGCAGCAGGCACGGATGCACAGCACTCGTTCTTTCAGCTCCTGCATCAAGGGCAGCAGACCGTTCCTGCCGAGCTGATCGTGGCAGCGCGGGGGCACGAGCCGCATCTGAATAATCATCATCGCCTGCTGGTTGCGAACTGCCTGGCGCAATCGGAAGCGCTTGCCCTGGGGCGCACGGAGCAAGAGGCGACAGCAGCGATGATGGCTCAGGGCAAAAGCGAGCAAGACGCGAAGCGGCTCGCTCCGCACAAGACGTTCCCCGGCAACCGGCCGTCGGTTACGATCGTGCTCGATCAGCTCGATCCGTTCACCCTGGGCCAGTTGATCGCGCTCTATGAGCACCGCGTCTTCGTGGAGGCGGCGGTCCATGGCATCAATGCGTTCGACCAGTGGGGTGTCGAGCTCGGCAAGGAGCTGGCGATTGCGCTGGAGCCGGTGCTGGATGGATCGGCACCGGCGGATGCGCTCAACGGATCTACGAAAGGCCTTGTGGCCGCGCTGCGAGACGGCAGCACATCGAAGCAGAAGGATGAAAGATGACAGCGCCTCAACGCATACTGATTGCTGGAGCGGGCATCGGCGGACTCACCGCAGCCTGCTGTCTACTGCGTGCGGGACACGATGTGCAGATCTTCGAGCAG
>JBFWYV010000242.1:0-7887 GCA_050186055.1 Hyphomicrobiaceae bacterium | reverse complement strand
CACCAGCTTGAAAACATCCTGCACGCGCACGCAGCCGGCGCTGAACGGCCGCACGCGCTGGGCAAACAGCGGCTTCATCGGCGTGTCGTGCATGAAGACGATCTCGGCATTGGGCATGTCGATGCGAACGAGACCGAGTGCGTTCCACGGGCCGGGATCCTGCTTGAACCTGACCTTGCCGGCATCGACCTGATTCCAGTCGATGTCGCGAGGATCGAGCTCCTGCCCGGATGTCGAATAGACCCGGATGTGCTCCTGCTGCAGGTATTCGGGCTCCTTGCGCAGGCGCGGGATCAAGTCGAGATTGGCGACGCTGTCGGGGACGTGCCAGTACGGAAAAAAGTTCAGCGCTCTAATGGTCGCCTTGACCTCGGGCGTCTGGCGATTGGGCTTGCCGACGATAACGCGATGGCGACGGTCGACCTGGTATTTTTCCACCGCCTCGAGCTGGTAGGCCGCGGCATTGACGAGAACGTAGCGGTCCTCCATGCGCCCCTGCATCAGCGTCTGAATGCGGCGCTGATTGACGCGGAGCTGATGCAGGCGTGCCGCTGCGGGAGCCGCAAGCTGGCCCAGCGTCGGCTGGTCGACCCGACCCGTGACGCGCAGACCGAACTGCTCCTGGAACCGGCGGACGGCGTCTTCCAGACGTTCATCGAACCGGGCGTAGGAGAAGTAGGATGGCGCAGCGCTCAGCTCACCGCTCATGGCCAGCCGGCGCTTGATCGCGAGAATGCGCTCGTCCTCGTCGTCGAGCCGCAGCATGCGGCCCTTGCGGATGGGGGGCCAGCCGCCGGACTCGACGATCCGCTCATAGCGGTTGATCGCTGCTGCGACCATCGACAGCATCTCGTCGCTGCGCCACGGGATCTTGTCGCGGCGAAGGTCATTGATCTCGGGAACGACGCGTGGTGCGGCACGGGGCCGTGGCGGCGTGTAGCCAAACCCCTGCAGGCTCTCGAGCCAGGATTGCGCCCACGCCCGATGCGTGCCCACCAGCGTGCCGGCGCCGGCTGCGCCGGCCAGAAACGCGCGTCTCGACGCACTCGCGCGCAGATCCGCCTTTGCCCGTGACGGCTTCCCAGTCGAACGATTTTTCTTCAGCATTGTCAGCGTCTTGTGCTCATGCGCATCGCATCCGTACGACGGTGATGGGCGCCGGTTGAGGTTTGCTGCTGTCTACCAATGCGTCGGTGATTTGGCGAAACAAAGTCCTGTTACCATCGTGTGTATATGGACACTAGCTCCTGTCCACCACACACGACGTCGATAATCACTCGTTTGAGTCGGAATCAGGACGGAACTTCGTTTCCGGCACGAGTCCCTTGCGCTTTTTCTGCTCGCTGATGCGGCCGTTCTCTTCCCAGTCGCCGGCCACCGCGCGCGCGGCTGCCTTGTCCCATTCTTCGTGCCAGTCGCCGAGGGAGTAGCCGAACCACGGCGGCTGCGGACGCAGCGCAGGCAGGCCAAGCTCTTTCCAGATGTCGAGGGCGCGCTCCATATAAGGCTGCTTGGGGAGCGCCAGCGGCGGCATCGGCGATTTCATCGTGGCATCGATCAGCAGCGTCGAATCGCGCTCCGCCACATGCTCGCGTTTGGGGCCGTGCCCCTGGCCGCGCCGCTCGACGGTCTTGACGTCATGGACCGGATTGGAGCGGTAGGCGATCGCCCACCACAACGCATCCATGTTGTCGGGATCGATGTCGTCATTGACCGCGACGCAGATCTTGCCGCAGTCGCCCTTGAAGAAGGCCGCGCCGAACAAGGCGCGCCAGACCTCGGTGTCGACCATGCCGCGCTCGCAGGTGACGATCGTCAGGCGCAGCAGGCCCGTCAGCGGCTCGTGCAGGGAGACGCGCTTGACGCCCTTGATGTTCATGTCGTCGCGCAGGTGGGCGAGGAACAGGGGCTCGTAGGCCACGCGCTTGATGACGCTCGACTCGGACGGCGCGACCTGGCTGATATAGGAGGGAATGATGGGCGAGCGCCGATGCGTGATCGCGGTGACGCGCATCGGCATGTTGAACTCTTCCAGCGCGACGTGGCCGTGGCTTTCGCCGAACGGCGCTTCCGGCTCCACGTACTCCGTGTCGATCATGCCCTCGATCACGACCTCGGCCTCGGCCGGCACCATCAGGTCGACGGTCTTGGCCTTGACCATGCGGATCGGTGCGCCGGCAAGCCCGCCGGCCACCGGGATCTCGTCGACGCCGAGCGGCAGCTTCTGCGGCCCCATGAACATCACATAGGGCGGTGCGCCGAGCACGATTGCGCAGGGCATTTCCTTGTCGCCGCGCTGCTTGTGCATCTTGTAGTGCAGATAGCCTTCGGCACCGCCGACGCGCGTGGCCATGCGCACCACGAGGCGGTTGGAGGCTTTCAGAGCACCGCGGTAGGTGCCGGAGTTCTGCACGCCCGTCTCTGGGTTCTTGGTGGTGACGTTGGCGGCGGTCAGCGTCGGGGCGCTGTCGAAACCGGGCGTGGAAATCGGGATCGGGAGCAGCCCGAGTCCCTTGCCTTCGCCGATCAGGTCGCTGCCGGTGATGACGACGTCCTGGCACGGCGCTTCGGTGACGATGGCCGGCGGGATCGGCTTCTCGATGGCGCGATCCCATTTGGCCTGTATCTCCTCGACCGGCGCATCCATGCCGACGCTGTACACGGCACGGTTGGCGGCGAGTGCGCCGACCACCACCGGTATGTCGTACTTGCGGCCCTTGCCGTCGACGATGTTGGTGAACAGGAACGCCTTGCGCTCGGCCTCGGCCAGCCCGCCGACGAATTGCCAGCGCACCAGCGCATGCATCTCGCTGTCCTTGTCGATCCGGCGGTCGACGGTGACGAGCAGTCCCTTTTCGCGCAGCGCGTCGAGGTGCTCATGCAGATCGCGGTAGGGTCGTTTTGTCGTCATGTCGTGCTCGTTTCATCGATTGGTTGGAGATGGACGATCGGGTTCCCGCGCCATGAGGCCCCGACCGCGCCCATTCCTCAAGCAAACAGCTTCGCCGCCAGTCCGCCGTTGATCGAGGCGGCTTCGTCGGCGGAGAAGCCGGCGTCGGCAATCAGCTTCTTCGGCTGGTCGAGGTCGCCGATCGGGAACGGCATATCCGAACCCAGCATGATCCGGTCGCTACCGACCTTGGATGCCAGGAACTTCAGCGTTCCCACGTCCTGCACCAGCGCATCGTACCACAGGGCCGCGAGCGAGGCGTCGGGATCCGCGACCTTGCCCTGCTCGACGGCGTAGTTGCGCCTGAGCCGGCCGGCGATGTAGGGCAGCGCTGCGCCGCCGATGCCGGCAATGAACTTGATATTCTTGTATTTGATTACGTGCCCCGCGTAGATCAGCCGGCCGAGTGCGATCATCGTGTCGGTGATGCGGCCGATGGCGTTGGCCATGCCGTAGTCATGCACGCGGTTGTCGCCCGACTCGAACACCGGGTGGAAGAAGATCACGGTGCCAAGGTCGTCGGCCGTCTTCCAGAACACGTCGAGCGACGGATCGTCGAGGACGCCGCCGACACCCTTCGGCTGTGTCCCGATCATGGCGCCCTTGTAGCCGGCCGCGTGTGCGTCCTTCAGCACCTGGGCCGCGCGCGCGCCGTCCTGCATCGGCAATGCCGCGAGCGGAATGATGCGGCTTTCGGATTTTGCCACCGACATCATGTGCTCGTTGGCAATCCGGTTCCAGCGCTCACCCTCTTCGATCGGGAGCTCGTTGCCCATCATGTCGAGCCATCCGCCGCAGACCTGACGGTCGATGCCGTTCTTGTCCATCCAGGCCAGGCGCGCGGCGAGATCGTAGAGACCCTTCGCAGCCGGCCGCGTGGGCTTGGAGGACGCGAACTGAAAGCCGACGCTTTCGCCGACCGGATTGAGCTTCACGGAGGGAAACTTGGCGGCGTCCTTCTTGACCTGCTCCAGCAGGCTGGCTGGGATCAGGTGGGCGTGGCAGTCGATGATCATGCGGGCTCCTGTTGAATCAGCCTTTGGTCTGGGCCGAGGCGATGGCATCGCCGATCGCCGAGATGCGGATCGGCAGCTTGGTGAAAGATATGCCGAGATGAGAGACGGCATCGTGGATCGCACCGGAGATCGCAGCCGGTGCGCCGAGATAGCCGGATTCGCCGGAACCCTTTTGTCCGAACACCGTGAATGGCGAGGGCGTGCAATGGTGCACGATCTCGACATGCGGCACTTCGTGCGTTGACGGGAGCAGGTAGTCCATCAGCGACTGGCTCATCATCTGGCCTTCGGCGTCGTAGACGAACTCCTCCAGCAGCGCGGCGCCGATGCCGTGCGCGATGCCGCCGAGCGTCATGCCTTTCACGATGTGCGGGTTGATCTGCACGCCGCAGTCATGGCCGATGACGTAGCGGCGGATCTCGGGCTTGGCCGTGACCGGATCAATCGCCATCAGGATGCAATGGAACTCGAAGGAATGGCACGGGTACATCTGCACCTTGTCATCCTTCGGGAGTTCGACGCCGGTCGGGACCTGGTAGACTGCGGATACCGCGAGGCCCGGCTCCATGCCTTCGGGCAACTCGTGGAAATGCCGATGACCGATATTGACGAGGTCCATCCACTCGACAGCCTTGCCGGTCTCACGGTCGAGGATGCGGCCTTCCTTGTACTCCACTTCGGAAACGGGCTTGCCCAGGCGCTTGGCGCCGATCGCCATCAACTTGGTCTTGAGCTTGCCGGCTGCATTGAAGCAGGCCCCGCCCAGCATGATCGCCATGCGGCTGCCGACAGGGGAGTTCGACGGCAGGCTGGTCTGTGAATCGGTGCGGACGATGCGGATCTTGTCGGGATCGACCTCCAGCACCTCGGCGATGGCGGTGGCCGCGAGCTGCTCATGACCCTGGCCGGACGACGTCGTGTGGAGGGTGGCGGTGATGGCGCCGACGCCGTCGACGGCGATGCGGGTCGAGTCCATCCACGTGGTGGTGGTGTTGGCAGGATTGAGCAGCGGCTCGAACGACGAGTTGCCGCCCGAAGGTTCGAGGCAGGAGGAAATGCCGATACCGGCGAGCCAGCCTTCCGCTCTCAACCGGTCGCGTTCGGCCACCAGCTTGTCCCATTCGACATGGGCCATGACCTTGTCGGCGACGGCGTGGTAGTCGCCGCTGTCGTAGCGGGTGCCGGACGGGATCAGATAGGGGAACTGATCCTTATGGATGAAGTTGCGGCGGCGGATCTCGACGCGGTCCACCCCGACCGCGGCTGCGACTTTGTCGAGGCCGGTTTCGATCGCGTAGTTGGTCGGCGACTGACCGAAGCCGCGAACGGCTTCTTGCACCGCCTTGTTGGTCAGCACCGACATCGCCCGGTATTGGACGCTGTTGATGCGATAGGGGCCGACGATGGCGCCGATCGGCTTGCCGAGCTGGAATGGCGAGCGTCCGGCATAGCCGCCGACCGTATCCAGCGCCCGCATCCGCATCGATTTGATGATGCCGTCGTTGTCGAACGCCATGGAGACATCGAAGATGCGGTCCGGTCCGTGCGCATCGCCGGCCCGCATGTTCTCCAGACGGTCCTCGATCAGGCGGATGGGATGGCCGAGGATGCGGGACAGATGGGCGCACAATACGGTGTGCTTGATGCCGCGCTTGACGCCATAGCTGCCGCCGACATCGACATCCTGATAGACGCGGACCTGGCTCGCCGGAATGCGCAGCGCGCGGGCAATCTGGTCGGAGTACTTGGGCATCTGAATAGAGGCCCAGACCTCCAGCATCTCGCGCCATGGGTCCCACGACACCAGCACGCCGAAAGTCTCGATCGGAACCGTCGATGAGCGGCCCCATTGGGCGCGGTATGAGAGCCGGTTCGGGCTCGCGGCGAAGTCCTTATCGACGTCGCCCCATGTGAATGTCTTGTCGAGCAGGATGTTGGTGCCGTGCTCCGGGTGGACGAGCGGTGCGCCCGGCTCGATCGCTTTCTCCGCGTCGACGACGAAATCGAGAGGCTCGTACTCGACCTCGACCAGCTCGGCGGCATCCTCGGCGATGGCGCGGCTGTCCGCAACGACGGCTGCGACCCACTCGTTCATATAGCGAGTCTGTCCGACCGCGAGCGGGAAGCGCCGCACCTTCGGCGTATTGAGGCCGTTCATCAGCGGCTCGACGGCCTTGGCCAGTTCGTCGCCGGTGATGACGTGATGCACGCCGGGAACGGCAAGTGCCGCCCCGGCATCGATCGAGACGATGCGCGCCGAAGGATACTGGGATGGGACCAGCGCAACATGCAGCGTGCCGGGCAGCTTGACGTCGGCGACGTACTTGCCCTTGCCGGCGACGAAGCGGCGGTCCTCGCGCACGCGGCGCGGCTTGCCGATATATTTGTATGCGGTGGGAGCGCTCATTCTGCGGCTCCTTTCTCCGGAACGTTGGCACCCTGCATGCGCTTGGCGGCCAGTTCGATCGCCTCGATGATCTGGCCGTACCCGGTGCAGCGGCACAGATTGCCGGAGATGGCCTCGACGATGTCCTCGCGCGACGGCGACGGGTTGTGCTTCAGCAGGGCGTGCGCCGTCAGGATCATGGCCGGGGTGCAATAGCCGCACTGCATGCCGTGCACCTCGCAGAATGCGTCTTGCAGCGTCGACAGCTCGCCGGGGGCGGGAGCGAGCGCCTCGATGGTGGTGATCTCATAGCCGTCGGCCTGGCAGGCAAACATCAGGCAGGAGCGCACCGGTTCGCCGTCGATCAGCACGGTACAGGCGCCGCATACGCCGTGCTCGCAGCCGGTATGGGCGCCGGTCAGGCTCAACTGGTCGCGCAGGCAGTCGAGCAGCGTCATGCGGGGCTCGACCTCGGTCGCGCGAATCTCGCCGTTCACGGAAAGCTCGATTTTCATCAGCGGCCTCCAGTCTTGCCGATGGCGGCATCGCGCGCATCGCTCAGTGCACGGATGGCAAGTCCGGTGGCGACGCGACGGCGGTAGGCATCGCTGGCGTGTGCATCGTGCATGATCTCAAGGTCGCCCGCAGCGCCCGCAACGGCCCGTTCGATGTCGGCATTGGAGAGCGCGGTGCCGGCCAGTGCGTTGGCGACGGCATCGAGCCGCGTCGGCACCGGCGTTGCGCCTCCGATGCCCAGCGTTGCGCGGATGCACTTGCCGTCGGGGCCGAGCGCGACCTGTGCCGCCGCGGACACATAGGCGAAGTCGCTTTTCCTGGCGCTGACCTCATGGAAGCCGACGCCGACCCGGGCCTCGCGCCAGACCGGAAAACGGGCCTCGATCACCATGGCGCCGGGTGCGAGCGCTGTGGTCATCGGTCCGAGGAACAGGTCCTCGGTCTTGATCTCGGTACGTTGCTTGCCGTCGTGCACCACGACGCTGCCGGCCAAGGTGGTCAGTACCAGCGGGATCTCGGCCGCGGGGTCGGCGTTGGCGATGGAGCCGCCAACCGTTCCGCGGTTGCGCGTCGGCGGGTGGCCGACCCATGGCAGCGCCGCCGCAAGAAGCGGGAGCTTGCCGGCGACAAGGGGCGAGCGCTCGGCTTCCACCTGTCGTGTGGCTGCGCCGAATGCGATGACATCCCCGTCCTCGCGTATGCCGCGCAAACCATCGATGCGCGCGATATCGACAAGGCGCGAAGGTCGCGCCAGTCGCATTGCCATCATCGGTACCAGCGTTTGTCCGCCTGCTATGGGGCGGGCATCCGGATCGGCGGAGAGCAGGGCAAGGGCTTCATCGAGGGAAGCGGGCCTTACATAGTCGAAGGGGGCGGGTTTCATATCCGCGGAGAGATCCTGGGAAGGAGCGTTGGGGAGGCTTTCTGATCCCTGCTTCCTAACTCAGAAACCGGCCAACGTCGACTCGTGTCGGGCGGCGCGTTTCCGCGCATCGGCGGCGTCGGCGTGGTGGATTTGG
>JBFWYV010000241.1:0-8017 GCA_050186055.1 Hyphomicrobiaceae bacterium | reverse complement strand
CACGACGAGATGTCGCCATCGCTCGCGAATTGCGCAAGCTGCATCCCGATCTCCAAGTGGATTGGCTCGCGCAGCACCCTGTCACGCGTCTGCTGGATGCGTGCGGTGAGCGCATCCATCCGTCGAGTAGCCGGCTTGCAAGCGAGACGCGTCATATCGAGCTGGAATCGGGCGAGCATGAGCTCAACGCATTTCAGGCCATCCGCCGGATGGATGAGGTCCTGGTCGCGAATTTCATGATTTTCCAGGACGCGGTGGTGGCGGGTGGCTACGACCTCGTCATCGCGGACGAGGCCTGGGATGTCGACCACCACTGGCACGAGCACCCCGAGCTCAAGACGGCGAAGCTCGCGTGGCTCACCGATTTCGTTGGGTACGTACCCATGCCCTCAGGCGGAGCCCATGAGGCCTGTCTCGCCGCCGATTACAACGCCGAAATGATCGAGCATGTCGAGCGCCATCCGCAAGTGCGCGACCGCGCCATCTTTGTCGGAAACCGCGAGGACATCGCACCTCTATCCTTCGGGACGGACCTGCCCGGCATGCGCGACTGGGTGCCCAGACACTTCGACTTCTCGGGCTATATCATTGGCGAGCACCCCATGGCCTTCGGCACGCGCGCCGAGCTGCGACAGAGGCTCGGCTATCGGCACGACGAGCGCATCTGCATCGTGACAGTCGGCGGGTCCGGCGTCGGCGGGCACCTGATCCGGCGCATTCTGCAAAGCTGGCCGATGGTCCACGCCCGGCTGCCGGACCTGCGCATGGTGATGGTGGCAGGGCCGCGTATCGATCCGGCCGCGCTACCCGCGCCGGAGGGCGTTGAGGTGCGCGCCTTCGTGCCTGACCTCGACCGGCACCTGGCGGCCTGCGATCTTGCCGTTGTCCAGGGCGGCCTGACCACGTGTATGGAGCTGACGGCCGCCGGGACACCGTTCCTGTACTTCCCGCTCAGGAACCACTTCGAGCAGAATTTCCACGTTGCGCATCGGCTTCAACGCTACGGCGCAGGAAAGCGCATGGAGTTTGCGACATCGACGCCGGACATGATTGCTGACGCAATGATTGCTGCCCTGAGCGAGCCATCAGGCTTTCGGAACGTCGAAGCTGATGGCGCGTCGCGCGCGGCTCGGATGCTTGCCGACCTTCTTTGAGACGGCCCGTCACAGAAAGCCCAAGCCACCAAGTTTAGAAATTTCACTGAGTGCTTATTAAGCCGCGTCGGAATTCACGCGGCGAGCTGCCAAGGTGTCGCTGAAAAAACCGCGTCAGGTGGGGTGGCGCACTGAAGCCGAGATCTTCCGACAGTGTCTTGATGTCTTTCGTTCCATCGACAAGCTGCTCGATCGCCTTCTCGAGCCGCAATGCGTTGGCGTAGACGCGCGGGCTGACGCCCATGCTCTCGCGGAACAGCTCGAAGAAACGGGAGCGCGACAAGCCGGCCAAACGGATGCAGGTCTCTCCGTCCAAGGGCTCGCTCGGCTTTTCGTGCAGATGAAGAAGAACGCGCCGGATCCGGAAATCGAGCATGCGGTGCGGCGGCTTCTTCGCGGCCGACATACAAAAGCGCTCCTTCAACTGACTGAAGAATGCGCCCACATCGCTCTCTCCAAGCGTGCTTGCCAGCATCCCTTCTCCGATCCGGACAGCCATGTCGCGGAGATCGGGCAACAGCGCCTGGCAAGAATGCTCGAAGACACGCCCAGGGAGGGCGCCGATCGCACCGCCGGCGCCGACTTCATCCACGTTGATATAGAGAGCCAGAAGGCGGGTCGTTTCCGACGCCTCGATGCTTATTCCGGCATGCAGAACCCAGGGGTCTACAAATACCACCGTGTCGTCACGCAACGGAAGCACATGGCCATTGACCAGAAAAAAGGCATCCGGTCCGTCGAACTTGAAAATGACATGAGCATGCGGATGCGCGTGCTCGGTTATCGGACCGTCCAACGGGAGCAGCGCGATGCGGCCGGCGCGGCCAAATGCGATACGTGGCGTCGACTGTCTCATAGCCCCGAACGACCCTGCCTCGTCCCTCAGCTTAGCAACAAATCGGATCGCAGGGTAACTTCCCGTTCTTGCCGGTAATTACGCCCGCCCATGTCTCCCTCATACTGCCGGCGATGGCCCGAAGCGGTGCGACGTCTCCCGCTTCGATCTCCCGGCGACCCACGGTCGGTCAAGAATGAGGTTCGAAATGAACAGATCAGCGCTTCTCGTCGTCGACATGCTCAAGGACTTTTTCGTACCAAAACCTAACCTTCTGACACCGGTTGGGATCGTACGGCTGGTTGCCAACAACCAGAAGGCGTGCCGCGCGGCGCGCGAGGCCGGCGTACCTGTGGTATTCGTCAACGACAGTTTTCAGAAGACCGAGATCCCCATCGACCGCCACTTCAAACAATCCAGCCCGCACTGCATCATCGGCACGGCTGGTGCGGACGTGCTCGACGAACTGGAGCTTGATGAAGAGCGTGACTACGTTGTGCCGAAGAAGCTTTACGACGGATTCTACAATACGCGGCTCGATTCCATTCTGCGCGAGCTCGACGTCAAGAATTGCTTTGTGACCGGTACCTGGACGAACGCCTGCGTTCAGCACACAGTCATGGGTGCCTGGTGCCGCGGCTATGACGTCACTGTGATTGATGACTGCTGCTCATGCCCCGAAGAGGTCGAGCATGCGCATGCGCTCGCCTACATGAAGAAGTTCTACGGAGCGGAAAAGACGACACTGGATGCTTGGACCGCCGGCTTGAAGGGTGCCCGCACCACTCCGGAGGCGCGCTATGCTTAAATCCCTTCGCGCATCGCCAATTCGATCGATCGCCGCGGCAGCACTTCTGGCATGGGCTCCCAGCGCAGCCATGGCTCAGGACAAGGCCTACACCATCGGTGTTTCGCTCGGCCTCACCGGCGTGCAAGGCGCGGTGGCGCAGCGTCAGATCAAGGCGATCGAGCTTGCCACCGAGATGATCAACGCCAAGGGCGGTATCCACGGACGTCCGCTGAAGCTCGTCGTCGAGGATGACCAGACGAAACCGGATCTCGCCGTTACCAAGGTGCTGAAGCTCATCGACGAGGATCATGTCCTCGCCATCGTGGGTGGCAACAGCGGCGATACGGCCATGGCCATCGGTGCCATCGCCGAGCGCAAGGGAGTGCCGCTCCTCAGCCCGACCGGTTTCAACAAAACGCCGGTCCAGAAGGGCTACAAGTACAGCTTTCTTATGATCCCCGACTATGACGACGCGATCGAGAGCCTGGTCAAATATTCCGTCGAGCAGAAGAAGTGCTCGAAAATCGGGCTGCTCCGTCTTACGCGTCTGTGGGGAGTGCAGGCCTCGGATGCCTATAAGGCGATGACGAAGAAGTACAACGCCACCATCGTCAGCGAGGAAACACTGAACGACGGCGACAAGGATATGACGCCGCAGCTCACGAATATCAAGGCGACAGCGCCTTGTGCGGTGGCCATCTGGGCAGCCGTCCCGACGGCCGCCATCTCGATAAAGAATGCGCGCCAGATCGGCATCGACGCGCCGCTGCTCGGCAACCCGATCTTTGCTGCAGCCAGCACCCCGGAAATCGCCGGTGACGCATCCGAAGGTGTTGTAGGTACGGCAACGCTGGTTGCCGGCGATCCGCTGCCGCGGCAACAGGCCTACGTGAACGGCTACAAAGAAAAGTACACGCTTGCGGCCGACATGTGGGATGCCGCCGCCTTCGACGCAGTGAACCTCGTTGCCAAGGCCATCGGCTCTCTCCCTGCAGACAAGGTGACCCCCGGATCGTTGCGCGATCAGCTTGCGACCACAAAGGACTTCGAAGGTGCCGGCGCAATCGTCGACTTCACGAAGAATCAGTGGCCGTTGTCGTCGAGCTGGGTGATGATTACCGTGAAGGATAAGAAAGCCGTCCGCCTGACGGCCAACTGATCCTCCGTGTTCCGGGACGGTGCCCACCGTCCCGGATGTCCCGCCACTTTTCTCCGGAACGATCGACGCCCGCAGCGCGCATGACCCTGGCACAAATCCTCCAGTTCACGTTCTCCGGATTGACGCTCGGCTGCATTTACGGACTTGTCGCGCTCGGTTTCACGATCATTTTCAACGCGACCGGCATCGTCAATTTCGCACAGGGCGACTTCGTCATGCTGGGGGCGCTGCTGACGGCGACCTTTGTGACCCAGCTTGCAATGCCTCTCCTGACGGGCATCGCTCTGGCAGTTCTTTGCGTCGGACTCATCGGAGCGCTGATGGAGCGGCTGCTCATCCACGGCCTCAAGAACGATAAAAACCTCTTCGCCTCCGTGATGCTGACGCTTGCCGCATCCATCGTGCTCAACGCCGGCGCCCTGCTGCTGTGGGGTGCAGACCCGCACCATGTCAATGCGTTCTCCGGCGAAAAGCCGATTGCTGTCCATGGCGCGACGCTGCTGCCGCAGATGATCTGGATCGCCGGCGGCGTGGCGCTGGTCATGGGGCTGCTTATCACCTTCTTCAAGGCGACATGGCTCGGCCAGGCCATGCTCGCCTCGTCGATGAACCGGGATGCGGCCGCGGCGATGGGCGTCAATGTCAGCAACATGATGCTGCTGTCGTTTGCCTGCTCCGCCGCAATCGGCGGCTTTGGCGGCGCGCTCGTCGCGCCCATCGCGATGGCGACGCACGACATGGGCGGCCTCATGACTCTCAAGGGATTCACGGCGGCAATTCTGGGAGGTCTCGGCAGCGTTCCCGGAGCGCTCATCGGCGGCCTCCTGCTCGGACTGCTGGAATCCCTGAGCTCCGGTTTCATCTCCTCCGGTTATCGTGACGCCATCGCTCTTGCGCTCCTGCTGGTCTTCCTGATGGTCAAGCCGTCCGGGCTGGCCGGTGTGAAAATCACGAAGCACTGATGGACGCGAGGGGTACGACACCGGTGCGTTTCCTTCCGGCAACAGCGGGCCTGATCGCGCTTCTGGTGGCGCCGCCGTTTCTTAGCGAGTTCCACGCCAGCGTGTCGGTGATCACCGGCATCTACGTGATTCTTATGGTGGGGCTGTCTCTGTTCCTAGGCTACGGCGGCCAGTTCTCGTTTGCTCAGGCGGTGTTTTACGGCATCGGAGCCTATACGTCGGGCATTCTGACCACGCGCTACAACGTGCCGCCGCTGGCCGGCCTGGCATGCTCGGCGTTGCTTGGCGGATTGTCGGCCTACGCCTTGAGCGCGCCGATCCTGCGCTTGCAGGGCTACTACCTTGCGGTCGCGACGCTGGCCTTCTGCCAGATATTCCACGTTCTGATCGTCGAGAACTTCGCCATCACGGGCGGACCGACGGGCATTTACGGCATCCCGCCCTTCTCCCTTTTCGGCTTCGAGTTCTCGAGCGGACGCAGTTACCACTATCTGGTATGGGCCATCGCCGTCATCAGCCTGCTTTTCGCGCGCAATCTCATGAATTCGCGGATCGGTCGTGCGCTCAAGGCGCTGCAGTCCGGGGACGACGCCGTCTCTGTTCTCGGCATCGACGTGCTGGGACTTCGCACGCGCATATTCGTGCTCACAGGCGTCACCGGCGCCATGGCAGGGAGCCTGTTTGCTCACTTCGTCTCCTATATCTCGCCCGGCACCTTCACGCTCGACCTGTCCATCTGGCTCGTCGTCGTCCTCGCGATCGGCGGCGTTCGCAGCATCACGGGCACCGTTCTCGGAGCGGCCTTCACGACAGTTTTCCCGTTCCTGCTCGGCAAGTACCAGAATTACAACATGCTGGTGTTCGGCGTGCTTCTCATCCTCGTCCTCAAATACCTGCCCAATGGGCTAGCGGGGCTGATCGAAACACAGTCGCGGCGGCTCATGGGGCGGTTTGCAGATCGACATGCCTAACACCACGCCCATCCTCGAGCTTGCCAACGTCAACAAGCGGTACTCCGGTCTGCACGCGGTGAGTGACGTCAGCTTCACGATCAAGCGCGGCGCGATCTCCGCCCTTATCGGCCCCAACGGCGCCGGGAAGTCGACGACCTTCAACCTCATCAGCGGCTTGGAGACGGTGAGCTCCGGCCACATCCGGCTCGACGGTCAGGATGTGACGTCCCTACAGGCGTATCAGCGGGCTCGGCTCGGGCTGGCGCGCATCTTCCAGAACCCCTGCATCTTCGAATACCTGACCGTTCTTGAAAACGTCATGGTGGGCCTTCATACGCGGGCACGAGCGGGTATTCTTGGCGCAGGCTTCCGCCTGCCGGGGTTCGGCGCGGAAGAAAAATGCCTACGCCGGACCGCCATGGAGCAATTGGAATTCGTCGGCCTTGAGAGTATGGCCGACCGCATGGCGGGAACCCTGCCCTTCGGTGGGCAACGGTTGCTGGAATTTGCGCGCGCCCTTGCCATCGGCACAAAGCTCATCCTGCTGGATGAGCCGACGGCCGGGCTCACCCCGTTGGAAACGGAAGCCTTCGCGGACAAGCTCGCGGCTCTTGTAGAGCGCGGCAACACGATCCTGATCGTCGAGCACAACCTGGGCTTCATCACTGCCATTGCAGAGCGGATCATCGTCCTCGCGCACGGCCGCAAGATCTATGACGGCACGGCAAATGGGCTGCGCGGTGACGCCGCTGTTGTCGAAGCCTATATCGGCACGCGGGAAAAGCAGCCGCACCATGCTTGAGATCCGCTCCCTCAGCGTCAATTACGGCACCATCGAGGTTCTCAAAGGCCTCTCGATCGACGTCAAGCCCGGCGAGATCGTCACGATCATCGGCCCCAACGGCGCCGGAAAGACCACGCTTCTGCGCACGATATCGGGGCTCAAGGAGGCCAGAGCCGGATCCATAAGATTTGGCGGCCGCGACATCACGAGAGCCGCACCTCATTCAATCGTACGTGCCGGTGTTACGCAGGTTCTTCAGGGGCACCAGGTGTTCGCCGGCATGAGCGTGCTCGAAAACCTGCGCATTGGCGCGTTCACCCGCGCGGATCGCTCCCGGCAGACGATCGAGCAAGGACTCGAGGAAATCTATGCCTTCTTCCCGGTGTTGCGCGCACGCGGCGCTCAGCTCGCCGGCACGCTGAGCGGCGGCGAGCAGATCATGCTGGCCATCGGCCGCGCCGCAATGGCACGCCCCGAGGTCCTGCTTCTGGATGAACCCTCCCTCGGCCTGGCGCCAAAGGTGGTCGATGTCGTCTTCGAAGCCCTGCAGGGGATGAACAAGGCTGGCCGCACGATGGTACTCGTGGAGCAGAATGCCGAGCTGGCGTTCGACTTGGCACACCGCGGTTATCTGTTGGTGCTCGGTCGCATCGTCCTTGAAGGCGCGACGAGCGATATGCGGCAGTCTGCGGAAGTGGCGGAATTCTATCTTGGGAGCCGATAGCTGCCGGATCGGCGCGCACGGTTGTGAACCGGCCGCGCGATCAAGCCAGCGGCAGCGAGCGGACGTCCTCGGCAGCAGGACGCAAATCAATTTCCTGACGAATGCCCAGCCCCAGCGGACGATGGTGCGCCACGATGACGAATGTCGTCTCCGGCAACAGGGGCTGCAGCGTGGCAAAGAGGTGCTGCTCGGATTGCTCGTCGAGGGCGCTGGTCGGCTCGTCAAGGATTGCAAAGCTTGGCTTCAGGACAAGCAGCCGCGCCAGCATCAGCCGTTGCTGTTCACCTCCCGACAGCGGTGTCGAGGCAGGTTGAGCGAATGCATCGCCGTGCGGCCTGCAGGACCGACCGGCTGACCTGACGGTCGCTTCCGGGTCGAGCCCGACAGACCTCAGCGAGGCATCGATTTCATGGCCTGCGCAGGGTTCGACCTGCGGATAGGCCGCCGCCGCAGCAGGTCCGTCGATCGGCACATACGTCCGCTGCGGCACGATCAGCAGGCCATCGGCCGGCACATGGAGCATGCCACGGCCGGCACTCCACAGTCCCGCAATGGCTTTGACCAAAGTGCTCTTGCCGGCACCCGAGGGACCTCTGATCCACGTGTGCGCTCCGGGTGCGATCTCGAGATCGGGAATGGCAACCCGGTTGCCGGTT
>JBFWYV010000240.1:0-8051 GCA_050186055.1 Hyphomicrobiaceae bacterium | reverse complement strand
ATGGCCGGTGATATAGTGTTGACGCGGATGCCCTCGGGCGCAAGCTCCATCGCGATCGATCTTGCGAAGCCGAGAATGCCGGCCTTGCTGGCGATGTAGTCCGCGGCATTGCTGCCGGTGATGCGTGCGAGCATGGATGAGAACATGACGATGCTGCCGCGACCGGCGGAGCGCATATGGGGCTCAACCGACTGTACCGTGAGCATCGCGCCCTTGAGATTGATGGCCAGCGTACGGTCGAATGCTTCCTCGGTCAGCTCCAGAAACGGCGCGTGGGTCATCACTCCGGCGCCGGCGACCAATCCGGCGATACCGCCGGTGGCGTCCGCCGTTGCCTGGGCGGCGGCGATCTGCGCCTGCTTGTCCCTGACGTCGAGATTGAAGAAGCGGAGGTTGGGATCGGTGATCCCTTCGAGACCGTCGATCTTCAGATCCCAGGCGGAGACCCGGCATCCATGCGACAGCAGCCGTTTGGCAATCGCAAGGTTGAGGCCACTTCCCGCGCCGGTCACGACGTAAGACGCTCCGCCCCTTTCCAGGGCATCGGCTTCGCTGGTATCGGCGGCTACCATTGTCGTGCTCCCCGGTCTGCCGTGCTGCTTCCCTGCGGGCTGCGGCGATGGCAGGAGCCCGTGCTGATCGGATGCGGCCTCGAACACTCTACACGGCGGGGCTCTCATGAAAAGCCTGTGAGGCCCATCATTGCCGCCATGGTCCCAGATGCGGCGTCCCAGGTGCGGTCGACAAGCAGCCTTCCGCCTGCCATTGTCGATGGCACCAGCTTCGAGATCAGGGAGGAGCGGGAAAACCCCGACTCGCGCACGCCATGCCCAACGAATTCACGTCGCCGAATGATCTCGCAGTCCCGACCGGTGCGCCCCCAGCCGATCTGCATGAGCACCTTGCCAAGCTCGAGGCTGCCGGCCTTCTGGTGCGGGTCGATCGCGCCATCAACAAGGATACGGAGCTGCAGCCGCTGGTGCGGATGCAGTTTCTCTCGGATCTTCCGGAGGACGAGCGCAAGGCCTTCCTGTTCACCAACGTGATCGACGCCAAGGGCCGCCGGTACGACATGCCGGTGCTGCTCGGCGCGCTGGCGGCTTCGCCGCGGATCTACGCTATGGGGATGGGACGGGCGGTGTCGGATATCGGTGCGGCGTGGGTCAATGCGATCGCGAACCCGGTGCCGCCGATGGCGGTCACCGAGGCGCCGGTGCAGGAAGTGGTGCTGACGGGAGATGCGCTCGAAAAGGCGGGCGGCGTTTCGTTGCTGCCGGTCCCGGTGTCGACGCCGGGCTTCGATGCCGCGCCCTATCTGACTGCAACGCTGTGCATCACCAAGGACTCCGAAAGCGGGATCCAGAACATGGGGATGTACCGTGCGGCGCTGAAGGCGAAGGACCGTATCGCGGTCAGAATGGTGGCGAGACCGGGCGGCGCCGGCGGGTATCTGCATTGGCTGAAATATCGCGAGCGCGGTGAGAAGATGCCGATCGCGATCGCGCTCGGCGGCGCGCCAGCGACGGTCTTCACATCGCCGCAGAAGCTCAGCATCGATGCCGACGAGCTTGCGGTCGCGGGCGGTCTGCTGGGCAGGCCGGTGGAAGTGGTCAGATGCAAGACGATCGATCTCGTCGTTCCGGCCCGGGCCGAGATCGTGATCGAAGGACTGATCGATACGAGCGTGCTGGAGCCGGAGGCTCCGTTCGGCGAAAGCAACGGCTATGTGGCGCTGGAAGCGTTCAACATGCCGATGCAGGTCACGGCGATCACGCATCGCAGGACGCCGATCTTCAATGCGATCATCAGCCAGGTCACGCCGTCCGAATCGAGCGTGATCAAGAAAGTGGCCTATGAGCCGCTGTTCCTTGCGCATCTGCAAAAGACGCTCGCCATCAAGGGGGTCCGGAAGGTCGTGCTGCACGAGCCGCTGACCAACCTGAGGCCGGTGGTGTTCGTCCAGTATGCCTACGGCACGCCAAGGGGCGAGGTGTGGCGCGGGCTGCAAGGCGCTTCGTCATTCATGCCGGGTGTGGGAAAGGTCGTGATCGCGGTCAGCGACGACATCGATCCGTCGTCGGTCGATGCCGTCTTGTGGTCGATCGCGTATCGGTGCCGCCCGCTCGATGACGTACATATCGTTCCCAATCGCGGCGGCGGCCAGGGCAGTCAGTATTCGCGCGAAGGTCTCGATGCGACGATGATGATCGATGCGACGCGGAAACGCCCGATGGCGCCGCTTGCGCTACCGGCGCGCGCGTACATGGAAGGGGCGCAGGAGATCTGGAAGGAGCTGGGGTTGCCGGACGTCAAGCTGCGCGCGCCATGGCACGGCTACACGCTTGGCGACTGGACCGAGACGTGGGAACGGTTTGCCCAGCGGACCGTTGCCGGAGACTGGGAGCTCAATGGCGAGGAGACATTCAAGCGCCAGCGCGGTGGGCTGGAGCCGGAGACGTCGGTGAAGGTCGTCGAGAAAGGCTTGTGACGAATCCGAGATGACGAATGCGATCACTGCAACGTGCCTGTCGGGCTTGCGCGGGATTCGTCACGGGTTCTTCACTCGCGAGGGTGGCGTGTCGGAAGGGGTCTATACGTCCCTGAACTGCGGGCCTGGTTCCAGGGACGAACCGGGCAAAGTGAGAGAGAACCGAAGGCGGGTGGGGCAGTCGCTCGGCGTCGATGACGCGGACCACGTTCTCACGCTCTACCAGATCCACAGCGCCATCGCGGTTCCCGTCGACCGGCCGACGCCACGGGAGATGCTGCCGCGCGCCGATGCGCTGGTAACGGCGACTCCCGGGCTTGTGATCGGCGTGCTTACGGCCGACTGCACGCCGGTGCTGTTCGCCGATCCGGTGGCCAAGGTCGCCGGGGCGGCGCATGCGGGCTGGCGCGGTGCGCTGACGGGGGTCCTGGAAGCGACCATCGAGGGCATGGAAGCGCTCGGCGCGCAACGGAATCGAATCGCCAGCGCGATCGGGCCGACCATCAGTCAGGAGGCTTACGAGGTCGGACCCGAGTTCGAGGCCGAGTTCCTCACGGCGAGCCCGCTCAGCGCGCGGTTTTTCCAGCGTACGGACGCCGAATCCCGTCCGCATTTCGATCTGCCCGGCTATGTCGAGGCGCGGCTCTCGGCAGCAGGGATCGGAACGGTCGAACGGAAATCGTTGTGCACGAGCGGGAATGATTCGCTGTTCTTCAGCTATCGGCGCATGAGGCGACGCGGCGAGCCCGACTACGGGCGTCAAATCTCCGCCATTGTTGTGACTTAGCGGCATAATCCACAGTTTCTCAACGGCGGCTGGCCCGCTGGTTAGGGGAAACTACGCAATCACTGGGGTTCCTGGCTTTACGCTCCGTCGATCGGACGATATTGGTGAAGGATATTGGGGTACCGGAGAGAGGATTTGGCCGCCGGGTCAGTATGCCGGCCACCGGAAACAGCGGGTCGAATGGAAGGGGGACGACATGACGTCGACCACTGACTCCGTTGTGTCTTGGCGGGTCATGACGCGCGCGGGGGTATTCGCGCTGGTGGCCGGCCTCGGCGCAGCGATTGCGGGATGCAGCGGCGGGAATCTGCTGGGCACCAATTCAGCAGGACCAACAACGGCAGCGCTGGCGCCGCCAGCAGCAGCGCAGCCCGCTCCAGTCAGTCAGAGCCGCGTTGCAATCGCACCGATCGTGGGCGCTCCCGATGCCGTCGGGAAACAGCTGTCAGGCATGCTCGCCTCCAGTCTGCAGTCGCAGCGGGTGATGCTGGCTCACGGTACGGAGAAACCGGATTATACGCTGCGCGGCTACATGGTCGCGGCGAAGGAGAAGGGCGGGGTCAAAGTTTCCTACATCTGGGATCTGACAGATCCATCCGGAAAGCGGGCGAACAGGATCCAGGGCGAGGAGATCGCAGCCAACGGCAACAGCCGCGATCCATGGAGCGCGCTCACGCCGACCATGATGCAGACGATTTCCAACAAGACGTCCACTTCGCTGGTCACCGCTCTTGCCGGTCTCACGCCAACAGTCGCGCGGACGTCTGCGCCGGTCGGCGTCGGTGGCGCAACCCATACCGCTGCGGCGCCGGTATCGCGTGCTGCGACCGGGAGCATTCCGGCAAGTCCGGCCGCTGCGACAAGTGCCTCGGGCGTGATCGTGACACCGGTGAGTGGCGCGCCAGGAGACGGCAACGGCGCTCTCATGACGGCAATGCAGTCGGAACTGAGGCAGGCAGGCATCGCCTCAGCCGGCCCGGGCGCGCCAAGCTACAAGGTGACCGGGAAAGTGACGATGGGGCGACCGAATAACGGCAAGCAGTCGATCCGGATCGATTGGAAAGTCAGTGATCCATCGGGCTCCGTGCTGGCCACTGTGACGCAGAACAACGAGATCCAGGCCGGGTTGCTCGACGCCAAGTGGGGCGGCACGGCCACCGACGCGGCTCAAGGTGCGGCGATCAAGATCAAGACGCTGATCGACGAGCACCGCCTTGCGCAAGGCGGATCTTCAGCAAAACGCTCCCGAGGCTGACGAAGGCGTGGCCACTGCGCGAAGGGCTAATGCCTTTGGGCTGTCAGCGTTTTCGTGACAGTACGTCACAATTCGAGAAGAATAAGCGGGCCCGGCATTTACAGTGCCGGGCCTGCTTGCTATGAGCGCCCTCGCGACGCATTGGAGAGGGCCTGTATGAGGCTGGCGTCCATTAGTGTCGAGTTTCGCCGCTGCGGGCTTGCCGGCTCGTCAACGGCGGCCGTGCGTACGCGTCTCGCCCGGACGCCGCTGCGCTATGCTGAATGCACTCAATCAGCAGGCTCGCCATGACCAAAGAGCTGATCCGCTCGAAGCGCGTCGCCGACGATCTCAAGATCAAGATCGTCTCCGGGAATGCCAACCGCCCCCTGGCCGAAGACATTTGCGGGCTGCTGGGCCAGGAGCTGACGAAGGGGTTCTGCCGCCGCTTCGCCGATCACGAGATCTATGTCGAGATCGAGGAGAACGTCCGCGGCGAGGATGTCTATGTCGTGCAGCCGACCTCCAATCCGGCGAACGACAACCTGATGGAGCTCCTGATCCTCATCGATGCGCTGAAGCGGGCGTCCGCGCGGCGCATCACTGCGGTGATGCCGTACTTCGGGTACGCGCGCCAGGACCGCAAGCCGGGGCCGCGCACGCCGATCAGTGCCAAGCTGGTGGCCAACATGATCGAGCGCGCCGGCGTCAACCGGGTGATGACGCTGGATCTGCACGCCGGCCAGATCCAGGGCTTCTTCGACATTCCGACCGACAACCTGTTTGCGGCACCGGTCATGGTGCGGGATATCAAGGATCGGTTCGAGCTATCGGATCTGATCGTGGTGTCGCCCGATGTCGGCGGCGTGGTGCGTGCCCGGGCCCTGGCGAAGCGGATCGATGCGCCGATCGCCATCTGCGACAAGCAGCGCCGCCGCGCCAATGAGATCGAGTCGATGACGCTGATCGGTGACGTCCGCGGCAAGCGATGTATCCTGGTGGACGATATCGTCGATTCAGGCGGCACCTTGTGCAATGCCGCCGATGTGCTGCTGGAGGGCGGTGCCAAGGAGGTGATGGCCTACATCACCCATGGCGTCCTGTCGGGCCAGGCGGTAGAGCGGATCGGCAAGTCGCGCCTGAAATCGCTGGTGATCACAGACTCCATCAAGCCTCGCGACACGGTGGTTGCGACGTCGAATATACGCATCCTCTCGATCGGTCCGCTGATCGCGGAGGCCGTCAAGCGGACGGCCTACGAAGAGAGCGTCTCCGGCCTGTTCTACGACTATTGATCACGCGGCAGTGCCTGGGGTGCGTCCGTTCCAGAGGCGGGCTGTTCGATCCCAGGCTTTGATGGTGCAATCTCCTTGCAAGGATGGCGGTATTCTCACCTCCCTACCGCCGTCACGGCGACGGAGGTGGCCGCCTACGGCAAGTCTCCGCTTGCGCAGTGCTGGCGGTGAGCCACGTGGGTGGCCGCCTTGTTCCGGGCCGACATTTCCATGTCGTCCCGGCGCGGCCATGACGGTCTGATGGATGCCTTGGATGGCCTTTCTGAAGCTTGTTCTTAGCGGCGCTTGCGACACCCCTGCGGGGCGCCGGCCGCAAGCGAGTCTTATCGGATCGGAAAAACCGGTTCCCACTTTTCTGGAAGCACTCTATTCCCGGCGTGACGTGACCTTCTCGGCATCGAGCGAATAGCCGGTGTCGGCGAGGCCGGTGAACGAGGTCTCGGTCTTGAGCTTGCCGACGACGTAGACCGGCTCGAACGTATTGCTGACGTCGAAGCCCTTCTCCGTCCTGACGTAGATGATCTGATTGGCCGGCGGCGGCGGCACATGGATGCAGGCGCCAACGAACGGCACCAGCAGGAACTCCTTGACCGTCGTCGAGTCGAAGGACAGCGGCACCACGTAGCCGCCGATCTCGACGCGCTTCCCGTTCAGGCTCTCGACCACCGGGGCGGGCTTGCTGAGCCGCGCAGTCTTTTCCGACATCCAGCGGGCTTCCGGCCGCGGCGGAGGCGGCGGACCGTCTCCAGATCCCGGTGGGGCGATCTTGGCCAAATCGACTTCGCCGGTCGTGCGGCCTGCGAAGAATGCCTTGGGTTTCTTCGGCACTGCCGGGGTCGGGATCAGCTCGGCCCACTTGAGCTTGATGGGGCCTTCGGAGGCCTGGGTGACGGACGGCTCGGTGACGGTCGCAGGCGCCGCGAGCAGCAAAGCCAACAGCAGGCAGGGGCCGCCGAAGCAAAGCATCTGCATTGGTCCTGTCTCCTCTGTGCTTGGCGGTAACCGGGCCGAGGCCGGCGCCCGTCCATCGTTTCGATCCGTCAGGTCCGGATCGTCATGCCGTCCGCGAGGGACATGCGATAAGCCCGAAGCGCCGGCAGCAGTCCGGCAAGAAAACCTGCTCCAATTATGGTCAGCAGCGTCAGGATCTCACCCTGCTGCGGCGGCGCGATGCCGATATCAAGACCGTAGGCGGCGTCGATCATCGGCCGTGCAACCAGGAGGACCAGATAAAGCAGAATCGCGCCGACGGCCACGCCTGCGGCCGTCAGAAATCCGGCCTCTGCCGCAAGGAGTCCGAGAATCGTCGCCGGCCGGGCGCCGACCGAGCGGAGAATTGCCATTTCGCGGCGGCGCTCGTTGAGGGTGGTCAGGATCATCGTCACCATGCCCAGGAGCGCAGTGGCGACGACCATCATAGAGACCGCCGTCAGGGCGGTTTCGGCCACGCCGACCAGCCCCCACAACTCCTGCAGCGCTGCGCCGGGCAGGATGGCGCTGAGAGGCTCGTGGGGATACTCGTTGATGGCGCGCTGCAACCGGAACGTCGCGAGCTTGGACTTCAAGCCGATCATGGCGGCCGTGATGGCCTTCGGCGTCAGATCCATGCGGCGGACCTGATCGGCGGAGACGCCTTGGCCCGGAACGCGTGCGCCGCTCTGCCAGTCGACGTGGATTGCCTCGATCGCCTCGAGACTGACGAGCACGGTGCGATCGACGGGGGTTCCGGTACGTTCCAGGATCCCGGAGACGACAAACGGCTTGTCATCATGGGCGACAAACGAGACCGAGCCAAGGCCGTGAGATATGACGACCTTGTCGCCGACCTTGTAGCCGAGCGCCCGGGCGACCTCCGCGCCGATGACGGCGTCGAACAGGTCGGAGAACGGCTTGCCGTCGCGGAACGTGAGGCCGGTCGAGCGCCTGTAGCGGTAGCGGGTGAAGTAGTCGGCTGTCGTTCCGAGCACGCGAAAGCCGTCGTGGCTGTCGCCCAGCGACAACGGCACCGCCCACGCAACCTCGGGCTGGGACGCGATCTCCCGATAGCTTTTCCAGGTGATGTTGTTGGTGGCATTGCCGATGCGGAAGACGGAGTAGAGCAGGAGCTGGATGCTGCCGGAGCGTGCGCCGACGATGAGGTCGGTGCCGGAGATGGTATCGGCGAAACTGGTGCGGGCGCCGGTCCGGACCTTGTCGACGCCGAGCAGGAGCATGACGCTCAGCGCAATCGAGAGGATCGTGAGTTCG
>JBFWYV010000239.1:0-8063 GCA_050186055.1 Hyphomicrobiaceae bacterium | reverse complement strand
GATCAGCAGACTGCCGTCGTTGCGTATCTCGATACCGTCGGGGCCGGTCTCGGGATATTCGATCCCCCAGTCCCGCAACTGGCGTGAAACGTCGAGGATCACGCGCTTGCTCTGGATCTGGAGCGTATTGCCGACAGAGAACTCCCACACTTAGTGAGCGAGATGCTCGGACACATAGAGAAGCCGTGCGCCGGCATCGAAGGCTATGCCGTTGGCGTAATGCAGGCGCTCGACAAGAAGGGTTACCTTTCCGTCCGGCGCGAGGTGGTACACGCGTCCGGTCGAGGGTGCGTCCGACTTGAACGCTCCGGAGTCGCTGAAGAAGACCCCGCCTGCCCCATCCGACGTCACATCGTTGGGGTCCTGGAATGGCTTCTTGTCTGCGCCGGTGAGATACTCGCCGAGCTTGCGGCCGTCTTTCGACAGGCGGACGAGTTTCCTGCCGATGTGGCACAGGACGATGTAGTCTTCCGATCCAAAGACAGAGATTGCGGTCGGGCCACAGCCGGGTTCCCGCCAGAATGGATAAACCGAGGAGGGACCGGCGATCGAGACGGTATCCTTGCCCATCTCCGTATAGAAAAGGCGGTCTTCCTGCCAGATCGGCCCTTCCGGATAAAGCGCAGGCAGCATTCTGGCTGCGCCCTGTGCACCTGCGCCGTGGACGAACAGTCCGCCAATCGCTGGGCCTGAAAGAACCACCAGCGCAACAGCCCTGGCGGCGAGCAGGGCCGGGACCTTCTTGCATAGTGCGAGCGTCGTGACGCCGAGAAGGAGCATGAAGACCGCAAACCCAAAATTGATGGTTCGGACACCGAACAGCGGGATCAGCCAGAATGTCGTGGCCAGAATGCCGATCACGTTGCCGAAGGTCGATACGCTGTAGACCAGTCCCGCCGTCATCCCGCCACCCTTGAGATCGACAAGGAGCAGCCGGACGGCGAACGGGGAGCAGGCGCTCAGGAGCGCGACCGGAATGAACGAGATCCACATGGCGCCCAGTATGGCGCCCCAGAACCCGTCGCCGACGGTGGCGAGGATGTCCTCAAGGACGGGATCGACCGTCAACGGAATGATGCCCAGGCTGATGCCGGCGAGGAGGCATGCAGCGCTGAACAGTTCCAGCCGCGGCCACCGGTCGACGAGGGTGCCTCCGGTGAAGTAGCCAGCCATCATCGCGAGCAGCACGACCGAGATCAGGCAGGCCCAGGTGGTGATGCCGCTGCCGAAGTAGGGGTTGAGGTATCGGGAGCCGAGCATCTCGAATCCCATGAGCACGCTGCCGACCAGGAAGAGAATGGTCAGGATAGCAATGCTGGCGTACACGCGGCCCTTGATCACTGGTGAGGTTTCCTGGAGAAGTCATCGAGCTTGCGGTTGTGGCGTTCGATTGCCAGAAGCGATTCCACGGGGGCGAAGTCATCCGTCAGCGGTCGCACGTTGCCGATCCTCTCGGCAATGCGGCGGGGCTGCAGCAACTGGCCCAGCGGATACTTGAATTTGTATTTCTCCTGGAGCAGCCGGGCGGCGGCCTGAAGATCCGCCGAAGAGCGCGATTTCCCTTTGAAGGCGACCAGGACGATATTTCCTTCGGCAGGATAGACGTCGACGTTGGGGAACACGGACTGCATGGTGACCAGCGCCGCGTCGAACATCATCGTACTCGGCTCGACGTTCTGGACGACGACGCCACCCGGCGCGAGGCGGCTCTCGACCAGTTTGTAGAACTCGCGGGTCAGAAGGTGGAAGGGGACGAAAGGGCCCCTGTAGGCATCGATGAGGATGAGGTTCCACTTGTCGTTCGTCTTCGACAGATACCGGCGGCCGTCCTGCACGACGACGTTGAAGTTTTTCTCATCCCTGATGCCGAAATACTTGGTCGCCATCTGGTGCACGACGGGATCCAGCTCGATGCTGGTGATGGCCATGTCCGGCAGGTGCTTATGGAGATACCAGGCTGTGCGTCCGCCACCTGCGCCGATCTCCAGAAGTTTGCCGTGCGCGTCGACGTAGGCGAGGCCGACGGTCATGAAACGCGTGTAGGTGACCGGCAGAGCGAGCTCGTCACGGGTGTCGTAGATCGACTCGGTATAAAAGCGGCGATTGTGGCCGAAAGTCAGGATGTACTGAGGGCCGCTCTTGTAGACAAATATGTTATTGTAATTCGAGCTTTTTTCTTCGACGAGCTGCTGCGACTGGGCGAGTGCGGAGGCGGGCGCGACCGCAAGCAGCATCGGTAACAACGTGCAGACGAGAGCAAGCAAGCGGCGAATGCCGAAGCGGGAAACTCTCGTCCGGCCGGCCGGTGCAAGGTATCCGCGGCGATGATCGGTGCGTCTCATGTCTTGAACATCACTCCAGCATGTTGTCTGCGGGTCCTTGTGACATCTGCATCCATGTTTGCCCTTTTGCAGGCCACCCGATTCTTGCGTTACGTGGGTGTTCATGGATCGGCTGCATTCGGCGGGATCGTCGCTTGCTCTTCGATGGGAGCCTATGTCAGCAGCCCAGTATAAAGGGGCCGGGCGCTGAAGCGGGAGGTCACTGGCGATAAGGTCGAGTTCCTCCCCAAGTCCCTTGGCCGAAAGGGCAAATTCGGTTCGCGGCTGAGGTAGCACGCGGATGCGGAAGCCGACAATCAATAGTTTGTGCAGCCGGCAGCGCCCCGGCGCCCAGGTCAACGGGGAAATTCCGCTCTCACGGCATGAGATGGCGGCGACGTTTCTGATCGGTGTTCCGTCGGAGTGGCTGTCCTGCCGCCACGTCTCGGCTATGGTGCGACCTGCACGGGACGCTGGTCGCGCTGTCCCATTGAATCATCCCGCACTGCCGTCGCCAGTCCAACCAACGAGGCCGGAATGAGCAAGCTGCCGCTGACCATCTCCGTCAGTCCGTACGACCACTTCGCCGACATTCTCAACGGCAGGGTGAAGCCCGAGGGGATCGACCTCAATATCCTCGACCTGACGCTGCACGACATCTTCTACCGGCTGATCCATTTCAAGGACTTCGACGTCGGCGAGATGTCGATGGCCAAGTATGTATCGATGCGTTCGCAGGGGGACGACTCGCTGATCGCATTGCCCGTCTTTCCGTCCCGGGTCGCGCGGCATTCCTCGATCTACATCCGTCGTGACGGTCCGGTGCGGAAGCCGGCGGATCTCGTCGGGCGCCGGGTTGGCGTGCCGGAATGGGCGCAGACGGCGGCTGTCTACTCGCGCGGGCTGCTGCAACACGAGTTCGGTGTCGATCTGGCTTCAATCGAGTGGCATCAGGCCGGCGTGCATCAGGCGGGCCGGGTCGAGAACGTCGAGCTGCGGCTGCCAGGGGGCCTCGAACTCAAACGGCATCCGGACAAGTCGCTTGCCGGCATGCTGGTCTCAGGCGAACTCGACGCGGTGCTGTCGGCAACACCGTTGAACCCTTATCTCAGCGGTCATCCCAACGTCGCGCGGATGTTTGAGGATCATGTCCCGGTCGAGATGGAGTACATGAGGCGTACCGGGGTCATTCCGATCATGCATACGGTGGTGGTGCGCAAGCAGGTGCTGGATGCGCATCCGTGGGTGGCGGGAAATCTGTTCGCGGCATTCACGGAGGCCAGGGACCGCAGCGTGGAGCGTATGCTCGACGGCGGGATGACGCATGCACCGATCCTGTGGTGCTCGGAGCACGCCAAGCTTACGCAAGAGATCTTCGGCGGCGACAGCTATCCCTACGGCGTCGACGGCAACAGACGCACGCTGGAGCCGTTTCTGCAATGGGCCTACGAGCAAGGCGTGTGTCACCGGCTGCTCAAGGCCGAGGATATCTTTCCGGCGCAAACGCTGAGGCACTACAAGGTGTGAGCTGCGCGGGAGTTCCCCCGGAGACAGCGGCGCGGTGTCCCATGAGGCAGGATGGGTTCATTGACGACAGTCCTGCACCTCGGGAGCCAGCCATGCTCAAGATCTCTATCGCGAAGACCTCCGCCGTCCGCCGGGTCCTGACTGCGGCGCTCGTTCTGGGCGCTGTCGCGGCCCAGGCCAGCCAGGCCGGCGCGGTATCGCTCTCCGTCCAGTACGCCTGCATGGGCGACTACTTCCGCTATTGCTCGGCCCACGACGCCGACAGTCCAGGGGTGCGGCGCTGCATGAGCGCCAATGGTCACAGACTGACACAGACATGCGTGAATGCGCTGGTGAAGGCCGGCGAGGTATCGCAAGCGGAGGTCAACCGTCGCGCCGCCAGGGCGAAATCGGCCCGGGCGCGCTGACCACAATTCCCCACCTTGACGGCGGAGGACGGTTCCTCCGCCATCCGTATTTGCGGCCGTACCGGGATCAGTCGAACCTGCCTGCGGTCTGGTGACCGAGGGCCTGGACCATGCGCCGGTAGCCGGCGACCCCGGCATCATGAGCAGCGGCGGAGACCGTGTCGGCATCCGCTGCCGGCCTGCGTGGGATCTCGACGGGGAACAGGTCGTGATGGGCCTTGCCCCGCAGGAGCATGGCCGGGCACGTGGCATCGTTGTCGATGAGGTGCCGGTTCGGCTTCACATGGGCCGGGATGTAGTTGAGGCAGATGCCGATGCGGCGGTCGTTGCTGTCGTTGCCACCCGAGCCATGGATCGCGCAGGCGTGGTGCAGCGAGATCTCGCCGGGACGCAGCGGCATTTCGACGGTATCGGTCTCGCCGTTGAAGCTGAAGCGAACGGTCTGGCCGCTCGACAGGAGGTTGTTCCGGTCGGGCTTCAAGTCCGACGGCAGTTGCCCTTGCTTCTGGCTGCCCGGCAGGACGCGCATGCAGCCCGCCGCGCTCGATGCCTCCGACAGCGCCAGCCATGCCGTAACCTCTTCGTCGGGCTCGAGGCCGAAATAGGTCGAATCCTGATGCCAGCTCACGAAGCCCGGCGAGCGAGCCTCCTTGATCCAGATCGTGGAGTGATAAACCATGATGTCCGGGCCGATCAGGTCCTCGACGGCATCGAGGATCCTGGGATGGGTCAGCAGTTCATAGGCCCAAGGGAACAGGAGATAGGAGCGCGCCCGCTGGAGCCCGTTGAGAGGGTGGCCCTGGGCCTGCTCAAAGGCTTCAAGCCTCGCGCGGTAGCTGGCTGCTTGTTCCGAATCCATCACGCGAACCGGCGACACATATCCGTTGTTGCGGAAGAATTCGACCTGATCGGTGCTGAGAATCTTGGTTTGGCTCATTGTTCATTATCCCGACATGGACACGCCAAACCGAAACAGTAGTTCAAAGTACTGTCGGCGTCTAACCCTGCAGATCATTGGCCTGATCGCGGCACCGGCATTGGCATCGGTTCGCAAGCGGACTAGTCTGGCCGGCAGGACGTAGGCACAGATCTTCGGGGAACTCCGCATGGCCAGCAATCCCTCGCGCTCGGGCAGCCGGTACGATTTCATCATCATTGGCGCCGGTTCGGCCGGATGCGTTCTCGCGAACCGTCTCAGCGCCGATCCGGACGTCCGTGTGCTGGTCCTGGAGGCGGGCGGCCGCGATCGCGATCCGCTGATTCACGTGCCGCTCGGCATGGGCAAGATTCACCAGCACAGGCTGCACGACTGGGGCTACGATTCGGAGCCCGAGCCGCATCTCGACGGCCGTCGCATCCGGGCCCTGCGGGGCAAGGTTCTGGGCGGCTCCTCGGCCATCAATGTGATGGCGTACACGCGCGGCAATCCGGGCGATTTCGATCGCTGGTCGCGAGAAGGCGCAAGCGGCTGGTCGTTCAAGGACGTGCTGCCCTATTTCAAGCGGACCGAAACATGGGAGGGCGGCGCCAACGACCTGCGTGGCGGCACGGGGCCAGTCGGGACCGAATATGCCCGCAGCGACGATCCTCTCTATCCGGCATGGCTGGAGGCAGCACGGGAAGCCGGTCTTCCGGTGACGGATGATTACAACGGGGCCGAGCCCGTCGGTTTCAGCAGGGCACAGTACACGATCAGAAACGGGCGGCGGTGTTCGGCTGCCGTGGCCTATCTCAAACCGGCGATGCATCGTGCGAACCTCGATGTCGTCACTGGTGCGATGACAAACCGGATATTGATGAGCGGTACGCGTGCGACAGGGGTGGAATATGTTTGCGGCAGCGATACGCTGACGGCGATCGCCGAGCGCGAGGTGATCCTCTCAGCGGGGGCGTACAATACGCCGAAGATCCTGATGCTGTCGGGTATCGGCCCGGCAGCTCACCTTAGAGAATTCGGCATCAAGACGATCCTCGATCTGCCGGTCGGCAAGAACCTCCAGGACCATTTGGCCCCACTGATGGTCTGGTCGCGGCCGACGAATACCAGCCGTTTTCGCGATGACCTGCGTGCCGATCGCGTCGCCTTCAGCATGGCGCAGGCCTACCTGTTCGGGACCGGCCGGGCGACGGTGGTTCCCGGCGGGCTGCATGCGTTCATCAAGTCGCGGCCCGATCTCGAGGTGCCGGATATCGAGTTCATGTTCCGCGGGGCGCCGCCGGATGCGGACGTCTGGTTCCCGGGCATCAGGAAGCGGTTCGACGATGCGTTCGGGATCAGACCCTGCGTGCTGCACCCGAAGTCGAGGGGGCATGTGCTGCTGCGTTCAGCCAGTCCGGCCGACCCGCCGCGGATCCAGTTCAATTTCCTGAGCGATCCGGCGGACCTGGAGACTTTGCGCAAAGGCTTCAAGATCGGGCGGGACGTCGCAAACCGACGGCCATTGGATCCCTATCGGGGCGCGGAGCTGGACCCCGGTCCGGGGGTGTCCAGCGACGCCGAGATCGATGCCTGGCTGCGCCAGAAGTCGACGACGGTCGAGCATCCCGCCTGTACGGCGAAGATGGGTGTTGGCGAGGACGCGGTGGTGGATCCAAATCTGCGAGTGAGAGGAGCAGAAGGCCTACGCGTCGTGGATGCCTCGATCATGCCTGACCTGCCCTCGGCGCATCTCAACGCGTCCGTGCTGATGATAGGCGAGAAGGCGTCGGACATTATTCTGGGCAACCGCAAGCCGGCCGATACGGCGATAGAGGGCGCAGGCGCTTCGCAAGCCGGCTGAATGCCGGGCATGCGCGCGATCGACGATCTGTTTGGAAGACTGTCCGCTTCACGATTTCGAAGCCGGTTCCGCCTGGGGCCGGCGGAGCGGGCATATATCGAGAGCAAGGGGCTGCCGGTCATTCTCCAGCATGCCGAGGATTTTATCTCGCGACGTCTTGCGCCTTCGCATCCGGTGAACGACGGCAAGCAGACGCCGATGCGGGGGCATCCCGTATTCATCGCCCAGCATGCGACGGCAACCTGCTGTCGCGGCTGCCTGGAGAAATGGCATCACATTGCTTCGGGGCGGGAGTTGAACGAGCCGGAGCGCGGTCACATCCTGGCGGTCATCGAGCGCTGGCTCAAGTCTCAGACGGCGGGCCAATAGGCGTCAAGCAAGCTCCGCCGGACGCTCACGCCGATCGCGGTGATCGCACTACCGGCGGAACTGGCGTTGCCGCCGGGTTTGGCCGGGTCTTGCCGCCGGGCCGGTACTGTGGCGGAACGTGATGCGTGCCTTTTCGAGATCGTAGGGGGTCATCTCCACGCTGACGCGATCGCCGGCGATCGTCCGTATGCGATTCTTTCTCATGCGTCCGCCGGTGTAGGCCGTCACCGTATGGCCGTTGTCGAGTTCAACCCGGTATCTGCCGTCGGGCAGCACCTCTTTCACCACGCCTTCGAATTCGAGCAGTTCTTCCTTCGCCATATGCCCTTCCTTTCGGGATCACGTACCGCGCGGGATTCCGGTCTTGCGCCAGGCATTCGCCCAGACATTTGCAATGTGCTCATGCCGAACACGAATAGTACCGGGCATCAAGGTCATGCCGTGGACGTGAGCCTATTGCCGGACACCGAGACGGCAGAATAAATTCGGGCCAAGCTATACTACGCTGCCGCGATCGCGGTGAGCTCTCTCTCCCGCGCGACACGCTCGAAGGGCACGCTTTCGCACTTGATGCGGTACATGCACCCGTCTGTGCCCGTCGGCAATAGCCGAACGACGGTGTAGGTGCGGGGCGACGCCGGCATCAATCTCGGGCTTGG
>JBFWYV010000238.1:0-8089 GCA_050186055.1 Hyphomicrobiaceae bacterium | reverse complement strand
TCCTCGGCCCGGTAGGCCGTGTTCAGGGCCTGCCGCATGGTCTCGAATGCACCCGTGGCAAAGAACAGAGCGAGCAGCCCGCCGACCGTGAGCAGGTCGAAGCGGCTGGCCCCCATCACGGTCATCACTTGAGGAGCAATCGTGGCTGCAACCTTTTCCGGCAGCACATCGACGAGCAGTGCCACGGCTTGCTCCGCCAGTTCGCGACCGCCGGCCAGCCCCGCCAGCGAGCCCAGCAGAATGCAGAACGGAAACATCGAGAGGATGGAGGAGAATGCTACGGCGCCCGCCAGAACCACGCCGCTGTCGTGGTAAAGGCGGTAAATGGCAAGCAGCAGTGCGCCGGTGCGTTGCATCGTGGCGCTTGTCCCTCCTCAGTGGCGCGGCTCTGCGCGTCCCGGCGGCGCGGCGTTGCGGCCGCAATCTTGTCCCCCCGATTGCGGCCAGCCTCCAAATCGCCGGCTGGCTAAGCAATACCCCTTTGTTCAGGGGAAGTGAAGCCGATCGGGTCACAACGTACCCATTGTGAGGCAAGTTCGGGCCCCGGCGACACAATTCGAGCGGAATGGGCTGCACAAGATTGAATCCAGTCAGTGATTCGCGTCGTTGCGTTCAGTCGTAGGACAACATGAAAGATGGAGAGGCAATGACGAAACTGCTGCAATATGTCGAGGAGATGCGAGTGCGCCTTTCCGAGGTTGCCAACACGGAGCAAGCGCTGATCCGCGAGCTTGGTGACGCGTTGAGCCAGCTTGACCGGCAATTGCTTTCTGATGTTCGTGATCTGACCATGGAGCACGAGGCAAGGCGCGTCGCAGTGCTGTCGGAGCTGCAGGGGCTGGCGTCGAGAATCGGTTCGTTTCCGGCCGGTGCGGATTCGCTCGACGCCCTCGACGCTCTCGAAACCAACGGGCACAGCCTTCCGGGCTATAGCCTTTCGCAGGAGGTTGAGAGCCAGTCGTCGGTCGGGTGCGGGGATTGGCGCCAGGCGGTCAACAACATAGAGGACGATATTGACACACTGTTCGGACGGCGCGGGCCTGCCCATTGAGCCTGCCGAACGGCCGACGGGCGCCGGTCTATCCGCCGTCCATGACATAGCAACTATTGCAACCGGCAGGCCGGCGTGCGGGAGCCGCGCCGCCGGGGGAAGCAGAGTTCGACTGACGCTCCCTGTATTTTGAACGTTTCCTCCGTTTACTCCTTGTTGTCCGGGATCCTGCTTCCACTCTCCCTGGAATTCGCAATCCCGGAGCACCCGGTAAAAACCACCGCCGCCGGATGCTGTCCTGGCCTATGGGTCAAGCGGCGTCCGTCCCTCCTGGCGGCTCGTGACCGGGAACCAGCGCGCCGCTGGCGGCTTTTTCAGGCCTATGCACCGCGTCGTGCGATTTACATCGTATTGGCAGATCGGCCTGCGATTCTCAGTCGCCTGCCCTTGGCATGGGGAATCCAGGAAGTATAAGATTATCTCGACCAAGCCAGCGCGCCAGGGCAGAGGGAGCGGCGCGCGGCGGATAGGAGCGCGCCATGAACTACCTACCGGCAGACAATGACTTTCTCGTCGTCGAGGACAAGGAGAAGCACGCTTTTTTCGTCAACCGCGAGGTCTTCGTCAGCCCCGAAATCGCCGAGCGCGAGCAACGACGCATCTTCGACCGCTGCTGGGTCTATATCGGGCATGCCTCGGAGGTAAAAAATCCCGGAGATTTCCATACCCGGCCGGTATCCGGACGGCCCGTGATCTTCTGCCGCGACAGGAAGGGGACCGTCAGGGCGTTGCTGAATTCCTGCCGCCATCGCGGCGCCAAGGTCTGCCGCGAGCGCAACGGCAACGCCCGTCAGTTCTACTGTATGTACCACGGCTGGGCCTACAACACGGATGGCTCGGTCAAGCTCATTCCGGGCGAGGAAGCCTATGGCGAGGCGTTCGACAAGAGCCAGCTCGGGCTTGTCGAAGTGCCACGGCTGGAGAGCTATCGCGACTTCTACTTCGTGAACTTCGACCGCAACGCCGTTGATCTTCCTACCTATCTGGCGGGTGCGAAGGATTACATCGATCTCGTCGTCGATCAGTCGCCGTCCGGCAAGATGGAGATCATCGCCGGCGTCCAGGAATACGACGTCAAGGGCAACTGGAAGCTGATGGTCGAGAACAGCGTGGACGACTACCACCTGCTGGCCACTCACTCGACATGGCTGAATTACATGAAGCATTCCGGGGTCAACATCACGCCGCCCAAGGGCTCGGGGCTGCTGCTGCCGACCAAGGGCTACGGCAAGGACCTCGGCAACGGCCATCTGACCACGGACAATCCGAACTTCCGCGGGCGGCCGGTAGCCAAGTGGATCTCGGTCTATGGCGAGGATGCCAAGCCCGACATGGATGCGATCCGTGCCGAGCTCGTGAAGCGCCTGGGCGAAGGTCGGGCCGCCCGCGTCGCGGACACCAACCGCAACCTGTCGATCTTTCCCAGCCTCATCATCAATGACGGCTCGTCCGTCACCGTGCGCCATTTCTATCCGCTGGGGCCCGACCGCATGCGCGTCGTGGCATGGGCGCTCGGTCCTGTCGAGGAGACGGAGGCGCAGCGTGCGCGGCGCCTGCATGCGTTCCTGACGTTCTACGGTCCGGGAAGCTTTGCCACGCCGGATGATATCGCGGCGCTCGAGGCCGCCCAGGAAGGCTATCAGGCCTGGCGCGAAGTACCGTGGAACGATATGTCCCGCGGCATGGCGAAGTCGCCCGACGAAGAGCAGCTCCATACCGACGAGGGCCATCTCAGGGTGTTCTGGCGCAAGTGGAGCGAGTTGATGGAGCGGCGGGGTTGACCGATATGAGCGCGGCTGTTGCCACATCCAATCGTGCCCAATTCACCCGGACGGAGGTCGAGGACCTGCTGTTTCGCGAGGCTGAGCTGCTCGACGCATGGGATCTCGACGGCTGGCTCGATCTCCTCACCGAGGATGCGATGTACCTGGTCCCACCCAATGATCTGCCGGATGCTGATCATCGCTATACGCTGTTCATCATTGCCGACGACATGGTGAGGCTCAAGGAGCGGATCATCCGGCTCAAGGATCCCAACTGCCATGCCGAATACCCGCACTCGCGGACGCGGCGGCTGATCGGCAACGTCCGGGTCACCGATGTCGACGGCGACCGCGCGACCGCGACCGCCAATTTCATCGTTTATCGGCATCGCAGGCATGAGACGCCGCGCGTGTTCAGCGGCTACTACCGGTACCGTCTGAGGCGGGTCGGGAGCGAGATCAGGATCGCAGAGCGGCGCGCGGTCATGGACGCGGAGGAGCTTGGCCCCCTCGGCGGTGTAAGCTTCATCCTGTGAACGGAAGCGAGGGCAGGGTTTTCGCTGCGAGAGGCATGTCCGAGATCGACAAGGCATTTGCCGAGCGCGAGGCGCGGCGGCTCGAGCAGGAACGGGAGCGGCGCGAGCGTGTCGATGTCGCGGCGGCGTTCCTGACCGAGTTCTTCGACAAGGACATTGCAGCTTCACGGACGCTCGCCGAGCGCGGGATCACCGCGCACCTCGATGGCCACCACCTGCTGCTGTATCAGGCCCAGGCGGGGATCCACGCAGACCCGTTCATCATTGCCGTGGGTGAACAGGGAGAGATCGACGTCGCGGGACGGTCTCTCGGGCGCTATAGTCCCGATGTGAAAGTCGGCATGCGACGGGAGCTGGTCGAGGAGATCCTGAACGCTTTCGATCTGTGAGAGAGATTAGCCTACATGCCGCTTTGCGTCGGCGCGAAAGTGTCATAGACAGTGACCGCTTTCGTCGGTGCGGATGAGCGCGAGGCAGGATGGCCAGCATGACCGCGAGGATATACAAGCCTGCGAAGACTGCGATGCAGTCCGGGATGGCGCAGACCAAGAGCTGGGTGCTGGAATACGAGCCGCAGAAGCCGCGCGAGATCGATCCGCTGATGGGGTGGACGAGTTCCGGGGACATGCGGTCTCAGATCAGGCTGCTGTTCGAAACGCGCGAGCAGGCGATCGACTACGCCTTGCGCAATGGCTTGCCCTATGTCGTGCTCGAGCCCGAGGCGCGCAAGCCGGTGCGCAAGGCCTATGCCGACAATTTCCGCTTCGGCCGTATAGGGTCGTGGACGCATTGATGCGGGCCGCGAACAGATCTGCTAAGTGCAGCAGACCGTACGGCTCCCGGTACGTTGGAGCAGGATAGCGCCCGTAGCTCAGCTGGATAGAGCACTCGCCTTCTAAGCGAGTGGTCGCAGGTTCAAATCCTGCCGGGCGCGCCATGCCTTTTCAAACTCGATTTTATTGGGTTTTTTGAGTCGGTTTCCGCAACACTTCAGGGTGTTCGAGGACAATGCGGGCGGCTTTGCCGGCAAAATCGTCGTTGCCTCGAACGAGGGCAGCCTGGCGTTTGATTCCCCCACCGGCGGCAGCGGCTACTGACGCGGCAGTTCGAGATCGCGTACCGGCGCTCCGGTTGCCCGCAGCAATTGCTCCAGCGATCGCGTCTTTCGGCTCTGCGGCATGATGGGCATCCCAGCGCCTGGCGTCGCGGAGCCTCCGGAGGCATGCCCGCCGACCCTGTCCATCAGTTTTCCGCCAGTTGATTTGTCGGCTTCGGCCTGGGCGTGATCGAGCATGCCTTTGGCGTCGAATTCCTGTTGGGCCAATGCAGGAGACGAAAGCAGCGCGGCGCCAAACAGCACCGCGGTCGAATATCGATTGCTCATCTCTCGGTCCTCACTCCAGAGCTGGTCGAGCTCTCGTCGGAGGCGGCAGACGCCGGGTGAGAAGCGGTGCCGGCCCGACGTCCTCTCCCGTCGGCGAACAAGCACGGGCACACCGGGAGCGCTGTTCCGGAGGGAACAGGTGGGCGGAATCGTGATGGCAGTGAACGCGAGCGGATCGAACGTGGCCGCCTATTCCCTGAACGAGCGCGTCATGGCATCGACCAGGGGCTTCACGATGTAGCTCAGGATCGAATGCGAGGCGGTCTGGATGAACACTTCCGCCGGCATCCCGGGCACCAGTTTGTGACGGTCCCCGAGGAGCTTGATCTGGCTTTCGCCGAGCTCGATGCGGGCCGTGAAATATGTGCGCCCGCGGCTGTCGGTGATTTCCGCGGGCGAGACGCTGACCACCTTTCCTTCGAGCTGCGGGGTGACGCGGGCGTCGAAGGCCGGGAAGCGGACGCTCGCCGCGTGTCCCTGGCGCACCTTGTCGATGTCCTGCGGCTGGACCTCGGCCTCCACCACCAGACGCTCGCCGACCGGGATGATCTGCATGATCGCGGTGCCGGGCTGTATGACCCCGCCTTCCGTATGCGCGGCAAGTGCATGGACGTGTCCGGTCATCGGCGCACGGATGATCGTCCGGTCCTGCTTGCCGGCAAGCGTCTTGCGCTGCTCATCGAGCTCGGAGAGCTGGGCCTGGACCTTCTGTAGATCATCGACGACGGTCTGCGTGTAGCTTTTCTCCGCCTGCGCGATCTTGAGCTCGGCTTCGCTGATGGCGCCTTTCGTGCTCTCGATGTCGGCCTTGGCGCGGCCGACCTCTCCCTGCATGCGCGCCTGCTCGCGCTGGAGCTGGCCCAGCCTGTATTGGTTGGCGTAGCCGCGCGCGAACAGCGGTTCGACGGTCGCGAGATCCTTGTTCGCAAGCTCGAGCTGGCGCGTGCGCGAGGTGAGCTCCGTCCGCTGGCCGGCCAGCGCCGACCTGAGCTGGTCGAGGCGCTGCGTCAGCACCGACAGCTCGCCTTGATGGCTTGCGCGCCGGGCGGCGAACAGGGCACGCTGGGTGCGCAGGCTTTCGCCGGTCTGGCTGTCGCTCATGTAGTCCTGGACCGTTGCCGGAATGTCGAAATCCGGTTTGCGGTCGCGCTCGGCGATGAGGCGCGCCTGCTGGATGAGCTGATCGCGGATGCGGCCGTTGACGATGGCGAGATTGGCTGCGGTGCCGGTGTCGTCGAGGCGCATCAGCACCGCGCCCTTCTGCACCAGCATGCCGTTGCTGACCAGGATCTTGGTGACGATGCCGCCGTCGAGGTGCTGCACGGTCTTGTAGTTGCCGTCGACGGTGACGGATCCGTTCGCGACCACGGCGCCTGAAATCGAGACGATGGCGGCGAACGCCAGCAGGCCGCCGACCATCCACACCGCGCCGTTCATCCCAAGCCGGACCCATGGGTCCGTGCGGTGCCATTGATCCCTGGGGATGGCAAGGCAGAACGCTTGCTTCAACATCGGCGTCGTCCTCAGTCTTCCGACAGGCCGGTGCCGGGGTTCCGGCTGGCTGTCCTGAACAGCTTCATCACCTCGTCCCGCGGCCCGAACGCGCGCTGAATGCCGCGGTCGAGGTAAAGCAGCGTATCGGCGAGGCCGACGGCCTGTACGCGGTGCGAGATGAGAATGACGGCCTGTCCGCGCTTCTTCATTCCGCTGAGTGCCGAGGCCAGCGCCTCGTCGCCGAAACGGTCGAGATTGGCATTGGGCTCATCGAGCACGACCAGCGCCGGATCGCCGAACAGGGCACGCGCGAGGCCGATGCGTTGGCGCTGCCCGGCCGAGAGGTAGGTGGCGAAGGCGCCGACCTGCGTGTCGTAGCCCTGCGGCAGGGCAAGGATCATCTCGTGCGCATGCGCCATCTTAGCGGCGTCGATCACGGCCTCGTCGCCGGCATCGCTGCGGAAGCGGCAGATGTTCTCGCGCACGGTGCCCGAGAACAGCTCGACATCCTGGGGCAGGTAGCCGAGATGGCGGCCCAGTGCCTCCTGGTTCCATTGATTGAGGTCCGCACCGTCGATCCGGATGGTGCCGGTAAAGGCCGGCCACAGGCCGACGAGCGCGCGGGCGAGCGTGGATTTGCCGGAGGCGGAGGGACCGACCACGGCGCAGAGCTGGCCCGGCAGCGCGCCGAAGTTGAGATTGGACAGGATCAGGCGATGAGTGTCGGGGGCGGCGACGCGCAGCTGGCTGACGCTGACGTGGCCTTTCGGCGCCGGCAAGGCGGTCCGCGGCGGCGCTTCGGGTTCGTCGCGCAGCAGCTCTTCGAGGCGGCGATAGCTTTCCCTGGCCTTGATGAACGAGCGCCATTGGGCAACGGCCTGCTCCACCGGCGCCAGGGCCCGGCCGAAGATGATGGTGCCGGCGATGATGGAGCCGGCGCTGATCTGGCCGGAGATCGCGAGCGCGGCGCCGACTGCAAGCATCAGGGACTGCAGCAGCAGCCGCAGCACCTTCGACATCGCGGTTGCCGAGCCGACGCGGTCCGAGGCCTGGATCTGCCAGGCGAGTGCGTCGGCGTTGGTCTGCTGCCAGCGGTGCCGGAAGGCTTCGATCATGCCCATGGCAGCGAGCGCTTCGACGTTTCTCTGCGCGCTGTCGGTCAGGTTGAGAGAGGTGGCGGCGGATCTGTTGGCTTGCAGCAACGGTTCGCGGGACGCACGTTCGCTGGCGAAAGTCGCCGCGATGATGAGGGCGGCGCCCAGGAGCGCGGTGAGGCCGAGAGTCCAGTGCACCATGAAGATCACCAGCAGGTACAGCGGCGTCCAGGGCGCATCGAAGAAGGTCATGGGCGCCGGTCCCGATGCGAACTGGCGCACGGTGTCGAGTTCGCGCATGGCGGCGACCGATGCGCCCTGCTTCAGGAGGCTGCGGCGGAGCGAGGCCTTCAGGATACGTTCCGACAGGCGTTGGTCGATCTCGACGCCGACGCGGGCGACCACGCGGGTGCGTATCAGCTCGAAAAAGCCGATCATGGCGTAGAGGACGGCCGTCAACGCGAAGAGTGCAACCAGCGTCGGCATGCTGCGCGAGGTCAGCACGCGGTCGTAGACCTGGAGCATGAAGAGCGGGCCGGCGAGCATCAGCAGGTTGATGACGAGGCTGAACACGCCGATGCCGATGAAAGCCGGTTTGCTGGCGAGGATCGCGGCCTTGATCTCGCTATGCCCGGGCCGGGGAGTCTTGACCGCCTCGGGCCTGGTCGGCGTCGTTCTGGTGTCCCGGCTCGTCTCCTGAGACATCGGTGCGGCGTTGCCGGTCGGGAGCGGACCGGGGTCCGGGACGTCGGGCGTGGGCAGGCGAG
>JBFWYV010000237.1:0-8097 GCA_050186055.1 Hyphomicrobiaceae bacterium | reverse complement strand
GCGAAAGACCATCGAGCAGCGACGCCGAATGCACTTCCAAACAGCAGCGTGAAAGCCAAACTGGTGGGCCGGACACTCTCTTAAATCAGACACTCAAATGTCCAGAAATGCCTGACGACGGACAGTTGAGCGTTTAAGGGAGTGATGTCGATGCCGAAGAACTTTAGCGCCGAGGCGTGGACCCGCAATTTGCCGCTCTACGAGAAAATCCTGGCCATGCCGTTCAACACTGAACTTGCTGCTGGAACGCTCGCCGAGGACCGGTTCCGCCACTACATGATCCAGGACGCGCACTATCTCGAGGGTTTTGCACGCGCTCTCTCGCTCGCCTCGGCCAAGGGCCACACCGCCGACCACGTCGTGCACTTTGCGGGCGCCGCACAGGTTCACGGTCCACCTCGCCAATCATGACGTGATGCTGTGGGCGGTCTCGCGCGCACCGCTGGCAAAGCTGCAAGCCTACAAACAGCGCATGGGCTGGACCTTTCCCTGGGCATCGTCCCTCGCGAGCGACTTCAATCACGACTTCAACGTCTACTTCACTGAGGAGCAGCAACGCCAAGGCGCGATCGAGTACAACTACCGGCGCGGCGGCCATGGGATGGACATGAGGCCAGCTCCGGAAGCCGTTGCCCAGCTCGCGGCGAAGTGCGGAACCGACGTGCCAGATTATACTCGCGACAGGCCGGGCCTCAGCGCCTTCGTGCTTGAGGACGGTGTCGTCTACCACACCTATTCCGCCTATGCCCGCGGCCTGGATGGCATCTGGGGTGCGTATGCGTGGCTCGACCGCGCGCCGAAGGGGCGGAACGAGGCCGGAGTCTGGTGGCACCGACGGGACGAGTACGACCGGCATTGAACCGTCCGAACGCACATCGCAGCTTCCTTTCTCCAGGGAGCGGCGCTCGATCTTAAGAGGAGAGCACCGTGAGCGAGGATTGCGGCTTCAAATCCAGCAGCAACAGGACCTGCCGAGCAAGCTGCCAAACGGTCATGCTCGGCGTTTCTGATTGGATTGCTTTTGCCGCCGCTCCGACATTCGCCGTTCTGGCCGGCCTCACACTTGTCCTCGATACCGGCCCGCCGGACGTGCTGTGCTCGGCCACGCAACATGGGACTCCGTTGAACGGCATGGCCGTCATGTATGCACTGATGAGTGTTTTCCATTCAACGCCTTGGCTGAGGCTGTTCTCGAGCCGAGGCGACGGCACCGGGACCCAATCCGCGCGGCCGACATTTATCTCCAAGTGACCCGTAAAAAAGTTCCTGCCGGTGTCGGGATCGCGCCGCCCGGTTCGTCCTCGGGGTGATTGCAGAACAACAGAAAGCAGGAGCCGTGTCATGATCACCATCTCCGCCTTCCGCTGGGTCCCTGATTTTGCGCGCGGTCAGGTCCGCGATCTGCGCGTCCGCTGGGCTCTGGAAGAGGCTGGGCTTCCCTACCGGTCGCGCCTGCTCGAGCAGGGCGACCAGGACAAGACCGAGTATCGCCAGATGCAGCCGTTCGGGCAGGTGCCGGTGTTCGAGGAGGACGGCTTCGTCCTGTTCGAGAGCGGCGCCATCGTCCTTCATATCGGCGAGCGCTGCGAGGCGTTGCTGCCGCGCGAACCGGGTGCTCGCGCTCGGGCGACGCAGTGGGTGATCGCCGCGCTCAACTCCGTCGAGCCGCATGTCATGAACGTCGCCCTCATCGACGTCTTCTACGCCGATGAGAAATGGGCAAAGCTGCGCCGTCCGGGTGCCGTTCAATTCCTGGAGCGTCGCCTCACTGGGCTGTCCAATGCGTTGGGTGACAAACCATACCTCGACGGCGCGCAGTTCACCGCGGGCGATCTGATCATGTCCACCGTGCTGCGAATCCTCGAGTACACCGACATCGTGAAGCGCGACGCGCGGCTCGCGGCGTACGTCGAGCGCTGCATCGCTCGCCCCGCATTCCGGCGGGCGCTGGAGGCGCAGCTTGCGGATTTCCGCCAGGACGCGGCTTAGGATCGATTGTGAACGTCCCGGTCGCTGAATGACCATCTTGCAGAGCAAAAAGCATCGAAGCCCCGCAGATAAGGAGATCACCATGAAGATCGTGACCAGCCTGAGCTTCCAGGGCCAATGCCGCGAGGCATTCGAGTTCTACGCCAAGGTGCTGGGCGGAAAGATCACCGCAGCCATCCCCTACGACGATGCGCCTCCGGGCATGCCGATCACCGACGAGAAGTACAAGACCTGGCTGCTGCACTGCTGGCTCGAGGTCGGCGACCAGGCGCTGATGGGCGCCGACATGGACGTCGCGTGGGCGCGTAACATCGACAAGCCCAAGAACGGCTTCGACGTCACCTTGCACACCGAGGACAAGGCCCAGGGGCAGCGCTGGTTCGATCAACTGTCTGAAGGCGGCAGGCAGGTCATGCCGTTCGGTGAGACCTTCTGGTCGCCCGCGTTCGGCTCGCTGATCGACAAGTTCGGCGTGCCGTGGATGATCAACACCATACCGCCGGCCGGCTGGAAGCCGCCGCAGGGCTGAACTCGATAGCCGGCCATCTGTCGGATGCAATAAGTTGCGAGTCACCACCTAGATCTCGCCAAATGCGCTATTGCTGTTCAGCCTGCCGGACCCGGCGGGTTGCTCAACGTCGAACTGGAATCCACTCGCCATGTCTCACACCATTGAACAGTTCCTGCGTCATCCGGCTGTCGCCGCCGCCGCTCGCGTTCTTCTTACTTTTCCATTCTGGGGAAGCGGACTGGCGAAGCTGATCGACTTTCAGAGCGGTGTCGCCGAGATGGCTCAATTCAGCCTCGAGCCGGCCGTGGCGTTCAACATCGCGACAGTCATCGTGCAGCTCGGCGGGTCGCTTCTCATCATCCTGAACCGCTACACCTGGCTCGGGGCCGGTGCCCTTGGCATCTTCACTGCGCTCACCATCCCGATCGTTCACCACTTCTGGAGCATGACCGAGGAGCCGTTTCGCACCATCGCGTTCCACACCGCGACAGAGCATATCGGCATGATCGGCGCGCTGATTGTCGTTTCGATCCTGGCTGCACACCGCAACGGCAGCACGGCTGGGCTCCGACAGTAGGCCGTCGTTGGCGTTGGATGGCGGGATGGACTCTTTCGTTGTCGTTTCTGCCGACCTATTTGCCGTCGGGCGCCGCCTTCAGCGCCTCGCGCGTGATTGCATCGTTGCCGAAGGCGAGCGACAGATCCTCTTTCACGGTCAGTATGATCGGTTCGCCCCCGGGGGACCGAGAGCTTTGTCAAACAGCGGTCGACGTTTCCATCGTTGGCAGCTGCCGTTCGGCCAGGCACGGCGCGCTGAAGAGATCGCGCCGTGCGGCGATCAACGTCGGCAGCTGATAGCGAATCCAGCGCCGCTGATTGTCCTGAATGTAGCATCAGCTTCGGAAAGAAATTTGAGGGCGCCGGATATGTGACCCATATCCCGATGCGCCAAAGGCCAGGACCCTCACATCCGGGTGACGTGCCAGGGCCTTTCTGGTTTTGGTTGAATCCCAGAAAGACCCTAGATCTTTGTTTTGTCGATCTTCTTCTTAGTTGCGCTTGCGACACCCCTTCGGAGAGCCGGCCGCAAGCGAGTCTTATCGGAAAAACCGGTTCCCACTTTTCCGGAAGCACTCTAGCGGCCGCCTTTTCCACCTTTGACCTGCTCGGCTGGCGGTCCGAGGCTCGAGTGTTGCCGAATGTGCGTCGTCCACACGCTGGAACGGTTGCTACTAAGCTCACGTTTGGATCCGCACGCCAAACGCAAGCTCAAAACCTCAGCGTGGCACGGGTGCGGATTGTCCGCCCCGGCGACGGCAGATGGGCTTCGAGCAGCGCGTCGACATAGTATCTATCCAGTATGTTCTCTGCGCTCGCATCGATCGTCAGATTTTCGCTGACGTGGTAGCTGCTGAACACGTCCAAAATCCTGTATGGCGCCCAATCGGTGCGACCGATCGCACGCTCGCCGGCGAAATGCACTCGTGCGCCAGCCTTGAGAGCACCGTCGAGCCATTTCGTGCCCAGGGTCACGCTGCCATGGTACTTCGGCGGAACATACAGCGCCGAATAGTCGTTGGGCGCCTCTTTGGGTGCGCAGCCGGTAGGCCGCACGCAATATTCCACGTCCGTGTAGTAGGTGTAGCTGGCGTCCGCAAAGAAGCGCTTGCTGTCGTAGGAGAGCGATACCTCCACGCCGTTGAAGTAGGCCGCATCGATGTTGCCGAATACGAAGGGGCTGCCTGGCGGAAGACCGGCATATTGGCCCCCCATGCGAACGATATAGCCCTCGTAATTGTTGTCGAAATAGGATGCCTTGAAGCGCAAGCTATCGTCGTCAACCAACGCTGACTTCATCAGAACATTCATGCCGACTTCGTAGTTCTTTGCCAGTTCGGGACGCAGATTTGGATTCACGATTTGCTTGGTGGATCCCAACGGCTGCAAGAACACTGCCTCACGTACGCTTGGCGGGCGCCAGCCCTCCACGTACGAACCGAAGAATTGCAACCCTTTGATGGGCTCAAGGGTAATGCTCGCGGAAGGATTGACGCGGCTGTCCTTCTGCTCAGGCGTTACGCTTGGCGCCACGCCCACCGTAGAATAGGTGTCATACCGCAAGCCTACGCGGGCTGTGAGCCAATCGGTGAATTTGATTTGAGCGCGGCTGAAGAGGCCCGCTATCGTGCGTTCTCCATTGATGTTGTCCGCGCTTTTGCCTCCGGTGGTCGTAAGCCGCGCCGCTGTTTCTTCGAAGTTATATTGCCCTCCATACATCAATTCGACGGCACCAATTGGACTGTCGAACACGGAGTTGTTCCAGGCCTCCATACCCTTGGTGTAGACCTGGGTCGTTCGGTTCAAAAAGTATGACGGATAGACCGCGTGCAGATCCGTGCCCCAGACGTTGACCTTGAAATCGATCAGTTCGGTGTCGACAGGGTTCCATCGGTACTTGGCCGTGTACGTCTGCGTGTTGACATCATTCAGGTCCCACTGCACGAGATATGTGAATATGCTCTGGCTATTCGAATAGTCTGGATACTCTTCACCGTATTTGTTTTTCATCCGGATATAGCCGAGCTCAAGTGAATGCTCGTTCAGCTTGAGTTTGGATTTCAAGAGAAAGGAGTCGGATCGCTGAGACGTATTGTACACCTCTCCACCTGGAAGGTACGGTGAATAACCGTTGGGCATCTTGGCCGACTTGCCGTTTGTGCCGTTAGCCCCCGAAAAGTAGTTGCCGTTCTGGCGATGGCTTTGCGCCACGGTGAACTCAAAGTGCTTGGTGAGCACGCCGAGAGCGATGCTGCGCGTATGGTTGCCCGAAGTGAACGCTTGATCGTTCTCGTCGGCACCACGTGGCGTGAGCGAGTTGATCGGAGGTGGCTCGATCGAGTTCGTGCCGATGCCGGCTTTGAGCCGGACGCCTACGCTGTTGCCTTCCTTGACGAGGTCGTGTGCGTCGATCGTGCGCATGTTGACGACGCCACCCGCCGCGCCAGCTCCGAGCGGGCCGGTCGAGGGACCCTTTTCAATGTCGATCCCGCCGATCAGATCGGGATCGACAAACGTGCGGCTGTTGTGTCCGCCATATCCGCGTGCCGAGGAGTCGCTCTGCTGCGTTCCGTCGACGAGAACGGCCACCCGATTCATCCCTTGCATGCCCCGGATGTTGACGTCCATTGCGGCTCCATTGCGATTTCCCGCTGATATGACGCCTGATGTGGATTTGAAGATATCGCCCGCGGTTGCCGGCGGTATGCGCTGTATCTGCTCGGCTGAGACATACGCGCTCGAGCCCGGCGTCTGATACGGCAGATCCGCCGCCGCCTGCGCACCGCCGCCTGACACATCGATCGTGTCGAGCGCGATCGCACCCTCGACCGTTGCGGAAGCGCCGGAAGCATCGCCCTCTCCTGGAACGGAGATCGTCACGGCATTGGCGCCGACATAGCGCCAGGTGATGCCGGTGCCTGCAAGCATGACCTTGAGGGCTTGCGCCGGCTGGTAGGTGCCGTTGACGGGCTTGGACGTGATCTGGAAAGCCTTCGTTCCCGCATAGAGGATTTGCAGCCCCGTGCGGGAAGAAAGATCAGCGAGCGCGCGCGGCACCGGCTTTGCCGCAATGGACAGGGACGTGGCCTGTCCGGTCGTCTGCTGCGCAGAAGCCGGAGCAGATACCAAGGACGCGCTTCCTGCGAGGACGCAGAGAGCCAAGGCCCGAATGCACGCGGTACGCAACACTACCATCTTCATCACCCTGTCCGGCTTACGCCTCGTCGCCAACGCCTGCGCGAAGGATTACGGGGCATCCAGAAGGTTTGACGAAGTTGACCGGGGCTCTCCCCCAGTCCGGCATCAAAATTATTCAGCGCAGGATGATGAGCGCATCGGTCAGCCGGATCGACGAGACACCGAGCGTACCTTCGATGATGCCGATGGCGCCGGCAGGATCGTGCGCGTCGAAGACGCCGGTCACAGGCAAAGCGCTCAGCCCGCTGCCGAGGATGACGATGCGGCCCCGGTGATAGCGGTTGAGCTCGTTGACCACCTCGGCAAGCGGCGTGCGGAAGAAAACGATCTGTCCGCGCCGCCACGCCGTCGTGGAACCGGCATCGAAGCCGCGCGGGGCGCTGATCCCCCGTGAGGTGATATCGCCTTCCTGGCCCGCAGAGAGATCGACGATGCGTTGCGGCTCGTGGGCGGACGACAGTCGCACGCGTCCCTCGATCAGGCCGACCTGTGTCTGTCCGCTGCCGGCGCGCAGATTGAATGTGGTGCCGGTAACGCGGGTTTCGCCGTCCCGGGTTTCGACGATGAACGGGCGCTTGGGATCGTGGGCCACCCTGAAATAGGCTTCGCCACGGAACAAGCGAACCCGGCGGTCGTTGGCCGTCAGGTCGATGGCGATCGCGGTATCGGTGTTGAGCTCGATTGTGGATCCGTCCTCAAGCGACACTGTGCGCTGAGCGCCCGTAGGTACGACGTAGTCGGCGCGCAGGTCGTCCAGACCGCCGCATCTTATCCAATCGCCGGCGCCGATCGCCAGCATCAAACACAGACCCACGCCGGCGGCACGCGCCACGCGCCGGGATCGGCTGGGACGTGCGCTCGCAATCAGCGCCTCTATGGCAGCTTCATCGCGTTTGGGGGGCTTCGCGGTGTTGCTCAAGGCGCCCCACAGCCGCTCTGCCTGGTCATAAGCGTCGAGATGATTGGGATCGCGTTTCAACCAATCCTGGAAGGCGGCATGCGTGTCAGGCCCTGCATCCGGCTCGCGCAGCCTGGCCTGCCATGCCGCGGCTTCCTCGAAAGCCGCATCCGATATGGCGTCAGAACCGGTCTTCGACTGGCGCGTGGGCACGCAGTACGTCCTCAGAGCGGCCATGCGGGCCGTGTTGGTGGAAGCTATAATATAAGACGAATCAGAGGGAGTTTTCCCCCAGTCAAATGTCGCGGCCGGCGGCGCGCAATGCCTTGCGACAGGCGCTCATGGCCCGCTTGATGTGCTTTTCGACGGTCTTGGGCGATATGCCGAGCCGCTCCGAGATCTCGCGCATGGTCAAACCGTGGTCTCGGGAGAGCAGAAACACGGCCTTGCAGATCGGCGGCAGTCCCTCGATCGTCTCGCGGAGCAGATTGAGCTCCTGACGCCCTTGGACAATCGCATCCTGGAGCGGCGCAGCGCAGGCCTCATGACCCGATAACTCGTCCGAAGAAGTATAGCGGGCGCGCGCCCGTTCGCGGCGCAAATGGTCAAGGGCGATGTTGGTGGCGCAGCGCGAGAGATAGGCCTGCGCATTGTCGACCTGCTGCTCGCGGGAGACGCGCAGGACGTTGACGAAGACGTCCTGGACCAGATCCTCGGCCGTGCTGGGATTGCCAACGAGGCGGCGGACCAGACGCATCAAACGTCCGTGCTCGGCGCGGAATACTTGATCGAGATCGGAGTACAGAGCGGACACGGAACTCACGTCAGTTATTCAGGTGGCACATTTATCACCCCGTACTCCTGGTAAAATTTCACCGCAAGATCAATATTCTAGATCGCCTCTAAGCAAGATCTGGCCGGTTGCACACAAAGTCTACTGGAA
>JBFWYV010000236.1:0-8100 GCA_050186055.1 Hyphomicrobiaceae bacterium | reverse complement strand
GCCGCGTGACCTGCAGCCATGAAGCCATCCGATTCCAAGGACGAAGCCGAATACGTGACCGTGACCATCGCAGGGCAGCTTTTCGGGCTGCCGATCGAGCGGGTGCAGGACGTGTTCATGCCCGGCCGCCTCACCCCGGTGCCGCTGGCGCCGGAGGAGATCGCCGGCGTGCTCAATCTGCGCGGGCGCATCGTCACCGCCATCGATATGCGCTGCCGGCTGAGCATGCCGAAACGCACCGAAAACGGCGATCCGATGGCCGTCGGCATCGATTGCGGCGGCGAATCCTACGGTTTGCTGATCGACGCGGTCGGGGAGGTGTTGCGGCTGCGGACGGATGGCTGCGAGGCGGTTCCGGTCAACCTGGACCCGCGCCTCGCCCAGGTGGCGGCCGGGGTGCATCGGCTGGAGGACCAGCTGCTGGTCGTCCTGGATGTCGAACGATTGCTTAACACCAAGTCGACTACAAAGGTGGCGGCCTGATCCGCCGAGGCCCAAGGCGGTTCGGCCCTGTGCAGTGATCGAGGGTGCGTGTGATGAAAACCTGTCTTGTGGTGGACGATTCCAGCGTGATCCGCAAAGTGGCGCGACGGATCCTCGAAGGGCTCGATTTCGAGATTTCCGAGGCCGAGGACGGCGAACAGGCGCTCAATGCCTGCCAGGCGACGCTGCCCGACGCGATCCTGCTCGACTGGAACATGCCGAAGATGGATGGTTACGATTTCCTGAAGGCGCTGCGGCGGCTTCCGGGCGGCGACCGTCCCAAGGTGGTGTTCTGCACGACCGAGAACGACGTCGCGCATATCGCGCGGGCGCTGCATGCCGGCGCCAACGAATACATCATGAAGCCGTTCGACAAGGACATTGTCGAAGCCAAGCTCCAGGAAGTCGGGCTGATCTGAGCCTCGGTCCCGCGTGCGGGACCGGTCATTCGTCCGCGTCGAGTAGTGCGTATCGTGTCAGCCTCCGCAGCCGAACAATCCGTTACGTCGAACGCCGCCCGGCCGGTGCGCGTCATGGTGGTCGACGATTCGGTGGTCGCCCGCGGCTTCTACAAGCGCTGGCTCGACAGCGAGCCCGGACTGGAATTCTCCGCCTCGTTCCGCAGCGGCCGCGAAGCCGTCGATCATCTCCTGCGCGTCGATCCGGACGTGCTGGTGCTCGACATCGAGATGCCGGATCTCGACGGCATTTCCGCGCTGCCGCTGCTCCTGGAAAAGAAACCCGATCTCGCCGTGATCATGGCCTCGACGCTGACGCGCCGGAATGCCGAAATCACGCTCAAGGCGCTGTCGCTCGGCGCGCTCGACTGCATCGCCAAGCCCGACGCCAACAACGCCACGAGCTCCCTCGATTTCCGGCGCGAGCTGATCGAGAAGGTGCATGGTCTCGGCCGCCGCAACCGAAGCGCCCACGGCAGGGGCGCGATGCGCGCGCCACCGGCTGCGCCCGCCGCGCGCGAAAGGCGCCCGGTCCACGAATGGCGGCCGGCGGAGCAGACGACTTCGCGGCCGGTCGTTCACATCCATGTCGCGGCGCCCTGCACGCATGCGATGCCGCGCGTCGCCCCGCGCGCCATCGTAATCGGCTCCTCCACCGGCGGTCCGCAGGCGCTGACCCAGGTCATTTCCGGGCTGGGCGAGGCGAGCCGCCGCGTGCCGGTGCTGATCACCCAGCACATGCCGCCGACCTTCACCACCATCATGGCCGAGCATCTGTCGCGCAGCAGCGGCATCACGGTGCACGAGGCGCGCCACGGCGAGCCGGTGATCGCCGGCAACATCTATGTCGCGCCCGGCGATGTGCATATGCGCGTCAGGAAGCGCGAGCAGGGCATCGCGATCGCGCTCGACGACGGACCGCACGTGCATTTCTGCCGGCCGGCCGTCGATCCGCTGTTCATGTCGGCCGCCGAAGTCTGGGGCAGCCATGTGCTGGGCGTGATCCTCACCGGCATGGGCTCCGACGGCACCGACGGAGCGGCCGCCATCGTCGACGCCGGCGGCAGCATCGTCGCGCAGGACGAAGCCACGAGCGTCGTCTGGGGCATGCCCGGCTCGGTCGCCGAGGCCGGGCTGTGCGCCGCCATCCTGCCGGTGCAGGAAATCGGGCCGAAAATCGCGCGGCTGTTTCTGGGAGACCGTTCGTGACGCCGCTCGATTACGACTTCCTCTGCAAGCTGCTGAAGAGCCGTTCCGGCCTGATGCTGTCGGCGGACAAGCAATATCTAGTCGAGAGCCGGCTGCTGCCGATCGCGCGCAAGGCCGGAATCGCGAGCCTGTCGGAGCTGGTGCACAAGCTCAAGGGCGCCAATGCCGAGCCGCTCACGGTCGAAGTGGTCGAGGCGATGACCACGAACGAGTCGTTCTTCTTTCGCGACAAGATTCCGTTCGACGCCTTCCGCGACACGATGCTGCCGGCGCTCATCGCCGCGCGCGCGTCGCAGCGGCGCATCCGCATCTGGTGCGCGGCCGCCTCCAGCGGGCAGGAGCCGTATTCGCTGGCGATGATTCTGAAGGAGATGGCGCCGCGCATCGCCGGCTATCGCATCGAGATCGTCGCGACCGACATCTCCACCGAAATCCTGGAAAAGGCCAGGTCCGGCCTGTACAGCCAGTTCGAGGTCCAGCGCGGCCTGCCGATCACCATGCTGGTGAAGCATTTCACGCAGATCGGCGAGATGTGGCAGATTTCGCCGGAAATCCGCGCGATGGTGCAGTTCCGGCCGCTCAACCTGCTGCACGATTTTTCCGGCCTCGGCGCCTGCGACGTGGTGTTCTGCCGCAACGTGCTGATCTATTTCGACCAGCCGACCAAGATCGATGTGCTGAACCGCCTCGCGCGGATCGTGCCGGCGGACGGCTATCTGACGCTCGGCGCGGCGGAAACCGTGATCGGCCTGACCGACACCTTCAAGGCGATTCCCGAGCGTCGCGGCCTCTATGCGCCGAACAAATCGGCAGCCATTCCAGCCGCGCCGAAATTCGCGGCGGCAGCCGGCGCGCCGACCGCGCGTCCGGCCGCGTAGAGCCCCCGCAAGTCAGGTTGCGCTGCCCGTCTCCGGCTGCATGGCCAAGCGGCCGTGGGGCGTGTTGCTTCCGACCAACGCCAGGCGCCGCAGTCCGATCAGGTATTCGAGGCGATGTGTCGCCAGACTCAGTGCGGCGACTTCTCCGGGTTCGGCTTCGCCTTCGGCATACTTCTCCAGCTCGATCTGCAGGATGTCGTCGATGCTGCGTTCGATGTCCGCAAGCTCCTCGCCACTCTGCGCCTTGCGGATGGCGTCGTTGAACGCATAGAGCCGATACAGGGGGCGCTTCTCCGGCATTGCGCCGATCCCCATGAATTTCCACATCGCGGCGAGAACGGACATGACGGCGCCGAGAAGCATCGAGCCGTAGTAAAATTGATCGCCGTATTTATCGATCAGCGTCTTCTGGTCGCCGCTGAAATAGGCCGCCGCGCCGGGATGGATCGGCATGTAGGCATCTTTGTCGTCGGCGGGCGCGCCGATCTGCGCCATCACCGGATATTCGCCAATGAGCGGCCGGCGGGCCTCGATGATCGCTTTTGCCAGGTCAGTCGCCGTATCTTCGTTGAGCGTCTTGCGGGCGATGAGGTAAATCGGAACCCGCAAAGTAGTCAGGTCGTCGTCCGGAACGGGAGGCGCGCCGCGTAGTGTGCCCTTGGGCAGATCGAAGCTCTCGTAGGATTTCGACTGCTCGGCGATCGCGCCGGCGGAGTCGATCGGGATCAGCGTGGGCCTGTTCTTGGCGCCGCCGGGGAGCATTCCGCGTACGGCGTTCAGGTAACGCGCCGCAAGCGGGATGACCACGAGGAGCACCTGCACCTTCTTGCCTTGGACGGCGGCGGCTGCGTCCGCAGGCAACAGGTCGACGAACTGCACCTTGTGTGCGAGGTCATACTCGCGGGTCAGAACCTCCACCAGCTTGTGGTTCGCAACGCCGCCCACAACGCCGACGGTCTTGCCTCTCAAGGCTTCCATGCTGTCGATGGTGTCGCCCTGCGGGACGATCAGCATCGCTATGCCATGCGTGATCAGCACGATGGTGCGTGAGTTGGCCGGATCGCCGATGTCGCCGCGCACAATCGCGAGGTCCGTCTCGCCGGCTGCGAAGGCCTGGGATGCTCCAACCATCGTACCCTTGTCGACGATCTTCAGGCGCACCGGCGCGTTCGTGGATGCGAGCTGGCTGGCGAGCGCGGATATGATCCGCACGGTGTCGCCGTCGGCGGAGCCGGCCGCCAGGGTGAGCGTCGTTGGTGCCGTCGCATATCGATAGAAGTAAAGTCCGGCGCCGGTGGAGACGACCAGCGCAGCCGCCACCAGGGAAATCCTGAGCCAGCGCGGCAGCTGCCCGGTTGCCAGGATCGTGACGGCGGCCGCGAGCGACGGCAGAAGTCCCAGGACGAGCCAGCGAATCGCCTTCATGGAGACGGCATCCTGCGGAATCGTCCGACTATTGGGCGCGATCCGGATTCACGCAAGGGGACGCCTTCACAGCGGCGACGTATCGGTGCGCTGCAACAAGCCTTCCGGATCGTTCTTCGCGCGGCCTACTGCAAGCATTCCCGCACAAACGGGATTCGCTCGAGCGGGCCGAGTTTCTTCGCCTCCGCCTGCTTGCGGCAATCGCCGATCTTCTCGATGCGGCCCTCAAGGCGCTGAACCAGCGTGAGGTCCTCCGAGACCGGTCCGTCCGCCGCGGCCTTCATCGCCCCCTCCAGCTTCCGGATGTCCGCAGGCGACAATTGCGGCCGGTCGAGCTTCAGCGTGAGCTTGTTGAGCTTGCCGGTGAAGGCGAAGGGCGGCTTGTAGTCGGCGTCGTTCACGCCGGTGAGCGTGTCCGAGCCGATATCGAAGCTCTCGTCCCATTGCAGGATCATCGGCAGGGTCTTCTCCATCTTTTTTGTGTCGACAACCTTGCCGTCCACTTTCAGGGTACCCGTGCCCGGCCGGCCGACACCCGAGAAATTGTTGAAGGCGAGGGTGCCGGGCCCCATTCCCTCGTATTTGAATTCGAACTCGAGTGTATGGCGTCCGGGCGTGAGCGCATCCGGGCCTTCCCACTTGATGCGTTCGAGATCGACCAGATTCCACAGCCAGACCGGCTTGCCGTTCAGGAGATAGAAGCCGTAGCCCGCGAAGCGGCCGCCCGAGGTCAGGATCATGCCCTCGGCGCCGCCTTGCGGCACCTCGATATCGGCGGTGACCGTGTAGGAGGTGTTGAGCAGAAGCGGGGAATCGCCCTGCGGCAGTCCGACCATCGGCCGGGTGTAGACGAATTCGCTGCGGCCGGCCGTGATGTTGGGACGCGGCGCAACGATGCGGGCCGCAACCGAAGCGTCGAGCGGGAAGACCTGGTATTTCTTCGCTTCGGCGATGAACTTCGCCTTCAGCTCCTTGACCTTATCCGGGTGTTTGGCCGCGATGTCATTGGTCTGGCTGAAATCCTCTTTCAGATTGTAGAGCTCCAGCACCTGATTGTTCAGCGGGTCCGGATTGGCGGGACCGAAGGCCTGCCACGGTGCGCGATTGACCTTGGTGGAGAGCATCCAGCCGTCGTCATACAGCGCCCACTGGCCCATCATCTCGAAATACTGGGTCTTGTGGCGCGATGCCGTCTTCGCGTTGTTCGCGTCGAAGGTATAGGCGAAGCTCGTACCTTCGATCGGCTTTTGCTTGATGCCGTCGACCATGTCCGGCGCACGAATGCCGGCGGCTTCGAGAATGGTCGGCACGACGTCGATGACGTGAATGAACTGCTCGCGCAAGCCGCCCCTATCCTTGATGCGCGCGGGCCAGGACACGACCATGTTCTGGTTGATGCCGCCGAGCCGCGAAGCGTTCTGCTTGAACCAGTCAAACGGCGTATCGAAGGCCCAGGACCAGCCTGCCGACATGTGATTGTAGGTCTGCTCGCTACCCCAGACGTCGTACCATTTCATCTGCACGTCGGCTGGCAGCATGTTGAGGCCGTTGAAGAACGCGACTTCGTTCGGCGTTCCGAGCGGCCCGCCTTCCGCGCTCGTGCCGTTGTCGCCGTTGATGTAGATGATCAGTGTGTTGTCGAGCCGGCCCAGCTCCTTGAACGACTGGATAACGCGGCCGATCTCGTGGTCGTTGTAGGCGGCATAGGCGGCGAAAATCTCTACCTGCCGAATGAACAGCTTCTTCTCCGTGTCAGTGAGCTGATCCCACGGCTTCAAAACCTCCTTCGGCCAGGGTGCAAGCTTGGTGTCTTTTGGAATCACGCCGAGCCGCTTCTGGTTTTCGAGAATGCGCTCGCGCACTTTCTCGTAGCCGTCGTCGAACAGCTTCATCGCCCGAATTTTCTCCACCCATTCCTTGGTGGGGTGGTGCGGCGCGTGCGTGGCGCCGGGGGCATATTTGATGAAGATCGGCTTGTCCGGTTGGGTCTGGTGGATCCGCGTCATGTAGTCGATGGCATCGTCCGCCATCCCGGTGATCAGATTCCAGCCAGGCTTGCCCTCGAACGGGTAAATCTGAGTTGTGTTGCGGAACAGGTTCGGCTGCCATTGGTTGGCGTCGCCGCCGACGAATCCGTAGAAATATTCGAAACCCATGCCGGTCGGCCATTGGTCGAACGGCCCGACCTGGCTTGCGGCAAAGGCCGGCGTGTTGTGGTCCTTGCCGAACCAGGAAGTCGCATAGCCGTTGTCCAGCAGAATGCGGCCGACCGTGGCCTTGTCGCGATCGATGATGGAATTGTAGCCGGGGAAGCCGGTCGACTGCTCGGCGATCACCCCGAAGCCGGCCGAGTGATGATTGCGCCCGGTAATCAGCGCCGCGCGCGTCGGCGAGCACAAGGCGGTGGAGAATACACGATTATAGCGAAGTCCTTCCTTGGCCAGGTTGTCCATCACCGGAGTCGGAATGACGCCGCCGAATGTGCTCGGCACGCCGAATCCGGCATCGTCTGTGATGATGAGCAGGACGTTCGGTGCGCCCTTGGGCGGTGTGACACGCGGGGCCCACCACGGCTTGGATTGCAGCGCGCCATCCTTGATGACGCCGCCGAATTTCGGATCGGGCGGCGGAAGCTGGCGGCCGTCGAGGGTCATGGTGGCGCTTGGCGAACCGGGGGTGCCGCTGACCTGTTGTGCGAGGGCCGAAGAGAAGCAAACCGACAGTGCTGAAAAGGTAATGGCGGCCGAACGGATGATGCTCATGCGAATTGCCTCCCACACGACCTTGTTACTTTGCGTGCTGCGTCACCACAAAGGTAGGTCCGGATCGTTTCTCTCCTAAGGTAGCGACGGCCGCGGCGGCGCACTATCCGTTTTCTGCGCCGCTGCGTAAAACCGCAATGGTCGCGGGCCAAGCGACGCTGCAGGCTGCGGGCGCAACCGTCATGCGGTCTCCGCCGATACCAAACAAAAACCCCGCCATTTGCGGCGGGGTTGCAGTCTGGGGGAGAGCAGCCTTGGAGGAAACCCGAGAACCCCTGTGTCGGTGCGGCGTCAGGCCGGGATGCGTTCGTCCGCGTCGGTCGGCTCGCGCAGCACATAGCCGCGACCCCAGACGGTCTCGATATAGTTCTTGCCGCTGGAGGCGTTGGCGAGCTTCTTGCGCAGCTTGCAGATGAACACGTCGATGATCTTGAGCTCCGGCTCGTCCATGCCGCCGTAGAGATGGTTGAGGAACATCTCCTTGGTCAGCGTCGTGCCCTTGCGCAGCGAGAGCAGCTCGAGCATCTGGTATTCCTTGCCGGTCAGATGCACGCGGTTGCCGCCCACCTCGACCGTCTTCTGGTCGAGATTGACGACGAGATCGCCGGTATTGATGACCGACTGCGCATGGCCCTTGGAGCGGCGCACGATCGCGTGGATGCGCGCGACCAGCTCGTCCTTGTGGAATGGCTTGGTGAGATAGTCGTCGGCGCCGAAGCCGAGGCCTTTCACCTTGTCCTCGATGCCGGCGAGGCCGGAGAGGATCAGGATGGGCGTCTTCACCTTGGAGACGCGCAGGTGCCGGAGCACCTCGAAGCCCGACATGTCGGGCAGATACAGATCCAGGAGGATGATGTCGTAGTCGTACAGCTTGCCGAGATCGAC
>JBFWYV010000235.1:0-8112 GCA_050186055.1 Hyphomicrobiaceae bacterium | reverse complement strand
GGAGGCGGCAAGGGTACGCTCGGCGGTGAGGCGATGCTGGGACTGGTCACGGCCGTGGCGGTTGCGACAATTCTTGCGGTCGTCTCGGCCCTCACGCTGTCAACGTCGAGCACCGTGGCGCACGATTTCTATACGAACTGGCTCAATCAAGGAAAAATTGATCCCAAGCGCGAGGTCCTGGTTGCGCGTATTTCTGCTGTGGTCATCGGAATTCTTGCGGTCGTACTCGGCATCCTGGCTCAAGGGATCAACGTCGCCGTGCTGGTGATCCTTGCGATTTGCGTCGCCGCCAGCGCGAACTTCCCAGTCTTGATCCTCTCTCTGTTCTGGAAGCGGTTCAATACGGGGGGAGTCATCGGCGGCATGAGCGTCGGACTCATCTCATCGGTTGTTCTGGCCGTGATTGGGCCGGCAATGCGCGGCGAGGATGCGCTGTGGCCTCTGGTCAATCCAACGGTCGCCTCACTGCCCCTCGGGTTCCTCGGCGCTATCGTCGGGTCCCTCATCGCTGGCCGCGACGATGCCAACGAGGCGCGCTTCGAGGACTTCTCCGTTCGCGTCCACACCGGCGTTACTCCAACCCCATAACATCCGCAACCGGAGTGGCAATGTCCACATCCCCCCTTGTCCAAACACAGCAATGGATCTGCCCGTGACTATCAAAGCATTCGTATTCGATGCCTATGGCACACTCTATGACATCCAGTCAGTCGCCGCCGTGACCGACGACGCCTTTCCCGGCTATGGCGAGATCATTACGCAGGTCTGGCGTATGAAGCAGCTCGAATATACCTGGCAACGCAGCATGATGCAGCGTTATGAGAACTTCTCCGTCGTTACGCGGGAGTCATTGGTCTATTCGCTGAGAATTCTTGGCCTGACCTACGATCAGAAAATATTTGATCGCATCATGGACAAGTACCTTCACCTCGATCTTTACGCAGATGCGAAAGCCGCCCTGGCGGCGCTCAAACCCAGCAAGCTTGCCATTCTATCGAACGGCAGTCCGGACATGCTGGATCCTCTTGTCCGAAATACAGGCCTCGACCGCATACTGGACGCAACCATCAGCATTGCCACTGAGCGCGTATTCAAGCCGGCTCCCGCAGCCTATTCGCTGATTGAAAAGAGACTGGGCGTAAAGCCGAGTGAGACGATCTTCGTGTCGTCGAATCCGTTTGATGTCGTGGGCGCCAAGGCGGTCGGCCTCAATGTCGCGTGGATCGAGAGGGTTACGCCACAGATTATGGCAGCGGAGTTCAAGCCCGGTGGTGCGATACGTCCCGTGACGATGTTCAAAGCAATCCGCACTCAGATGGACGAGCTGGGGTTTTTGCCTGACTACCGGATTCAAACGCTATCAGAGCTGGTGACGCTGGTTCAAACGCAGAACGAAGGCGTAGTCGCCTCGACCGCGCAGTAGTCGATTTATCTGGCAACATCTATGTCGAAATATAACATTCTCATGCTTGGAGCGTCTTATGGGTCGCTCCTGGCCTCCAAGCTCATGTTCGGCGGCCATGACCTGACGCTGGTCTGTCTGCCCGCGGAAGCCGATCTCATCAACAAAGAAGGTTTCCGCGTGCGGATGCCTATTCGTGGACGCAAGGACCAAATCGAGATCGACTCCCGCAAGCTGCCGGGCAGCGTCAGGGCTGCCGCTCCAGCTGCCGTAAACCCAAAGGACTTCAATCTCATCGGTCTTGCGATGCAGGAGCCGCAATACGGCTCGCCCGGCGTGCGCGAACTGCTCGATGCGGTCGCGAAATCGGGAGTGCCATGCATGTCGATCATGAACATGCCACCGCTGCCCTATATGCAGCGCATTCCCGGCCTCAAGCCCGATCCGCTGAAGCCGGCCTACACCGCGCCGGAAGTCTGGGCGAATTTCGATCCTGGCAAGCTGACGCTGTGCAGCCCCGATCCGCAGGCGGTACGTCCGCCGGAGGAGCCGGTCAACGTACTGCAGGTGACGCTGCCGACCAACTTCAAGGTCGCGCGCTTCGACGACGAGAAGAGCAATGAGATGCTCCGCAATCTCGAGCGCGACATCGACGATGTGCGGTTCGAGACGCCGGACGGCAAGATCGAATTGCCGGTGAAGCTGCGCTTCCACGGCTCGCTGTTCGTTCCGCTCGCCAAATGGGCAATGCTGATGGCCGGCAATTATCGTTGCATCACGCTCGATGGGATGCGCACCGCGCAGGAGGCGGTCCATTCCAATCTCGAGGAATCGCGCTCGATCTACAATTTCGTGGTGGACGTCTGCGTCGAGCTCGGCGCCTCGCGCGACGACATGGTGCCGTTCGAGAAATATGCGGCCGCCGCCGAGAGTCTGACCCGCCCCGCCTCGGCCGCGCGAGCTCTCAACAACGGTGCTGCCAACATCGAGCGGGCGGACATGCTGGTGCAACTGACGGCCCGCGAGCTCGGCATGAGCCACCCCGTGCTCGACGCGATCGTGGTCCTCGTTGACAAGCGATTGGGTACAAATCGAACGAGGTCCGCCTAAACTCATCATGTTCGTTCCGCGCAGATATGACCATTTCGTCTTTGGGACGATCCAGTCGGGCGTCACAAGCGGCGTGGCAGCAGGCGTCGCCTCGTTCGGGTACGAGCAGGAGGAAATTCTCCTGCATTGGGCCCAGTCATGGTTCCTGTCATGGCTGATCATGATCCCGTTGGTGTTGTTTGCCGCTCCGGCCATTCGGCGCCTCACTGTTCTCCTGACGCGCGAGGACATGTAGCGCTCCTCATGCATCCCACTGAGCCGGGCTCGCCACTAGGCTACAAACTCGGATAACCGAAGAGCGTAGCGTGCCTCACGACGCCGGCTGGCAATCATTGGCTCGGCACCGGCCAAATTCGTATTCGGCGGATGTAACAAAGCACGCTCCGCTAACGAATAGGGACGTAAGGGGCGTGCTCGCATGGCTCAAAGTGTCAGGACAGCCGGATATCCGACCATGGCCTGCGCGGAGACCTTGCATCGGCAATTCCGGTAGTAATCTTTGGTTTGCTTGCGGTCGGCCTTTCTAATAACGATTGCCGAGACCCGGATTGCTCCCGACTTCCGACGCGACTACGCACACAGCGTCGCAAGGGTCGGAAAGGGTGTCCATGCGAACAGAAGTTTTCGTCGAGGCGCTATCGAAAGACTTAAAGCCGGTCCGTCCTCGAAGCCTCCGGCGAGATTTGATTATTCTGGCCGCGGTTGCGGTCCTGGAGTTTGCCGCGTTCGCCGGGGCGGGCCTCATGCGCCCGGACCTCTCACATGCGATGCATATGCCATCCTTCTGGTGGAAGTTGGCAAGCATGGGTGCAATTGCGATTTCGGGCGTGATGGTGGCGCTGATTTCCGCGGACCCGACGAAGTCTCCGAGTGTCGGTCTTCGATGGCTCGGCATCATCGTCGCCGCAGTTTTTGCCTCCGGATGGCTCATCGATGCGCTGCAGGGCGGTTTTTCTGCGCTTCTCAGCCGCCTGGATTGGCCTATGGGACTTCAATGCACCTGGAAGATGGTGACACTGTCCCTGCCGTCCGTCATTGCTCTCGGAATCCTTATTCAGCGCGGTGCACCGACGGACCGCTTCGGCACGTCGTTGGCCGCTGCGCTGGGATCCGCCGGTTGGGGCGCATTCATATTCGTTTTCGCATGCCCTTCGGACGACGTCCTCTATATTGCGGTATGGTATTCGATCGGCTGCGCGATCGTGACGGTCATCGGTCGCCTCATCCTGGCGCGGGTGCTTCGCTGGTAGCGGATTGACTTAAGCGCTAGCGGTCGAAGGTGTCCCGAGCAGAGGCACTAATTGCAGCAGATTCGGCTCGTTGCGCAGCGGCGCAGGTGCACCGTCAGGGACGCGATCCCCAAAACGATTCGACCAATACACACGCATTCCGACAGTGCCGGCCCCAGGCACATCGTGTGGCGAACCCGCGACAAAAAGCACTTCAGACGCCTGCAAGTCGCCAAAAGCGCTGATTCCCGCATGGTACGCCGCTGGCTCGGTCTTATAAAACTTGGCTCGCTCCGCGCTGACAATGTGATCGAAGCGATGACCGGTCGCTGCCGCTGCAATCTCCGCTAACTTTTGAGAACAGTTCGTAACGACAGCCGTCTTCCATCCGCTGCCTGCTAGCTGTGCGAGAACGCCGGGCGCCTCCGGCCATGGCGTCAACCCCCCGTCGACCCATCCATCCAGCAACCGGGAGGCATAGGTGGCCGGAAGCCCGACTTCGCGGGTCGCTTCTCGGACAATGTCCTCATATGGTCGATAGGCGCCTGCAGTGGTGACCAAACGCAGCGAAGCCCGTCGCCAAGCGCGGCCTTTGTTTTCGTCGCCTGCGATTTTGATCCAGAACGACCAAGAGTCGATCAGAGCGGTCAATAGATCAAATGCGACAGCGCGAAATGGCCGAATGCTATCACTCATGTCATGCACCTTGGCAGCATTGGTGTTTCTCTCTATTTGAGCGTTGTCCAGCCGGGCTTCACCGCAAGACTTTCTTAAAGGCAATCACGCGTCGATGATCAACGGTCCACTGTCATGGATCGGCCGCTCCGCTGGAACAGCACAACATAGAAGAACTTCCGTATCTCGGACATCACAGGTCGGGCGAAGCTCGTAGCTTACTCCGCCTTGATTGATCGATGCCTTACAGGTGCCGCATGAACCGGAGCGGCAATTAAAGTCCGGCGCCAAACCGGCTCGCTCAGCAAGCTCCAGTAGCGTTCCAGATCCTGGTTCCCAGGCGACCTCCATGCCGCTCGCGCTGAAGACGACGTTGACCGGAGTCTTCGAGGCTCTCGCAAGCGGCGCGGACACGTCCACCCCAGATCGTCGAACAGCCGCCGGCCCAAACGCCTCCGCAAAAAGCAGGTCGTTCGAAACCCCCAGCGCGCGCAGCCCGTCATACTAGATTTATTCCCAGTGCGACCAAAATAGACATCAGCTACATTGCGCCACAGAGCTTGCCCTCAATAGAGCCCGGTCTGAATATCCGATCCGCGCACCATGGTCGGATCGACTGGACAGCGATCGGCTATCCCAAGAATCATCTGGCGCTGTCGTCATTGAGTGATTGAGTGGCCCTTCGAGTACAATCGTTCGTGTGAAAAGATCGGTGGGCATCATGTCGGAACGTTTCGAATGCACGACTGTCATTCGCGCTCGCTCAGGCGGGAGACTCTTGCGTTGTGCAGATAACCGCATGGCCATCGTCGTGCAGGCGGCAAGCCCTGCAGCAAATCGTAGGGTGAAGGACCATAGCCGAGACCGCCAAGGCTTTATCAGCTCATCTGCGATACCTGCTCAATCTCGAACGGGGCCGCCACTTCATGCACGGGCGACGTCAACAATGACGATGTCTAGATCTCGCAGTGCGCGGCTACCTACTCCTCCATCGAGTTCCTGTCCTAAGGGATGTTGTATCTATCCTGGGTCGCGGCAAGAGCAATCGCGCCGGGATTTCGGGCCGAGGGCGTTGTTGATGATCAATGGTCGATCACTTGCGTATCCCGAGTCTGCGGACAGCCCGCGCCCGTTTCTCGAGCCACCACCCGAACTCCGGGTGCCACATCCCATGAACCCCGTCGGCGCCAAGTTCGCGGGCCGCCTGCAATGGCCAGTTCGGGTCCTCCAGCAGTTCGCGACCGAGTGCGACGAGGTCGATATCGCCTTGGTCGATCGAGCGGTCGACCAGCTTCGGGTCCCAAAGAAGTCCGACACCGATCGTCGCGATGCGTGCTGCCGTCTTCACCCGCGCGGCGAGGGCGAGCTGATAGCCGTGCTCGAGGGTCATGCCCTGCGGACGTTCCCGTCCTGAGATGCCGCCGCTTGAGCAGTCGATCGCGTCGACGCCGAGGTCCTTCAGTCGTTGTGCGAGGTAGATTGTGTCGTCCACTTGCCAGCCCTCGGGATGCCAGTCGGTGACCGATAGGCGGAAGACCAGTGGGTATTCGTCTGGCCAAACCTCGCGGATCGCTGCGGCGATCTCGAGTGCCAGACGGCATCGTCCTTCGAGGCTTCCGCCGTAGTCATCGCGCCGTTGGTTCGCGAGCGGCGAGTAAAACTGGTGGATGAGAAACCCATGCGCGGCGTAGACCTCGATCACCCGGAAGCCGGCCTCGCGTGCTCGCTCAGCGGCAATTCGGAACGACGCGATCACTTCCCTGATGTCCTCGATGCTCATCGCGGCCGGAGCAGGCCAGCCTTCCGCGTATGGGATCGCACTCGGCCCGAGTGCAGCCCACGGTTTTTCACCGCGCTGTGCGATGTCTTCCGAGTCGACCGGTGTCTCACCGTGCCAGGGGCGGCGTTCGCTCGCCTTGCGGCCCGCATGGGCGAGCTGGATGCCTGCAACTGCTCCCTCTTGCGAGAGGAAGCGAGTGACCGCCGCGAGCCGGTCGATGTGGGCGTCCGACCATATCCCGAGGTCGCCATGTGTACGCCGGCCATGCTCCTGCACCGCAGTAGCCTCGCAGAACACCAGCGCGGCGCCTCCGAGTGCGAACCGACCGAGGTGGACCAAGTGCCAGTCGTTCGCCACGCCGTGCTGCGCGCGGTACTGGCTCATCGGTGAGACGACCACCCGGTTCTTTAGCGTTACACCGCGCAGCAGGAATGGTTCAAACAGCGTCATCTGGTACGTCTCTCTTCGTTGTAATTGGCTTTGGTCTGCTTCGAGCGGTGTCGTCATTGGGGTTGCACGATCCGCCACGATGCCGACCCTCGCAGCGTCCAGCCACGCAGAATCTCGAGTCCTGACAAACCGTCCGATGACGGAGGTGCAGTCGGCGCAGCGCAGCATACAGGGCCGCGTACATACGCGGTTTCGCCCGCAAGCGGCTGGCTGCGATCGTGATCGCGCTGCCACGCGACGTCGCCGAGCTCACGATGCTCGCGAAGGAAGATTACATTTTTCCGCATGCCCAAAATACGGTGAGGCCGGTTTGTGATAGCAACAACGATTGGCGGCTACGGCCCTCTCAGATCGCGGAGTGGATGGGGTAGACCCACGGATCGACGACAGGCCGCTACGGCGGAACAGCGACGTATAGACCGCCCACATGCCACCTGCCGCGGCTAGGGCCGCAACGCCGGCTGGACTGGGCGGAGTATTCATCGTGACCGCTCCGGTGAGGCAGACCAGTCCGGCGAGGATCGCAGCATATCCAGTCCACCGGATCCACCCCTGTTGTTCCTTCAGGAAGATGTAGGAGAGCATCCCTGCGACGAGAGGCATCGTCGTTGGAGCAATGGAGGCGGTCTGAGCCGCCGAAGTCAGTTTGAGCCCGAGCGCCACGAGGAGCACGAAGGGCGCGCCCCACAGCAATGCAAACAAAAGCCCCTCACCCCATGCAGACATGGGAAGGCGCGAGCCGCGACGCAGGACAGCCGGGGCGAGGAGGATGGCGCCCACCCCGAAGCGAAGCGCGGTCACGTCCCAGACCTGCAATTCGCGCGTGACACTGAACCGGGTCACCACGAACCAGCCTGAAAAGATCGCGACCGATAGAGCAGCCCAGAGCAGACCCTCAAGCCGCGTGCCCCGCCATGACGCCACGCGTTCCGCTCGTGTAACTTCAATCGCCTCCTGGGCAGTCATGATTCCAGCCTTTGGATCGTCCAAGGCTACCGGCAGAGAAACGATGACGGCGGACACACCTTGAGTTTTAATCCATTTGTTCTAGAATGCATCGGCGCGGACAATATGGCAAGACGCGAAGCTGGAATTTTGCGAGAGCGCGGGATGGCAAGACCAAGAGAATTCGATGAGGAAGCCGTACTCGACGCGGCAATGCAGTGCTTTTGGCGCCACGGATACGAGGCAACATCCGTGCGCGATCTTATCGACAAGACCCGGATCACCGGTGCGAGCCTTTACAACGCATTCGGGGATAAACGCGCGCTCTTCATCAAATCGCTGGACCGCTATGTGGAGAACAGCGTTGCGGATCGGATCCGGCGTTGCGAGGCATTGCCGCCCCGCGAAGCCATCGAAGCGTTCTTTTCCGATATCTTGAAGCGCTCGCTCGAGGATCCTGAGCGCAAGGGGTGCATGCTCGTGAACACCGCGCTCGACGCGGCGCCCCCCGACGAAGCGTT
>JBFWYV010000234.1:0-8135 GCA_050186055.1 Hyphomicrobiaceae bacterium | reverse complement strand
CCAAAATCTCCGAGCCGATCAGCCGGCGCCGGGCCTTGCAGCTTGCGGCCTTGGGCGCGGCGTCCAGCTTCGTCGCCCCTGCTTTTGCTCAGGGCTTTGGTCCTGCAAGCAGCCAGGGCGGTCAAGGCGGCCAATCCGGCATGCGCGAGTTCCGGATCGACGAGGCCAATATCCGGCCGCGCCCGATCGCCGTGCCTGACTTCGTATCGTCTGATCCGCGCCTTGGCGCCGACATCGCGGCGGTGCTGCTGGCGGATCTCGAACGTTCGGGATTGTTCAAGCCGGTTGCACCGGCCGCGTTCCCCGAACGCTTCCGTGCGGTCACCCAGGTGCCGCGCACGCGCGATTGGTCAGCCGCCGGCGCCGAGGCCCTGCTGATCGGAGGCGTCGCACCGACGAGCGACGGACGGATCCAGGTCGAGTACCGGCTGTGGGATACCGAGCTCTCCAAGAACATCGACGGCAAGCGCTATACCCTGGGCCAGTGGCGCCGGCTGGCCCACATCGTCGCCGATCAGGTGTATTCCAAGCTGACGCTCGAGAAGGGCTATTTCGACACCCAGATCGTCTTCATCGACGAGACCGGCCCCAAAGACCGGCGGGTGAAGCGCCTGGCCGTGATGGACCAGGACGGCGCCAACGTCCGCCTGCTGACCCGCGGCGGTGAACTGGTGCTGACACCGCGGTTCAGCCCGGTCAGCCAGGAAATCACCTACATGACCTATGTCGGGCAGACCCCGCGGGTGATGCTGATGAACCTGTCCAACGGCAAGCAGCAGCAAGTCGGCAACCTGCCCGGCATGACCTTCGCCCCCCGCTTTTCTCCGGATGGCCAGCGCATCCTGATGAGCTTCGGTCAAAGCGGCGCGTCCTCGATCGTCGAGATGGATCTGCGTTCCAGCCAGGCGCGCCAGCTCACCCAGATGCAATGGATCGACACTGGCGCCTGCTACGCCCCTGATGGCCGCCAGATCGTGTTCGAATCGGATCGCGAAGGCACCCAGCAGCTCTACGTCATGGGCAACGACGGCAGCGGCACCCGGCGACTGAGCGTCGGCGAGGGGCGCTACTCGACGCCTGTCTGGTCCCCGCGGGGCGATTATATCGCCTTCACCAAGCAACTGTCCGGCCGCTTCCTGATCGGCGTGCTGAAACCCGATGGAACAGGGGAACGCATTTTGACGGCCGGCTTCCATAACGAGGGGCCGACGTGGGCGCCAAACGGGCGCGTGCTCATGTTCTTCCGCGACAGCCAGGGCGCCAACGGCGGTCCTCACCTCTACTCCATCGATGTCACGGGCTATAACGAGCGCCGGGTCCCCACGCCGTCATTCGCGTCGGATCCGGCGTGGTCGCCGCTCCTGACCTGATTTCGCCATGAACGCATCATCGCTGTAGGCTGCCGCTCCCAACGGTTTGCGGCTTTTCTGCTACACGATCGGCACCTTTGCCGGAGTCCAGGAACTGCCGACTCATTCCATTCGTTTGCAACTTTAGGGCACCCGTTAATCGGGCGGTAACCGGGGGCCTTCATGGTGGTGTCCGGGTCGATGCGTGCAACGGCCCGGATCAATGAACCAGCATCGCAATCGCTGAGAACATGTGTCCTGCGTAGGACTTAGTCTTGGGAGCTGGCGAACCACTCAGTGGCAGAATCGCACCAACAAGGCCGGAAAACAGCCGTATTCTGGCCTCCGTCCTTGATCTGCGGCGATGCCATAGGTACCCACGTAATGACGACTGTCGGGAGCAGAGGTGAGCAGGCAATGCAGGGTTTGAAGGGGGTTCTCGTTCTGGTGGCTGTTGCTGGAGCTGTCATGCTCGGCGCCTGCCGCCGCGAGGTCGAGCACAAGCCCTTGAAGCTCGGGGCGGAGGTTTCCGCGGCTGCTGCGGCGGTTGCTCGCTAATTTTTTCGGCGCGTCGGAATTTAACAGGAGATAAGGCTATGAAGGGCGCTATCGTTATCGCTGCTGTGATCGCCGCGGTTGCTTTGGGGGCTTGCCGCCGTGAGGTTGAGCACACGCCGCTCAAGCTCGGCGCTACGGTTCCGGCTGCTACCCAGGCTGTGAAGTAAATCGCGCCAAGGAGCATTGCGGGGCACCCGCGAGGTTTCTTCATAAGGTCGAGTTGCGCGGCGCCGGGGCGCTTCGCGACTCGGCCTTATCGCGTCTGAAAGGCTCGAATCGGCTGCGGCAGATCGGTCGCTGGCTGGCGTACCTTGAATCCGCTTCGACCTAACCGGCAGGTTCGCAGTCGGATTGCTCCAGTTGTGCGCATGACGTTGAATGTCACGGTCTGCTTTGAAGCGTGTCGAGTCACGTGCGTGCGCTGCATGACGCTGGTCAGTCCAATGCGCATCACAATATCCGATCCGATCGGGCCTTCCGCTCGAATCCGAGACGTGAACCGAGCGCAATCACCAGGCTGAGGCACCTGCGCATCAGCCCGTCATCTTATACGTTCGATCTTGCCCAACCCGGACACGGCCGATCAGCTCATCCTGACGAAACTTGTGGCTAAAGTCACAATTTGCCTAGCGATCGTCATAGTTTTGAGCCATCGGCTGGTTAGCTGAAAGTGCGCCATTCGCTCTGGGGGCATGGACGGACTAGGCCGCGCATTCGAACGATGGTTCAAGGGCATTGATGTAGGCGTCACCGGCAGGTCGCGCTCAAATGGGCGGGACAGTTCGGGAAAACGGGTCGGGCGCTTGACTCAGTGGCTTTGGGCCGAACATGGATGCGCAGTTCCGCAACCCATCGGCGAAAGCGATGGATCGCATGCATTTAGGCGTGTGAGGACAGGGGTGAAATTGATGTTGAGCTCGAACATGTTCTCTCGCGCGTTGCGCATCGCCGCTGCGGCGGTGATGGCCGTATCGATGGTTGCCTGCGCGAAGGAGCAGCAGCCGGACCTCGCCTCCCTGAACTCAAAGCGCGGCGGTCCCCCGGCGACGCCGGGCTCGGCGCGCGACTTCGCCCAGAATGTCGGCGACATCGTCTATTTCTCTACCGACAGCAGCGACTTGACGCCGGAAGCCCAGCAGACGCTCACCAATCAGGCGCGGTGGCTTCGCCAGTATGCGCAGTACACCATCACCATCGAGGGGCACGCCGACGAGCGCGGTACGCGTGAGTACAACATTGCTCTGGGTGCCCGGCGCGCCAACTCCGTCCGCACATTCCTCGCCCGCAACGGCGTTTCCGGCCAGCGCATGCGCACGATCTCCTACGGTAAGGAGCGGCCGGTGGCGGTGTGCGACGACATCTCCTGCTGGTCCCAGAACCGCCGTGCTCAGACCGTGCTCAACAATCGCACCGCCGCGCGATAAACTGCCGCGCGATAACGCGATAAGCGGCAGACTGGCCCAGCTCCAACTCCGGACTGCTGCCCGGCGATAGCGCCGAGGTGATGGAGAGCCTTGCCCTGTTAAGCTTGGCCTGACGCATTGTCCGCGCCACGGCTGATTGCGCAAGCTCCTCTTTATGCTAAGCAAACGCATCGACAATGTCCTGCATATGGGAGGAGTGGACGGCAACCATGTTGTCCGGCGAAGAGCGCGGCGCGGCCGCCGATATCCTGATGTCAGCAGCGGTCGCCCGGAAACAGGCCGTCCAGCTTTCGACGACTTATCCCAACATCGATCTGGAAGATGCCTATGCCATCTCCAGCGAGGTGGCGCGCCGCCGCATCGAGGACGGCGCCAGATTGGTCGGGCACAAGGTCGGGCTCACCTCCAAGGCGATGCAGCAGTCTTCCGGCATCGATGAGCCCGACTTCGGCTACCTGTTCGACGACTTCCTCGTAGCCGAGGGCTCCAGGCTGCAGCATGCGGCTTATTGCGTGCCGCGCGCGGAAGCCGAACTGACCTTCGTTCTGGCGCAACCGTTGAAGGGCCCCGGCGTTGGCCTGACCGATGTGCTGCGGGCGACCGAGTACGTCGTCCCTTCGATCGAGATCATCGACGCCCGGGTGCAGAACCCACGCAAGATCTTCGATACGGTCGCGGACAATGGTGCTGCGGCAGGACTCGTCATGGGCGGACGTCCGGTAAGGCCGCTTGACGTCGACCTGCGATGGGTCGGCGCCATCATGTACCGGAACGCGGAGATCGAGGAGACCGGCTTGGCGGCCGGTGTGCTGGGGCATCCGGCGATGGGGGTTGCGTGGCTCGCCAACAAGCTCGGCTCCCTCGGCGTGAACCTCGAACCGGGACATCTGGTGCTGTCGGGATCTTTCATCCGTCCGGTCTGGGCCAACCAGGGTGACACGCTTCACGCGGACTTCGGGCCGCTGGGATCCGTTTCCGTTCAATTCGTCTAAGACGTCGGACATTACATCCAGGGCCCGGTGACTGCCGGGCCAGCGAAAGGTTGGAACCCATGGAATTGCCGGCAAACACCTTCAAGCGGCGTCTCCTGGCGGGTGAACTCCAGATCGGGCTCTGGTGCAGCCTTGCCAGCAACATCGCCGCGGAGATCGTTGCCGACAGCGGGTTCGACTGGCTGCTGCTGGACACCGAGCATACCCCCGCCGAGGTGCCTGATGTTCTGTCGGCGCTGCAGGCGGTGCAGGGACGCGCGACGTCGCCGATCATCCGGCCGGCCTGGAACGATACCGTGCTGATCAAGCGCGTGCTCGACATCGGCGCGCAGACCATCATCGTGCCCTACGTGCAAAATGCCGACGAAGCACGCCGTGCCGTCGAGGCGACGCGCTATCCGCCACAGGGCGTACGCGGCGTCACCGGCGTCGGCCGGGCCGCGCGCTACGGGCGGGTCAACAATTACCTGCGCAACGCCAACAGCGAGATGTGCGTGCTGGTCCAGGTCGAGACCCGCCGGGCGCTGACCGAGATCGAGGCGATTGCCGCGGTCGACGGCGTCGACGGCATTTTCATCGGACCGTCGGATCTGTCCGCCTCGTTCGGGCTGATCGGCCAGCCTGGACACGAGGATGTGCAGAGAGCCATCCAGGATGCAGGCCGCCGCATTCGTGACGCCGGCAAGGGCGCCGGCATACTCACCGGCCTCCAGGACGAGGCCCGCCGCTATATCGGCTGGGGCTACAACTTCGTCGCCGTCGGGACCGATATCGCACTGCTGTCCCGCGCCGCCGATTCGCTGGCGCGGTCGTTCAAGGGCTGACGCCCGCAGGCGGTGCGGCCTGTCATGCAACGCCGTCTGTGCCCAAATCGATGCGAGCCGATGCCAGCGGCTGCTTTTGGCAGTAGATTGACCCGATGAGTTGGCAGCGATCCGACGCCGGCAAGCGCCGAGGCTATCATCATGGCAACCTGAAGGAGGCCCTGATCGAGGCTGCCTTGCGCCTGATCCGGGACAAGGGCCCTGCCGGTTTCACGTTTGCCGAAGCCGCGCGTGCGGCAGGCGTCAGCCCGGCAGCGCCCTATCGCCATTTCCGCGATCGGGAAGACCTGATGGCCGAGGTGGCCCGCCGCGGCTTCGAGGACTTCGCGATTGGACTGACAACGGCTTGGGATACCGGCAAACCCACGCCGCTGGAGGCGCTGAAACGGCTGGGAGCGGCCTACCTCGACTTCGCCCGGCACAACCCGGCCGTCTACGCGGCCATGTTCGAAGCGGGTTTGGTCGTCGCCGACTATCCTGAGTTGCGGAGCGCGGCGGATCACGCGTTTGCCGTGCTGCGGGAGGCCTGCGACGCGGTGTCGGCAACGTTCCCCGCGGGCCGCCGTCCGCCGGGCCTGATGCTGGCGCTTCATATCTGGTCGCTCTCGCATGGCATTGCCAGCCTGTTTGCACGCGGTGACGGTTCCCGCCGGCCGCTGCCGATGAGCCCGGAGGAGCTGCTGGAAGCCGGCGTGCTCATATACCTTGAGGGGTTGCGGAGCACCGGCACGCCATGATTGGGGCCGCGGTCCGCGGTCCCGACATGGACGCTGGATGCGAAATTGCCGATGTCCCCCTTGACACGCCCGTGGGACGCTCTCATCTATGTGAATGTGAATAACATTCACATCAATGAAGGGATGCCTGAATGTCTCAAATGGTAGCGCGGATGGATGACCTTGGCATGCCGGCGTGGATCGCCCTCATGATCGTGGCCTTCATCCTGTTCTGGCCAGTCGGGCTGGCAGTCCTGGCTTTCTTGTTATGGAGCGGACGCATGGGATGCAGCAGGTTCAGCGATGAGGATCGTGGTCGATGGGAGCGGCGCATGGCGCGATTTCATGAACGGTGGGGTTGCCGCGGCCGTGGCCGCGGGTCGTCCGCCACGTTTGGCCCGAGCGGCAACCGTGCGTTCGACGAGTATCGCCAAGAGACACTGAAGCGGCTGGAGGAGGAAGCGGACGAATTCCGCTCGTTTCTCGATCGCCTGCGTCTCGCCAAGGACAAGGCGGAGTTCGAGGACTTCATGACCGAGCGCCGCAACCGGCCGAGCTCCGAGCCGAGGCCTGACAACGGCGGCAGCGTACCGACCGTCGGATAACGAATGAGCGAGGGCGGGCGTCAGCAGACGGGAACCCGCCCTTCGCCGAGCATCTTGCGTGCTTCCGCCAGGCAGTCGCGAAAACCGGCAAGGTCGGTCATCTCCATGCCCGGCGCCGCCTCGCGCGTGATCAATCGGCTCCCCGACGCCTCGATCGCAATCTCGATCATCAGGTTCTCGCTGAGCCCGAACTCCTCGGCCATAATGCCTGGCGCGTCGGAATCGAACGGCAGCTTTGGGCCGGCCCGGAACTGCTCCGAGCGCGCCTGGTAGGTCTGCGACGTATTCGAATAACCGAGCACGGGCCGCCCCAGCGCGCGCATGAAGCCGACCTCGAACGCCGTTCCGACGTCGGCCGATATGCCACGGAACGGCGTCAGGTTCGCGATCAGGAGATCGCACGACAGCATCAGTGCCTCGTCGCTTTCAGAGATCAGTTTGGCCTGGGCATGCTTGGCCATGCCGCCGAGGTCGAGCGCGGCATCGAGCGGATAGACGCCGATGAAGCCCGCCTCATCGCACAGCTTCTGCTTGCGCGCGCCGGCCTCCACCGCGTCGTGCAGGAACACCTCGGGGCCGGCAAGATAGATGCGGGGACGTCTTGTTTGAGTGCTGGGCATGGGCATGCCCGATGACTATCACGCTCGCGCGCCACGGAATACGCGCCGTCCCGTCCCGGCCGCATCAAGCTGTGGGTGATTTCCGCCGCACCAGCACCAGCCGAACGATCTCGACGACGACCCACAGTACGATCAGTCCGGCGGCGATCGGCAATGTCGCCAGCATCAGCCAGCCCATGACGCCCATGCTGTAGAGCGTATTTCCGATGTCGCGGCCCATTACCACGCACGGGTTCTCGAAGCCTTCATGCAGTGTGCAGCCGTTTGCACTGGCGATGGTTCCGGCAACGATGACGGACAGCATCGGTACGGTGCAAATGATGAGGGCGATCACCATCAGCCATCTGAACACTCGCATCGCCGGCTGCATGTCGGCCCCTCCCCAAGCCGGGAGATTATCACAAGTCGTGGATGGCGGAGAGGAGCTAAGCTCGAGAAAACCGGTAACCCGTAACTCGCAGCCGCCGCCAATGTCAGTCACATCCCGCCATGCCTATAGACCGTCATGGCCGCGCCGGGGCGATGCGGGAGCGTCGTCCCGGACAACGGCGGCCATCCATGCGGCTCTCCGCAAGCACTGAGCAAGCGGATATTTGCCGTAGGCGGCGACCTCCGTGGCCGTGACGGTGCGGGGTAAGGCTGTCGACCCACCCAGACCGTCATGGCCGCGCCGGGGCGACGCGGGAGCGTCGTCCCGGACAACGGCGGCCATCCACGCGGCTCTCCGCAAGCACTGAGCAAGCGGAGATTTGCCGTAGGCGGCCACCTCCGTGGCCGTGACGGTGCGGGGGGTGAGATGATCGCCACACGACAGCTCGTCATGGCCGCGCCGGGGCGATGCGGGAGCGTCGTCCCGGACAACGGCGGCCATCCACGCGGCTCTCCGCAAGCACTGAGCAAGCGGATATTTGCCGTAGGCGGCCACCTCCGTGGCCGTGACGGTGCGGGGTAAGGCTTTCGACCCACCCAGACCGTCATGGCCGCGCCGGGGCGATGCGGGAGCGTCGTCCCGGACAACGGCGGCGCCATCCACGCGGCGCTCCGCTC
>JBFWYV010000233.1:0-8152 GCA_050186055.1 Hyphomicrobiaceae bacterium | reverse complement strand
CGTCCGAGCGCGCGCCATTTCTGAACGTGGCCTCTTCCGCACGCGGCCTCGTGTGGCGGGAACGGCTCGAGCCGACGGCTGCGCTCATGGCGACGGCCATCAGCCAGCGCTACGGATTGCCCGAGCTGCTGGGCCGCGTGCTGGCCGCGCGCGGCGTGACGCTCGACGAGGTGCCGACCGTCCTCGATCCGACGCTCAAGGCGCTGATGCCCGACCCGAGCACCGTCACCGATATGGACAAGGCGGCCCGGCGCGTCGCGGATGCGATCATGGCCCGCGAGCCTATCGCCATCTTCGGCGACTACGATGTCGATGGAGCCTGCTCATCGGCGCTGATGCACCGGTTCCTGGCAGCGCACGGCTTGGCGGCCCGCATCTACATTCCCGACCGCCTGTTCGAGGGCTACGGCCCCAACGTGCAGGCCATCGAGAGCCTGGTCCGCGACGGCGCGCGCCTCATCATCACGGTCGATTGCGGCACCACCAGCATCGAGCCGCTTGCCGCGGCCGCTCCGCTTGGCGCGGAAGTCGTCGTCGTCGACCACCACCAGGCCGACGAACGCCTGCCGGCGGTGGCCGCCGTCGTCAATCCGAACCGGCAGGATGACCTTTCGGGCCTCGGTCATCTGTGCGCGGCGGGTGTCACCTTCCTGCTGCTTGTCGCCGTGACGCGCGAGCTGCGCCAGCGCGGCCACTACAAGGGCGACGCGCCGCCGCCCGAACTGCTGTCCCTGCTCGATCTCGTCGCACTGGCGACGGTCTGCGATGTCGTTCCTCTGCAAGGGCTCAATCGGGCCTTTGTCGTCAAGGGATTGCAGGTCATGCGCACGCGCAAGACCGTGGGACTGCGCGCGCTCGCGGACGCGGCGGGCCTCGATCAGCCGCCGACGCCTTACCATCTCGGCTTCATTCTGGGCCCCCGCATCAATGCCGGCGGCCGTATCGGCGATGCCGGCCTTGGCGCCAGGCTCCTGTCGACGGATGACGAGACCGAGGCGGCGCGCATCGCCGTCCTGCTCGACAAGCTCAACCGCGAGCGCAAAGCCATCGAGACGCAGATGCTCGAGGAGGCGGTCGCCGAGGCCGACGGGCTCATCGGCGCCGACCCCGACCTGCCGCTTCTGATGCTGGGTTCCGACACCTGGCATCAAGGCGTCGTCGGCCTCGTCGCCAGCCGGCTGACCGACCGCTTCGGCCGCCCGTCCTGCGCCATCGCCTGGCAGGCGAGCGGCGAGGGCACGGGCTCGCTGCGGTCCATAGCGGGCGTGGACATTGGCGCTGCGGTGCGCGCGGCCGTCGCGGCCGGCCACCTGAAGAAGGGTGGTGGGCACGCCATGGCGGCGGGACTGACGGTGCTGCGATCGAACCTCGAGACAGCCCTGGCCTTTCTACGCGGGGAGCTTGCCGTCGCAGCGACCAGTGCTCGTGCCGCCTCCGCGCTCGCCATCGACGGGGCTCTGACGCCGTCGGCGGCAAACGACGAATTCATGCAGCTTATCGACCGCGCCGGTCCCTATGGCCAGGGCAACCCGCAACCACGGTTCGTCTTTCCCTCGCACAGCGTCCGGTTCGCGAAGGTGGTTGGCGACACGCACGTGCGCTGCACGCTGGAAGCGGGTGACGGCAGCCGGATCGACGCCATCGCGTTTCGCGCCGTCGGGCAGGACCTCGGCACGCTGCTGCTGGGCAGCGCCGGCATGCCGATCCACGTCGCGGGCCATCTGCGCCGCGATACCTGGGGCGGACGCAACAGGCTGGAACTGGCCATCGAGGACGCAGCCGATCCCCGCCGGCAGCGCTAGAGGGTTGGCGGCCCGCCGGCGGCTTGCCTCGCCGCCAAATCCTGCATATACCGGCGCGGCGGCTCCGGTCCCTTCGTCTATCGGTTAGGACGTCAGATTTTCAATCTGAAAAGACGGGTTCGACTCCCGTAGGGACCGCCACGATGTCCTCATAACCATCTGATTTCTGGCATCTTTATCATAATACTTGTTGTCGGGTATCCCGACCGGCGTCCCGACCTGCAGGCGTCTGCGACACGGTGCTTGCGGGCGGCGGGCTGCCGTCATCGGTCTATGCTAAGCGTTCGCAAGGCTCCGGGCCTCTTTGTGAGGGCGTGCCCTGGTGGGAGCGCGCCCAGCAGAAAGACCCCGGTATCGGATCCAGCACCGGGGGTCCTGTCTGACGAAGCCTGCGCGTTCAGGCGGCTTTGCGGTTGACCGTGCTTCTGGCGATCTTCGTCAGCAGCGCGTCGGCATTCTTCTCTTCCTTGAGGTTGGCCTCGAGCAGCGGCACCACCTTGTCCAAGCCGAGCTGCTGGGCCCATGCGATCAGCGTGCCGTAGCGCGTCATCTCGTAGTGCTCGACGGCCTGCGCCGAGCCGATCATGCCGGCATCGAGAACCTCGGCATCCTCGATATCGTCCATATGCTCTTTGGCTTCCTTGAGAATGCCCTCGATGGCATCGCACTTCTTGCCGACAGCCTTGTGATCGATGAGGTCGAATGCTTCTTCCAGGCGGTCGACTTGGCCCTCGGTTTCCTTGAGATGGGTCTCAAGGGCCTTCCGGAGCTCTGCGGCCTCCGCCTTCTTGATCATTTTCGGCAGGGCTTTGAGGATCTGCTTTTCGGCGTAGTAGATGTCCTTCAGCGTGTCGACGAACAGGTCGTCCATCGTCTTGACTGTCATGGCGCTTCTCCGGTGGTTGTTCCTGTGCAACGTCAAGTCCCCGGCCGCGTTCCCGCAGGCCGAAAAAAGAGAAGGGCCCTGATCGACGAGGGCCCTTCCCGAGCTGTGGAGAGATGTGGAGACGGCAGGCCGGAGTTAGCGCGCCGGCGTCTTCGCCGGAGCATTGGCCGGAGCATTGGACGGCGTCGTGGTCGTGGTTCCCGTCGTCGGCCAGGTCCAGGCCGGAGCCTCCTTCAACTGGTCCTTGGTGGCGTTGATCGTCACCACGTCGCGACCGTTGGAGTCCTTGGCGAACTTGAGCGCGTTGTAGTCCATGGCAACCTCGCGCTCACCCAAGCCGAGGAAGCCGCCGACGCCGATCACCACGGCGGCAACCTTGCCGTCGCCGCTCAGGATAACCTCGTTGATGTCGCCGACGTTCTCGTTGGCGGCGTTCATGACCTTGGAGCCGATCAGTTTGCTCGCCCTGACGTCGGTGGCGTTGCGATTGTAGAAGATGTTTCCGGTGGTCGTTGCGGCCGGCGGGGCTGCAGGCTGGGGCGCGGCGGTCTGGGCGAATGCCGCGCCGCTGGCAAGCACCAGCGCCGGCAACAGAACGAGAGCGCGTTTCATTTGTAATCTCCATGCGTTGGAATGATTGTTGGGATCAACGTGGTCGACCGTCAGACGTTCCGGTTGCACGGAAAAAACCGCGACTGGCTTCGCAATGAGTTCACAGGGCTATTCCCAATAAACGCGATGCGTTTGTGCAGGGAACCTGTTGGACGAGGCAGCGTAGCGGGAAGCTGTCGGTCGCGATGCGCCGACCAACTCGGGGGCCGCTCCCGCCGGAGGTCCAATGCTCAGGTGAAATTCCTGCCGTGATTTTTTTCTTGACTACCAGAGTAGGAATTAATTGAATGGATACGTGACCGGGGCCGAGTGCTGCCGCTTTTCGCGCTCGGTGGGGGTCACGTCGCTAGCCAGCCTAGCCGTAAACTACGGAATGCCAGCCAGCCCGATCTGATTCAACTTTTGGGGGGTTGGCATGTCTTCTCGTGTCCATTGGACGCGATGCGCTGGCGCGTCGCTATTCGCAGCAGTTCTGGCGACGGCGCCGGCCGCGCTTGCTCAAAGCACAACCGAAGAGGAGACGGCGGCCGGGACCGGGACGGTCCTCGATCCCATTACCGTTACGGCATCCCGGCAGTCCAAACAGGTCCTCGACGTCCCTGCTACCGTGACGGTGATCGGCCAGGAGCAGCTCGAGGAGCAGCAGACCCGCGATACCCAGGACCTCGTGCGCTATGTGCCCGGCGTGGTCGTGGATCGTCAGACCTCGGGCACTAATCCGGCCCGCAGCTACACCGGCTTCACGATCCGCGGCGTTTCCGGCAATCGCGTGCAGATGCAGGTCGACGGCTTCCGTGTGCAGGAACGCATCACCGACGGCACGCGAGACTTCATCGATATCTCCACCTTGAAGGAGGTGGAGATCGTCCGCGGCCCCGGATCGGTGCTCTGGGGTGCGGACGCCCTCGGCGGCATCGTCGCCTATCGCACCCTCGACCCCCAGGATCTGTTGTCCGGCAAGGATAAGCCATGGGCCGTGCGCCTCAATACGGGGTTCGACAGCTTCGACAGTACCTTCTCCAAGAGTGTCGCGCTCGCCGGGAAGATCAGTCCGACGCTCGAGGCCCTGGCCGTCATCAACCAGAAGACCTCGCATGAGCCCAAGCTCAGCAATGCGCGCGCGGACGGCGGCATCTGGGGATGTCCGCTCGCTGCCCCGACGGCTTTCCGCTATCTGCCGTGCAACAAGTTCGATCCCATGGACACCTCATCGTGGAACGTCCTCACGAAGGTCGTGTGGAGGCCCAATGCGGATCACACCGTCAAGCTGACGGGTGAATATTTCGACAAGGACACCGACATCAACCAGCTCTGGGATTTCGGTGTCGTCGGATCGGGTGGCGTGACCAACGGCCCCTACGAGCGCGAGCAGGTTCTCAGCCGCCAGCGCATTTCGCTGTCGCATGAATGGAATGTCCGATCGGCTCTCGTCGACAGCATCCGCTGGCAGCTCGGCTACTCTCCGCAGAAGCGTGAGCTATCCGGCGATCGCCTGCAGACGCTGGGCAATGGCGATCTGCGCAGGACACTCTCGACGCTGGATTTCTCCGAGAAGTTTCTGCAGGCCGACGTACAGCTCACGAGCCGGCTCAACTTCGCGGGCGCGCGCCACACCTTCACCTACGGTTTCCAGGGTGACCATACCAAGAGCGACTACTTCCGCGAGGACGTCGCGACCAATCTCAACACGGGCGTCACCACGGTCACCCGGGCCGGCGGTTTCAATTTTGCCAATGCCACGACGACGCGCGCGGATGGATACATTCAGGATGAGATCGCGCTCTTCGGCGACCGGCTGACCATCACGCCGGGCGTTCGCTATGCCACCTATAACCTCGATCCGCGTCCGGACGCCGATTATAAGCCTGTCCCGGGCGCTGAGCCGCATGTCATCAAATCGGAAAGATGGATTCCGCAGATCGGCGCCATACTCAAGGTGACGGATGTGACGTCGCTTTATGCGCGCTATGCGGAAGGCTTCAAGATGCCGACCGCCGAGCAGCTCTTCATCTCGGTACCCGCCTTCAACCTGGTGCCCAATCCGGATCTGAGACCGGAAAGCGTACGTTCCTATGAGGGTGGCGTCCGCTTCAGGTTCGCGCGCGGAAACCTGTCGGTCGGTGCGTTCCACGCGGACTACACGGACTTCATCCAGTCGTTCGTGCCGATCCCGAACACGGTCAATATCTCCTACGCCAATCTGTCGGCGGTCACGGTCCGGGGCGTGGAGGTCTCGGGTCAGTACCAGTTCACCGATAACCTCCGGGGCTATTTCTCTGCCTCCGCGCAGACCGGCACGCAGGTTGCGAGCGCCGGTGCCAGCAGGACGCCTTTTGACGGCGTCAGCCCGCTCAATGGTGTGTTCGGGTTGAACTACAGGATACCGAACTACAATATCGAGCTGGAAGGCGTTGCTCTCGCGGCAGCCGGCGTCGACCGCGCCAGCACGGCTGCGCGCTACAAGCCAGACGGCTACGCCGCGTTCGATGCGTTCGTGACATGGAGGCCGCTCGACAACGTCACGCTTCGCGGCGGCGTGCTCAATATCTTCGACACGCGGTATTTCCCCTCATCAGTGGTCTCCGGGTACAACCAGACGCCGACCTGCAGCACGGTGTCGAACTGCGTCTCCGCGACGAATCCGCTGGAGCTTCAGGTTGCGCCCGGCCGCACCTTCCGTGTCGGTCTCCAGGTCGATTTTTGAAGGGAAATCTCATGAATGAGCCAGCGAACAGCCGCAATCGCCTTCTGGTCGGCGTCGAGGAGGCGCTGGACCGGTCGAGCAGGATCGGCAAGGCGATGGTGACTTTCTCGCGCGGAGGCGCAACCCACGAGCGCATCGGCGTGATTGAGCGTGTCGAGACGGTGCCGGGCGGCGGCATTCGTCTCGCCGGCGCCGATCATGCGAGTGTGGTCGTTCCGGCCGCCGTCGCTTCCATCGGAATCGATCGCAGTTCGAAAATGAAGGACAAGGTCTATCCGCGCTTGGATTTCTGCGATGCCGCCGGAAAGCCGATCTTCTCGATTGTGGGCTTCGAAGGGCTTGAGCCGTTCGATGCGGCGCTGGCTGGCTGCCGAGAGGAAGCGCGCGGCCCAGTGGAACCTAGACCGCAGGCCAAGGATGAGCAGATCGCGGCGGAGCTTCCCGCCTTCGATGCGCTCAGGCTCGCGCAGCTGTCGGGTCAGGTGGTCACGATCAGTCACGGCACCGACGGTTTCAGCCAGGAATGGCGGGGGAAGATCGCGGCGCTGAAGCCGGCAATGGGGTTTACCAACATCATCGATCCGGACTTTCACCTGCATCTCAAGGACGGCGTCCTTTCCGATTGGCGTCTCGAGAGCGATGCATCAACGGACGGCGCATTGACCTACGTCGCGTGCGATAGAGACGGCAACCCGATCGGTTTGCGCATTCGCGGACCCGCCCTGGCTTTCGCAGCGGTTCGGATTCACTAGTTGTCGGCCGCGCGAACCGTCCAGCCATGACCCCTCCGACCTCCTTCTCGCGGGCATTCCTGACCCTCGTCGGCATGCTTGCGCGCGGGCCTGGAGGCATGGCGGGATTCCCGCTGTTCTTTCTGGTCGGCGGTCTGCATCTCCTGTCGATCCCGATCGGCCTGTATCTCATTCAGTGGAACGCAGACTTTTTCAATGCGCTGCAGCGGGTGGATGCGGCCGCGGCAATCCATCAGATCGGCGTGTTCGGCCTCATTACGCTGGCCAGCGCCGGTCGCTATCTGGTCGCCAACTACATGACGAAGCGGCTTCAGATACGCTGGCGCACGACACTGACATCCGTCCTTCTCGACCGCTGGCTTCAAGGTCACGCCTATTGGCGCATGGAGCGTGCCGAAGCCGGCAACGGCACCGATAATCCGGATCAGCGCATTGCCGAGGACAGCCGCATCTTCGTCGAGAAGCTCACTGACGAGACACTGCAGATCGTCACATGCGTCGTCGGGCTTTGCACCTACGTGCCGCTGCTCTGGTCGCTCTCGAACTTCCCGTTGCAATTCTCGCTGCTGGGCATGGACGTCAGGATCGACCACTACATGGTCTGGGCCGCACCCATCTATGTCGCGATTTCGAGCGGGATTACGCACGTCCTCGGCGTGCCGTTGATCAGGCTTTCGATGGAACAGCAGCGGCGCGAGGCCGACTTCCGGTATTATCTGGCCCGAGTGCGCGAATATGCCGAGCCGATAGCGCGGGCGGGCGGGAGCGTGCGGAGCGGAAGGCCTTCGACAGGCGCTATGCCGGCATCGTCGAGAACTTCCGCCGCTTGATAAACCGCGACCTGATCCTCGGAATTTTCACGCGCCCCTATATGCAGACCGTGCTGCAGATTCCCCTGTTTCTCGCCCTGCCCGCGTACCTTGCCGGGCATGTGGCTCTCGGCGGGCTGATGCAGCTTCGCTCGTCCTTCCAGCAGGTCGTGACAAACCTGTCCTACTTCATTTTCTCCTATCGCGACCTGGCCGCTCTGGCGGCGGCGACCCGGCGCTTGGGGGTGTTCATCGGCGATCTCGAGACCGGTCGTCCCGACCGGGGTTTCGAGGAACGCCTCGAACGGCGCGTCGTCGCCAGCACTGAACCTCTGGCCTGGCGCAGCCTGGTGCTGTTCTTCCCGCAAACCGGCAACCGGGTTGCCATTCCCGATCTCGAGATCGCACCCGGAGCGCACACGTGGATCAGAGGTCCCTCGGGTGCCGGCAAGAGCACTTTGGTCAAAGCCATTGCGGGACTGTGGAGTGCCGGTCGTGGCATGCTCCATGTGCCGGCCGATGGCCTGCTGATCGTGCCGCAGCGGACGTACGTGCCGATGGACGGACCAGCTGCGGCGGCGGCCTAT
>JBFWYV010000232.1:0-8154 GCA_050186055.1 Hyphomicrobiaceae bacterium | reverse complement strand
CATGGGATCGGACAAGCACTATCCGGAAGAGGCGCCATCCCATCGGGTGGCGGTCGATAGTTATTGGATCGATGCGACCCCGGTCACCAACCGTCAGTTCAGGGAGTTTGTGAAGGCAACCGGACACGTCACCTTCGCTGAAATCCCCCGGACCCCAAAGATTATCCCGACGCCTTGGCCCAAAGAAATTGAAGCGCTTACGGAACGCATTACAGCTGGCGAACTGGCCAAGGATCGGTCGACCTGCGTGCGGAGGCTTTCCGAAGGGCTGCGCGTGCATACGCCCAGCACGACATGATCGTTCGAGCTGAAAGGTTCTTTGACGCGCTAAAGGCAATCGATCCGAAGGGTGATGTGATCTACGGCGGGAGATTCTGAAGCGCGGGCCGACCGACGTGCCCGATAGGGGCGGCGCCCTCGCAATCCCCCGCCCGAGTGGTCGCATGCCGTTCGCATTGCGCGTGATTCCTTGCCCCAAGACCGACGGCGGCGGGTGGAGCGACCTGCCCACCGTCCTCATCCTGATCGCAGACCCTGACCAGCGGTCGTTATTGGGGAGTGACATCCTGCGCGCTCTCGGCCTATCGGCGGCCGAAACGCGGGTCATTCAGCAAATCATGCAAGGTCGAAGTCTTGTGGAGGCAGCGAGCCGTATCGGTGTTGCCCACAATACGGCCCGAGCTCATCCGCGCAGTGTATTTGCCAAGACCCATACTCGATCGCAGGTAGAGCCCGTCAGTGTGTTGACGGAGTTTTCGCGTATCGACAAGGGCTTAGAACGATGACATGGCAACACATCACTGTTTGACGCATGGAGGCGACCGCAGACTACCATGAACCAGTGGGCATTCAGGCACTCGCTGCGAAACTTGCCGTTGAAGCTCTCCACGAAGCTATTCTGCGTCGGTTTGCCCGGTGCGATGTAGTGTCACTCAATGGTGCATTTCTCGCGACTTGTCCGAAAGGTATTCATCCCGGCATAGTCTCAGACATTGGTCTGGTAGAGGCTTGTTGCACCCGGCCCGAAATTGCTGGCGTGAGGTCGTGGCCTACTTTGAAGATTTGGCCGTCTTGAAGTTGATCACCGTCGCCACGTGCGGGCACATCAGTTCGGCCGCTCGCCAAGCGTCACTTCCAGTGTACGAAAGCCTTCCTCCCGGTAAACGCGAACAGTAACCCTGCTGCCGGCTCCAGCTGCGGCGACCGTCTCCGCAAGCTCCTGATGCGTCGACACGCTACGGCCGTTCACGGAATAAATCAGGTCGCGGATGCGCAGTCCGGCTTTTTCGGCCGGGCCGCCGTCGAAAATCCGTTCAAGGCGGGCGCCGCCGGGAACCTTGAGCGGCGAGGTTTCCGACTCGATGGGAGCTTGGGTCGAAGCCGATACGCCGAGGAAGCCTGCTCGCGTCGCCGGCAGCGTCCGATGTGCTGACGGCGGAATCGGCGCAGAGCCCGGTGCGACGGAACGTGTTGACGGTATAGACGGAGCGCTTTGCCGCCGGTCCGAGATGGCCGCAACGACGATGATGATCAGAAACAAGCCGCCGGCGCCAAGCCACCATGTGGCGGGATGTGCTGTCAGGCCCGTCATTGCATGTTGTCCGGTGGGAGCGGTCTCTACTTTTTGACCGCATGCACCGCAATATCGGTCCCCCGGCTGAACCGGCTTTCCGCAAGCATGACAAAAGGCCATGCGCTGACCTCCTATCTAGCCGCGGCCACCGCAATGATGCGGGCCGCACGCATCGACCTGTTGAAGCACAATAGCAGATGGACACGATGGCCGACACAGATATGGCGGCCCAATAGCCACGTTTTCTATTGCCTAGCCGGTGATTTCAAACCTAAAATTCAATCGCAAGCATGCGATCAACGATGCGTCTGAGGATTTGAAGTCCGAAGTGCTTATTGAGGTGACTTTCGTCTGAAGAGTCTTTGGCATCGGTCAATGGAGCCGATGTATCTCTGGAGGCAATAGCATGCCTTACTGCCGCGCTTGCGGACAGGCGATAGACGTGAAGGCGCGGTTTTGCAGACAATGTGGCGCCACGATCGCGAATGATAAACCTGCTCCACGCGATGCAATCACTTCTGGCGCACATCTGCAGCCGGCCATGTTGCAAGCGGGCCCGCTCGGGCGGATTCGCCTGGTCGTCGCCAATCGAGAAGTGCTAAAGGTGGTGAGCAAGGCCGCTGGCAAAAGCATGGCGCTCAGCGCCGCCGTGCTCGGTCCCGGCCTGCTCCTTCTCGCGCTCGGACAGGTTATGTTCGGAACGATCTGGCTATTCGTCGGCTCGTTCGCGATGGTGGCCTGGACCTACCGCAGGCCTTGGCGGCTCGGACTGGCGAGTTGCCTGATCCCGCCGATCGCTGCGGGGCTCTGTTACATGGTCCAGCTCATTCTATTCGCGAATGCCCAACTACCGTTCCTGCTCGTTTTTGGCGGAGTTCTCGCCGGCTGCGCGGCGGGATGGATCCGCGCCCAGACGCACGAGGTCTATCTTGAAAGCGGTCAATATTTCGCACAGAGATCGATTGCTTATCTTGCGATCTGGGCGGCGGCTTTTGGCGTCACGCAGCTTCTCGGCTTGCTCGCCAGCAATGTTTGGCTGATCCGCGCCGGTCTGGTCACCGGCGCTTTTTCCACTGCGATGTTGGCGGTGGTCTCGATCGTCGTCTTGCGCAAACGCGCGATCGTCGGTGCGCATGCCGCCGCGTTGCTGTTCGCGGCAGCGGTGATACTAGCGCCGTCTCCGCTTTACGCGCAGTTCGCTTCCGATCGCTCTTCCGCACGTGATCTGCTCGCTGACGCGGCGGGCAGGGTGGTGCTGCACAGCAATCCGGGGCAGGTATTTCCACTCGGCGCTCCGCAGATATCTGGGACGAACGATACGGCTATGGCTGTCTATCGAACGAGGATTTCCAGCGGGTCCTACGTACTTGCCGTAACGTTGTCGCGTCATGCGAGTACGGCGGCGGCGCAACCGACGGCGGTAGACCTGAGAAATCTCCCGGTGGCAGCGCAGCGCACATTCGAGGGGGCGCCGCTCGTATTGGCTGGGCGAATTCTCGGCGGGCCAGCTCCCGGACCGCGTATCGTACAGACCGCCGGCGCGACGGCGCGTGAGAATTTCCGAATTGCCACACATGTCGACTTTCATTTCACCAACACCGCGTCTTCGGCCCCTGGTGGCGGTTTTGCCGGCAGCGCCGCCGGTCTTCCAGGGACGATGATGGACAGCTTCGCGCGCGTGGGCACGATGACGCTGACCGAGCAGATGACCGCGCGTTATGCGCGACAATTGCGCCTTGATGGATCGCTGGTGAGCGCGCGTCCGACTCCGCCGCCCGTCGTGCAGCCCACACCGGCTCCGCGCGTTACACAGCCGCCGCCAGCCCCAACTCCACAACTGCCACAATGGGCGCCGCTGGACGCTTCCAGTCAGGTGGTTCAGCAACCGGTGCTCGCGCCGCCTGACCTGGACGAGTCCGGGCCCGACAAGGACGACCTCGCCGCGACGGCGGCGATTATCGCGGCGGTTCTGGTCGCGGCCGGCATCGCTGCGAACATCGCACAGTCGATTGCCATCGCGATTGCAAGCGCGGCGCAGAGCGGCGTCGAACTGACCGCCGAACAGATCCAGGGAATGGTTGGAAAGGGGATGTGGGACACTGTCACCGGCGACAGGGATGTCGAGGTCATCAAGCGCAGCAAACCGCCTCCGCTGCTTCCCGATGCCGACATCGACAGGCCGCCGCCACCTTCGTTGATCGACCCTCTCACCGGCCGGCTCATCGCGACCAACGACAAAGGCCAGTATCTGGTCGGCGGTAGATGGGTCGATCTTGCCGAAGCACGAGGCTTGATTGCAGCCGGCAAGGAGCTGAAGGGACTGCTTGGCGAAGCCGGCCGCTGGATCGGCAATGTCGGGCTGGGCGGCGACAGCCAGGCGACGGCAGATGATGCAGGGCGTCTCTGGCGCAGGGTCAACGATATCGAGCGCGAAGCCAGGGCGCGCGGACATGCAACGCCTGGCGATATCGGCAAGCTCAAATCCCTGATCAGGTCGGTCGCCGGTCGCGGCAAGGAAGAAGGTGAGGTGGAGGGCGAACAGGCAGCGCGAGACCAAATGAAAACCACGGCGGCGGAAGCAATATTCTGGGGTGCGACCGGCGCGATCGCGAGCGCAGGTGGTACCGCCTTCGTGGCTGGATCCCGCCTTGGTCCGGCACTGAGCGAGACGGCCTGGGGCACCGCCGGAGGATTTCTTAGCGGCGGCGCGATGGGCGGCATTTCGAGTTCGACCGGGCGCGGCGAAGAGATCCAAATTGGCGAGGTGAAGGTCGGCGATACCAATATCCCGGTGAAAATCGCTGTGCCAAAGCTCGATCTCACGACCGCGAGGGACGCGGGGCTCGGCGCGGTCTACGGCGGCAGCACCAGCTATTCCGGTTCCGGCGGCGGCATGGCGAGGACCATGGGAAGCGGTGCATTGGGTGGCGCATCCGAAAGCATCACCCGCCAGGCGATTGAAGGAGAAGGCATCGACCCGAGCGCAGTCGCGCAGGACGCCGTCACCGGCGCATTGTCGCAGGGCGGACAGAGTCTGATCGAAAACAACCTCTTGAAGATTTCCAAGCCGGAGACGGCGGTTGATCCTTCACGCATCAGCCGACGCACTTCCGTTCCGCGAGATTCCGGTGACCATTACACCGGACCGTCGCAGCGAACGCCCGCAAGCCGTGCGGCCGCATCCAGCCCTCCGGAAATTGCCTCTTCCCGCGGCGGACCTGCTCGCGGCGCTGCGCACCAGGATATCGATTATGATCCGCGTGTCGGTCCACGTCCCGGCCCGATCGCTCAAGATGTCGGTTCGAGTACCAGGCCTCACCGGCAGAGCGGGCATGCGTCGGTTGATCCGGAAGCGCTACATCGCAATCCGGGCGACAACTACGGTCGTGAAGGGGTGTCCTACGGCGAACTGTTCCGATCGAACTCGCAGACCGGGATCGATCCTGAAGCGCTTCGTCGCAATCCGGGTGACAATTACGGTCACGAAGGGGTGTCCTATGACGAACTTTTCCGTTCGCACTCCCAAATCGATCCCGCAGATCTGCGACGCAATCCCGGGGAAGCCTACGGCCACGAGGGGATACCGTTTGACGACGTATTTCGAAGCAACGGCGGGGACAGGAGCTAGGCGGACGATCTTGTGATGACGTGCAGCCAAAGGGGGGCGGCATTGACGGATCGAAAGGCACGGCAGACACGCGAACCCGATATCCTGACCGCTTCGGCGGGGGAACTCCGGTCGGTCGTCGAGGCGTTTGGCTTGCGGCCTAGTTCGCGCTCCCCGCTACGCACTGTCCTTTCGGAAGCGGGGCAAAGCCCCATACATCCTGCATCTGTCGACCTGAGTGCATGGAAGTCACATCGCAAGGCACTCGAGACGCTTTGCGAGCCGCTGCGCTTTGTGCGCCTGACAATGCCAGGCGCGCAATCGCGCACACAGCGGACCTTCTGTGCAGGTATGGCCGGCGACGGATTTTCCGGCCTCTGGCGTGACAACGGAGGCTGGCGGTTCGCTCCGGCCATTTCGCCGGACTATATTCTGGAAATCGCGGACGAAGCACTCGGCCTGCACGGTACGGAAGACGTCGCACAGACCGCGCACGAGTGGACGGCAACGGGCTTGTTCACCCTCGCAGCCGCACTCGATACGATCAGGCTGCGCCATCTTGGCGAATGGATCTACCGGCAACCCCCTTCAGCCCAGCCCTTCACATTGCAGGATCTGAACGATCAACTCCGGCTCGGGCTGGAAAACGCCGACCCGCGCTGGAGCGTGGCAATGCTTGCTGCCGTGCTGCCGGCCGGCACATTCTCTATCGCCACCAACCTTGCAGGAGGCCTCTCTGAATTGGCTGATGCCGGCGGCTTTGTCGAATATGCCGACCGTCAGAAAACGCGGTGGATACCCGGCGGGCAACTGCAGGAACTGGCAGTGGAATGGTTCGCTCCGATTTCCGCGCTGCTGCTGGAATCGGTCGTGCTCGGCAAAGCCGGCGTGCCTATCGCGCGTGATGGCTGTGCGCTCGTGCGTGGGCAAGGTCCGTTGATTCTGCTGGACTTCGGCAGAGTCGTTCGCGGTGAGACCGCGGCCAAGGTCGCGATGACCAGGGTGGAACCGGAGCAGAGCTACGTGCGGCTTCACACGGCGCTGGTGTCACCTGCCGCCGTGGTCGAAACGAACAAAGCCGATTCCGGTGACGGAGAAACACATTCGCCGAATGGTCAAAATGTTGGCGAAGCTAGAAACTCTCACAATGACGAGAGTTCGGAAACAAGGACGAGCAGTGCGAATGTTACCGGCGCGGACTTGAATAAGGTGCCGGAAGCGGAACTCGGAAAGGCAGTCGCGCCCACGATTGCAGCCCCGCCTGTCCGTAACCGGTACTGCACTCAATGCAGAACGCCACTGCGTGCCATCGCTGCCTTCTGCACGAGTTGCGGGACAGCGGCGATATCTCCATAGGCGGCCCCAGGTGAAGCGCAGGAAACCGAGATGACCAAGGCGTGTCCCTCTTGCAATCAGCCTGGCCTCGTCAGCGACAAATTCTGCGCCAGTTGTGGCGCCGCTTTTGTCACATTAGAGTCCGTCACTACACCGGTCACAGGTCGTCCAGGCATGCCAGCGGCACAGGCGCGGCAGAACGCAAGCAGCGTTTCGCGGCTCGGCGTGGTTGCGCTGATATCGATGCTGGTGACTCTCGCCGCCTGGTGGTCGATGCTTGTCAGAGGGTTTGGTCTGAAAACTGTGCTGGCCAATGCTAATACCGGCTACCTCGCGACCGACTTTTCGATCGCTGCCATCACAGCAGCCCTCATGACGCTGGCGACCGGGCTGGCGGCGGCGATAGCAGACGGGCTCAATCTTGGCCGATTATCGGGTTTCGCTCTTCAAGTCACGCTGCTCGCGCTTGCCGGTTTCGTGGCATTCGTTCTCCTGTCCAACTTATTCTTCAATTTGGATTTCCGTTACCAGGAGGGCACGATATCGATCCTTGCGGGCGCCGCCGCCGCGTTCGGTGCCAGTTGGCTGCTTGCACGCGGGTCCGGAAACCGATGACACGGCGTGCTGATACCTGTCGGGCTTGCGGTGAAATCGTTGCGCCGCAAGATGTCTTCTGCGGGCATTGTGGCCAATTCGTCAGTCCCAACGGTAGCGCACCCAGCAACAAGGCTTTGCTGTTACGCACCGGGCCCGGTTCACGATCGAACCATGTTGCGGTTGGAGGCATCGCGGCGATCGGCGTCGCATTGATCGCACTAGGCGGGTATCAGGCCAGCCACCGAGACGTGCAGCAGCAACCGCAATCCGCAGCCAGGCAGGTTCAGGCGCCGCCGCCTGCGCAACCCACGCTTCGCTCCACGGCGCCTGCTCCTGCGAGCATGCCCGTACGCCCTTCATTCAGCGGGTTCGTCCCGCCAGAGCGGCTTATGCCGTTTGCAAGCCGACGGGACAACGTTTTCGAACTGCATCAGCCGATGCGAATGCGGGTTTCCTACCCGGAAACATTCGCATTTGCTTCGCCGAGCGTCTCGGCGGCAAAGCTTGGATCACTGAGGGAAGGCAATATCGTCGAATTGCGCAGCTGGCTAAGCGACACGAGTGGAGCGACCTGGGCCCGTGTATGTCTTCCTACAAGACCGGAAGAACCGCTCCGCTGCGTCTGGATCGACTACGAAAGTATGGTCGTGGCACCTTGATTGCGGTTCGTAGCTCGCCTTAAGCGCTTGTGCCTACCGTAAATCAAATTCGAGCATATTGGTGGGGTAGCCCGCCAAAGACGGGACGGACGATAATGCGGCCTGCCACGTCTGCGGCGCGCGATATCGGTACGTCTTTGTTCAACGACAGGTGAGTACGTGTCTCGTTATAGTAGTTCATGTATGCGAGCAATACGTGACGAAGGTGCCATTCGTCCAAGATGACGATGTGATCGACACATTCCCTTCGGATAGAGTCGATGAGCCGTTCCGCATATCCGTTCTGCCATGGAGAGCGTGGCGACGTTGGTCGATCGCGGATTCCCATTGATCGAATACTTCGAACGACAATATTTCCATAGTCTCGATCCCGAACTCGGATA
>JBFWYV010000231.1:0-8176 GCA_050186055.1 Hyphomicrobiaceae bacterium | reverse complement strand
CCTCCGGCCTGGTTTCGGGAACTGCAACGGCCGGCGCGGCGGGCAAAGGCGCTGATGCCGGCGCTTCGGTCTTGCTCTTGTCCTCCAGGCGGCGGATCAGTTCTTCCACCGAACGCCGTTCGGATTGGGTCTGGGCCTTTCCCATCAGCTCTTTAACGTTCTGGGCCGCGGTTCCATCCGCAACCGCGGCGCTCGCGGTGGCGACGAGGAATGCTATGAACCGGCCGGCGTTGTGCGCGCGCATAGAGGACCCGATCATGGTTTGGCGCCGGCGGTGACATGTCGGCTGGACCGCTGGCTTTTCGTTGCCGTGAGCACCTGCAAAAAGCTGCTGCTCCCGGTCCGGATTCGCGTCCACGATGGTACTACGCGATGTTCGGCTGCGGAGCTGTTGTCCGGGATACCGCTCATTTCGACACACTGATAGCTCCGAGGTGACACCCGTTCAAGGAAGCCATGAATAAATCGGCCGGTGTCGTTGACTGCCGCAACCGGGTATTTCTCTATGCGGGCCGCCTGGGTCTATTCCTCAGGTGACAGCCCTTGGCAGGGCATTGCACCGTTGCCGGTCGCGGCCGGCAGCAGAAGGTTGGTTGGACCGTGTCGCCATTGTTGCAGGGAAGCATGGCCCAGCGATTGAGGATCGGATCCGGCCTCATCCTTTTCCTTTTTGCCTTGCTGCATTTTCTCAATCACGGGCTCGGCCTCGTCAGCGTCGAGGCGATGCACGACATGCAGACGTGGCGGACTGCGATCACGCGGTCGTGGCCCGGCACCATCGTGCTGCTGGCGGCGCTGATCGTCCATATCGCGCTGGGCCTTGCCCGTATCGTCACGCGTGCGAGCCTGAAGCTGCCGTGGTAGGAGGCGGTGCAGATTGCGCTCGGTCTCTCCATCCCGTTCCTGTTGTTCCCTCACATCGTCAACACGCGGATCGCGCGCGTATTTTTCGGTGTGAATGACGCCTATGCCTATGAGCTGGCGAAGCTCTGGCCCGCTAAAGCCCTGACCCAGTATCTCCTGCTGCTCCTGGTGTGGGTGCACGGCTGCATCGGCCTGCACTATTGGCTGCGGCTGTGGGCGCCCTATCGCCAGGCCGCGCCTGCGCTGCTCATGGCGGCCGTGTTCGTGCCGCTGGCCGCGCTGGCAGGCTTCGTCACCGGTGGACGCGAGATCGCCGCCGTTGTCGCCGATCCGGCCGGTTTCGCCAGGCTCAAGCAGGTCACCGCATGGCCGACGGCAGAGACCGACGCTCAGCTCAATGTCGTGAAGGACTGGATCCATTACCTGATCATCGCGACCCTCGCCGGTGTCGCCGGACTGATGCTGCGTACCTACCTGATGCGCCAGGCCCAGCCCCGGCTGGTCGTGAACTATGCCGGCGGACCCCGCATCACCACGGCAAAGGGCAGTACCCTGCTGGAAATATCGAGGCAGAACAATGTTCCGCACGCTGCCGTTTGCGGCGGCCGAGGGCGCTGCTCGACATGCCGTGTGCGGATTGACGACGGCGGCGAGCTGCAGCCGCAGCCGCAGTTTGTGGAAGCCGTCGCGCTGGGCTCGATCGCGGCGCCGTCCAATGCCCGCCTCGCCTGCCAGCTCAGGCCCGCCGCCAGCCTGAGCGTGACGCGCCTCTTGCGTCCGCTGAGCACGGGCCCCGAAGCCGCGGGACAGCTCGAGGCCGACAGTGACGGCGTGGAACGCATCCTCGCCTTGATGTTCCTCGATGTACGCAACTTCACGCACATGATGCAGGCCAAGCTCCCCTACGATGTGGTCTACATCCTGAACGAGTTCTTTGCCGCCACCGGCAAGGCCGTCACCAGCCATGGCGGAACCATCGACAAGTACATGGGCGATGGCCTGCTCGCCGTATTTGGCCGTCACGCCGGACCGGAGGAAGGGTGCCGGCAGGCCCTGCAGGCGGCGCGGGCCATTGATCTGGCCCTCGACCATGTCAACGCCAGGCTGCAGGGAGAGCTGCCGCACCCGATCGAGATCGGCATAGGCATCCACGTCGGTCCCCTCCTGCTCGGTCGCATTGGCTGGGGCGAGGCCGTCGACGTCACTGTGATCGGCCACACCGTCAATGCCGCGAGCCGGCTCGAGGCGCTGACCAAGGAGAAGGGATGCCAGCTCGTGATCTCGCGCGAGGTGGCCCAGTACGCCGGCTGGAAGGTCGGAGCCTCCGGCGAGGAGATCGAGGTCCGCGGCATTGCCAGGAAGATCGAGATCGTGCCGGTCTCGCGCGGCCGGGACTTGCCGCCGGAAATCCTGGGTGCCGGCTGGGTCGGTTGAGCCCGTCGATTCCATCGCGACATGCAACTCATTATGAGGCACGCAGCCTTGGAGGTCCGCACCCCGGTCCCGCGCGGGACACAGAGAGCAAGCCCGGGACCTCCCGCCAAGGCATGCCGAAGCCGGATTGCGACGCTCCGCGCCCGTTTTCCCCTTGGAAACCGCAGCACAAACCGCTAGCCATGGGGCCGGATTGCACAAATCCGTGAAACCCAGCGGCCCTTCCGCAACCCGAACCCGGCCGCCCCAAGACCCCGCGCCCCGAAGGAGAGCAGCAAGCCATGCGCGTCTATTACGATCGTGATGCCGATATCAACCTGATCAAAGGCAAGAAGGTCGCGGTAGTGGGCTACGGCAGCCAGGGGCATGCTCACGCGCTGAACCTGAGGGATTCCGGCGTCAAGGAGGTCGCGATTGCGCTGCGCAAGGGCTCCGGCTCGGCCAAGAAGGCGGAGAGCGAGAAGTTCGCCGTCAAGGAGGTCGCCGACGCCGCCAAGTGGGCCGACGTCGTGATGATGCTGACGCCCGATGAATTGCAGGCCGACATCTATCGGGATCACCTCGCCGCCAACATGAAGAAGGGCGCGGCCCTGCTGTTCGCTCACGGCCTCAACGTCCATTTCAGCCTGATCGAACCGCGCGAGGACCTCGACGTCGGCATGGTCGCGCCCAAGGGGCCGGGCCATACGGTTCGCGGCGAATACCAGCGCGGCGGCGGCGTGCCGTGCCTGATCGCCGTCCATCAGGACAAGAGCGGCAACGCCCACGACCTGTTCCTGTCCTACGCCTCCGCCATCGGCGGTGGCCGCTCCGGCATCATCGAGACCACCTTCAGGGAAGAGTGCGAGACCGATCTGTTCGGCGAGCAGGCGGTCTTGTGCGGCGGTCTGGTCGAGCTGATCCGCTCCGGCTTCGAGACGCTGGTGGAAGCCGGCTACGCCCCGGAGATGGCCTACTTCGAGTGCCTGCACGAGGTGAAGCTGATCGTCGACCTGATCTACGAGGGCGGCATCGCCAACATGAACTACTCGATCTCCAACACCGCCGAGTGGGGCGAGTACATGTCCGGCCCGCGCGTCATCACGCCGGAGACCAAGGCCGAGATGAAGCGCATCCTGAACGACATCCAGACCGGCAAGTTCACCTCGGAATGGATGCAGGAATGCAAGGCCGGCCAGGCCCGCTTCAAGGGCATCCGCCGCCTCAACGATGCCCACCAGATCGAAGAGGTTGGCGCCAAGCTGCGCGGCATGATGCCCTGGATCAAGTCCAAGGCGCTGGTGGATAAGAGCAAGAATTAATGCAAGAGGGCAAGGCTTCGGATCTGGCTTCGTCAAAGGAGGCGCGTGCCGGATTCGGCGGCGCTTGAACCCGACAACCCCAAATGGGGCGCTGCGAGCCCGGCTCCGCAAAGTTTACCTGATCGAACTGCCGGGCTAGCTCTGAGCCCGGCGTGTGGTTCTCGGCGCAAAAAACGTCCAAAAGAGGCGTTTCAAGAACGGCATCTTTTTCGCTCGAGGTACAACAAGTATGTGTTTGATATTCTCGTGATACTTTTCGTGCCCTTTCACCTTGGAACTGCAGTCGATAGATAGGACTTTGGCGTCGATTGTCTCGTTCACGGGAATTGGCGCAAGACCGATCGGTGTGCTGCGAAAAAAGCTTGCTGCCTTATAAGCATACTGAAGAATGCCATCATGAGACGAGTAATAGTTATAGATTTTTGACTCCACGGCGCTCGCAACCAACTGCCAATGTTCGGGGTCGGATAAATCCACCGCCCCGCCCATCAAATGAGCTTCGATGACCTTCGAGCGTTGGCTTTGCAGTTCCTTCGTGCCAATAGCGAGAAGCGCAAACATCGCAACTCGGGCACCCAACGAATGGCCGATAATTATGAACTCACGTCCTTCGCAACGACAAATCGCATCGGCGACCAACGTCCCGGTCTGACGGGCCTTGGACAACGCAACCCACCAGGGATTGCTGGCTAATTGCGCACTGCTGATCGCTGCAGCTACCGGTGCGAAAACGCCCGCCGCAGCGGCGCTTGCATGCGCAGCTTTCGACGCGATAACTCGTCCGAGCGTTTGTTTGAAAGTAATATCGCCAGCAAGATTTGCTAGTTTGGATAGCGTCTGAGCCTCCCAGTGTACGCGATAGATAGCGCGATCCGAGTAAAGACCGTCCAGTCCGTTGAGCCATTCAGTTGATTTATTCTTTCCTTCAGTTAGGAAGCCATCAATGCAAAGTATGGCCGGATCTTTCCCATCTCTGATCTTTTCGATCGAGAAACCGTCAACTTCGCGGTAATATTGATTAGCAACGACCGCGCCGAGCCTGCCACCGAGCGCGGACCCAGCCAGCATGACAACTGTTGTGCCGCCGGCCACCCCTGCGCCACCGGCAGCCAGAGACCCAAGCCCTAGGTAAGCTAGCCCGGCGGACTTTGCTGCGGCGCCACTCAGCCCGAGTAAGCTGACTCCGACAGCGCCGCCGATAGCCGGCGCAGCTATCACGGCCAGAGGCAAAGCGGCAACTGCAGCCGCCAATCCAATACTCGCTGTTTTTATAATTGAAGCATAGTTTGTACTGTCAGCAGTGTTGAATAATCGAATGATTTCGGTCGGATCTCGTATCGTCAGGCCGAGGGTCTCGAATGAGGAGATCGTGCCCTGGTGCGCAGCACAAAAAGCGTCGGCATAGTTCTCGTCGATCCGAGCGAAGTTCTTGCATCCTGGTGCACGGCAAGTCGTAGTCGGTCTTTCGCAGTTGGCACAATGGAAACTCCCACGTGAGAGTCCTCCGTACCGGGCTGTCGTTGCCATCCGATGAGAAGTTTTCTCATAGCACCAAGAGCACCAAGCAACGTCGGCTTCGTCAACCATCAATCAGCCCCCTGTACAAACGACCGAAAAATCCTTCATCGACAACAACGGCCGTTGGCGTACCTATGAAAGGAAGCTCAATAACCGCGTACGCAAATAAAAATCACCCGACCGTATATTGCCCCACGAGGTTGCCGAACGGCAAGCCTCATGTGGCATGGCCACGTTTAAATTAATCCATCGTCCCATTTGTGTAGCGGACTCGGCTAACAACCGGCTCAGTTGACGATTAAGCCCCCACCGCCTGAGGCAGCTTACGGCCCAGCACGTGGTCGGCGCCTTTTTCGGCGATCATCAGCACCGGCGCATTGATATTGCCCGACGTCAGGTCGGGCATCGCCGAGGCATCGATCACGCGCAGACCTTCCGCACCCTTCACCCGCAACTCGGGGTCGAGCACGCCGTCCTTGTCGAGGCCCATCGGACACGTCGCACACGGATGATGCGCGGTGATCGACTTCTTGCGGAACCACGCTTCGATATCGGCATCGGATTTGACGTCCGGCGCCGGATCGAGCTGCTTGCCGCGATATTTCGCCAGCGCACTCTGCTGGATGACGTCGAGGCCCAGCTTGAAGCCTTCGCGGATGGTGGCGATGTCGCTCTGCGCCGTGAAGAAGCCCGGGATCAGGCGGACGCGGTCGCGCGGGTTGGTGGAGCGCAGCAGCACTTCGCCCCGGCTCTCCGGGTGAAGCAGGACCGGCCGGATGCCGAACATGTCCTGATACGGAGACTTCACGCCCGGGAACCACATATGCGGATGCGGCGGCGCGCTGCGGAACAGGAACTGGATCTCCGGCGCCGTCAGCTCCTCGCTGTAGCGCGTGAACGCGGCAACACCGCTGGGCGGGACGGTGGCCGGACCGGTGCCGAACAGGTAGCCGCGCACGAACGCCGTCGAGATGCGGTCGGCGCGCAGCAGGTCGCGGAACGGGCTGGTGTTCTGCGGCCGGTCGAACATGATCCAGGCCGCCATGTGGTCCTGCAGGTTCTTGCCCACCGGCAGGTCGATGAGCGACTTGATGCCCATCTGCTTCAGATGATCGGCCGGCCCGATCCCCGACAGCATCAGCAGTTGCGGCGAATTGAACGCGCCGCCTGACAGGATCACCTCGCGGCTGGCATGCGCGGTCAGCAGTTCGCCGCCCTGCTCGTATTCGATGCCGGTCGCTCGCGTGCCGGAAAACAGGATGCGGTGGGCCAGAGCGTTGGTCTCGATGCTGAGGTTGGCCCGGCTCATGGCCGGATGCAGGAATGCGATCGATGCGGACGACCGGCGGCCGTTTCGGATCGTGTACTGAGAGCGCGAGAAGCCGAGTTGCTCCTTGCCGTTGAAGTCGGGGGAGACGTTGTAGCCTCCGGCCTTGGCCGCCTCCAGCCAGTCATCCCATAACGGATCATCGGGCATCGCCCGGACGACGCCCAGCGGTCCGGAGCCGCCGCGCCATGTGTCCTCGCCGCCGTTGAAGGTCTCGTTGCGCTTGAAGTAGGGCAGCACATCGGCGTAGCTCCACCCCGTCGCGCCCTTGCGCACCCACCGCTCGTAGTCGCCGCGGTTGCCGCGCACGTATGCCATCACGTTGATCGAGGACGAGCCGCCCAGCACCTTGCCGCGCATGGCCTCGATCTCGCGGCCGCCGAGGTTCGGCTCCGGCTCGTAGTCGTAGCCCCAGTCGAACATCTTATGGTCGTGCAGCTTGCCGAGGCCGAGCGGCACCTTGATGTAGGGATGGTTGTCGCGGCCGCCGGCCTCCAGCAGCAGCACGCTATGCGTGCCGTCCGCAGTCAGTCGGTTGGCCAGCACGCAGCCGGCCGATCCGGCGCCAACGATGATGTAGTCGAACGTCTTGCTTTCCATTGCCGCTCCCCAGATGCCGCACGCAGCCTCCGGCTGCCCTGGTCCGGGCAGACCCGGGCATCGTGCGGCTGTGCGTTGGCGTGTCGTCGCCATCTGACCGTATTGCGGCGGGAGAGGCAAGGGCAAGGTGGGCGCTTTTTGAAATGCCGTCTCGCGTGCCGTCAACTCACCTTCGTGGCCAGGATGCGAGCATCCCTTAGAACGTCATGGCCGCGCCGGGACGACGCGGGAGCGTCGGCCCGGGAGACGGCGGCCATCCACGCGGCTGACCGCGGGCACTGAGCAAGCGGAAGCTTGTCGTAGGCGGCCACCTTCGTGGCCGTGACGGCGGTAGGGGGGTGAGAATATCGCCACACGAAAGTCCGTCATGGCCGCGCCGGGACGACGCGGGAGCGTCGGCCCGGGAGACGGCGGCCATCCACGTGGATCACCGCGGGCACTGAGCAAGCGGATACCTGTCGTAGGCGGCCACCTTCGTGGCCGTGACGGAGCGGGGGTGAGACAATCGCCTTCCTCCGCGCCCGTGACGCCGGAGCAAGGTTGAGCGGATGACAACACCGGAGGCCATGCTATCACCGCTGCATGAGGGGCAAATTGATTCGCATTATCGGCATCGATCCGGGGCTGAGGCGCACCGGCTGGGGCGTGATCGAATCAGACGGCGTACGCCTGACGTATGTTGCCAGCGGCCACGTCACGTCGACGAGCAGCGAGACGCTGAGCTTTCGCCTGCGCGAGCTGTATGAGGGGCTGTCCGGCGTGCTGGCGAGCTTCAAGCCGCAGGAGGCCGCGGTCGAGGAGACATTCGTCAACGACAATGCGCGGGCGACCCTGAAGCTCGGGCAGGCGCGGGGCATGGCGCTGCTGGCGCCGGCGATGAAGGGGCTGCAGGTCGCCGAATACCCGCCCAATCTGGTCAAGAAGACGGTCGTCGGGGCGGGGCACGCGGAGAAAAAGCAGATCCAGGTGATGATCGGATTTCTGCTGCCGCGCGCGAAATTCGAATCCGCCGACGAGGCCGACGCGCTGGCGATTGCCATCTGTCATGCAAATCACAGGGGAATACGGCAGTTGGCGGGGTGACAAAACACTGCCGCCGTGACTGATGCTTGAAGACTCACCGCTCGTCCCG
>JBFWYV010000230.1:0-8184 GCA_050186055.1 Hyphomicrobiaceae bacterium | reverse complement strand
TCGTCCCGGCGCGGCCATGACGGTCTCTCGTAGGGCGAACATCTCGCCTCCCCCCCGTCGTCACGGCCGCGGCGGCGGCCGCCTACGGCAAGTCTCCGCTTGCGCAGTGCCTGCGGTGAGCCACGTGGATGGCCGCCGATCTCCGGGCCGGCGTTGCCACGTCGTCCCGGCGCGGCCATGACGGACTTTCGTGTGGCTGGAACTCTCGCCTTTCCACTGTCGCCCTTGTTGTATTTTGGGGACCGGGAATAGGGATTCTGGCACGTCGGCAAGCGAGGCGCGCGGGCATCCGATATTGCTGCTATGCTGCCGGCGCGGGGTACATGTGTAATCTCTCACTGTTGGGCGTGCGCGACGTGCCACCGATGCAGTGTGGGGGAGGGTTTGGGGGTGGATGCTGTCGCGATGACGTCTCTGGAAGAGAGCGTCGCACGCTGGCAAAGGATGATCGACCGTCCGGCGGCGAACGGGCCGGAGCTGGTTGCCAATCTGCAGGCGCTCTATGACGAGATCTTCCACGCGGATTTCAGCAGGTTTGATGTCGCGGCCTTGAAAGGCTCGGCGCATCTGGCGACGGAGGAGCTGTTCGACCTGCAACTGCGGGTCCGCGATCGCCTGCCGGAGTGGGCGGCGCGGGGCTTGATGAGCCACGAGGCCGCGCGCGCCGCCCGCGATGCGATCCGTGTGCTGCGCTATGCAACCGATATCGTCGGCGAGGTCGGCAGCGGTTTTCAGCGCCTTGCCGAAGGCGATTCGACTCACATGGCATTTCGCGGCCCGCCGACCTGGACCCTGGCCGATCCGGGGCAGCGGCTCGGCCAACGGCTGTTTTTCCGGTCCGGAGATGTCGTGCTGGTGCGGGGACGTCTCCACAATTCGGCGGCCATCGCGCGGATCGGCGATATCGATTCCCAATTCAGCCATGTCGGCATCGTGCATGTCGACCAAGGCGGAGCCCTGTGGCTGGTCGAAGCGCTGATCGAAATCGGATCGACGATCAGCGCGCTGGACGACGCGCTCGCTCACGGTCTCGGGCGGGCGATGCTGCTGCGTTACCGCGACCGGCAGATGGCGGCGCGGGCTTCCAAGGCCATATTCGATCGGGTCTCGGCATCACTTGGCGTTACGGGAGAATGGATTCCCTATGATTTCTCGATGGAGCTGGAAGGTGAAGAGGCTCTCTTCTGCTCCAAGCTGGTCCGGGCGGCGTACCTGGAGGCGAGTGCGGGAACCGTCGTGCTGCCGCGCTATGCAACGCGGCTCGATCTGAAGAACCGGGATTTCTTCGAGCGCATCGGCGTAACCGCAGTCAACACGTTTGCACCGGGTGACTTTGAGGTCGAGCCGGACTTCAACGTGGTGGCGGAATGGCGGGACTATCGCGTCACATCGAGCCTGCGCATGCAGGACCTGATCATGTCGAAGCTGTTCGACTGGATGGACGAGCATGGCTACCGGTTCCGGCCGGACCTGGGCATCGGGGCCGTTTCGATCGGGGGACGGCTGTCGAGCTGGCTGCCGTCCGGGATCAAGGAGTGGCTGTCCGGGCATGGGGTCCCGAGAATCCCGCCCAACATGTCGCGTAGCACGATCGGTGCGATCGTCATGCTGCACAAGACGGCACAGCCGATCCTCGAGCATCTCGAAGCATTGGAGAAGAAGCACATCGCCGACACCGGCCGGCCGATGCATCCGCGGGAGGTGTATGCGGAGCTCGAGGCGTACCGGGCCAAGTCACCGCGGCGGGTCGGATATCTGGTTGCGCCGTGATTCCGGCAGGTGATCCCGTATCTGTGGCGAAACCTCACGTTGCGCGTGCGCGTAGCTGGAACTAGTGTCCCGTCTCCGAATTGCCGACACCTTTGCGACAACCCCTTATCGGCAATTGCGAGACGCCGCACTAGGTGCTTCGCCATGACGAAAAAGGCGTCTGCCGTGTCTCCGTATGCCGCGGGTGTGATGTGCCGCTGTCCACGCTGCGGCAAGGGCTCGCTGTTTGCGGGCCGGTTCGGTCTGGACGTCGCCGAGCGCTGTCCTGAATGCGGGCTGGAGCTCAAGTTCGTCGATCCCGGCGATGGCCCGGCAGTGTTCGCGATCATGATCCTCGGGTTCCTAATCCTGGGTGCGGCGCTTATCGTGGAATTCAGCCTGCATCCGCCGCTTTGGCTGCACGTCGTGATCTGGATGCCGGTGACGCTGGTCGTTGCGGTCGGCCTGCTGCGGCCGCTGAAGGGGCTGCTGATCGCGCTGCAGTTCCATCACAAGGCGGAACTGGGCCAGCTCAGGAAAGATTGAGGGCCGCGACCGATGCCGCCCGAGCGGCTCGGGGCCGGTTGCGCAACGAGAGAGTCATGATGTTGAGCCGAATGCGCCAAGCCGGCCTTGTCTGGCCCACGCTGCTTGCGCTTGCCGGGCTTGCGGTCCTGATCGGGCTCGGCAACTGGCAGATGCAGCGCAAGGCCTGGAAAGACGGTTTGATCGCAGGGGTGGAGCGCGGCGCCGCTCAGGCTCCGATCGAATTTCAGGATTGGGCTGAGACCGCCCGTAGCAGCACCGACGAGGCGGGGCGGCATGCGCTAACGGGGCCGGAATTCGTGCGCGTGAGGGCGCGGGGCCGGTTCCTGCATGATCGCGAGGCCTACTTCTACACCGTGCGTGACGGTCAACCCGGATACAACGTGTTCACGCCGCTGCGGATGCCGAATGGTCAGACGGTTCTGGTCAATCGCGGCTTCGTGCCGGATGGGTTGCGCGATCCGGCAAAGCGTCCGGGCTCTCGGCCGGAAGGCGAGGTCGAAGTGCGGGGTCTGACCAGGTCTTGGACCGAACCCGGTTTCTTCACGCCGTCGTTCGATTCCGGTCGAAGGATCAGCTATGGCGGGACGCCGACGATCGATCCCATGGGCAGCGCCGATGCACCGGTCGGCGTCTATATCGAGGCCGAGCCGGCCGCCGAGGCGGCGACCTTACCGCGTGGTCGAAGCGCCGCCGATCTGCTCAAGATCATTCCCAACCGACATCTGGAGTATGCACTGACGTGGTACGGGATCGCGTGCACCTTGATCGGAGTGTTCGCCGCATTTGCGATCGGACGGCTCAAAAATGCGCCGCACGCGTGAATTCCGACAGTGCGCCTTGTGCCTGATCGGACTGTAAGGCAACGGCTGGGAGAGGCGGCCAGCAGATATGTGTTCACAATCGCGGCCCGGCGTCTTGCGCCTGCTGTCCGCCGGCACCGGGGCTGATGTCCGTAGCGGGATTCAGACTCGAAAAAGAAACTGGAATCAAAGCTTTGCTTGTGTGATTCTGATCGTGGCAGTCGCTCCGGGTCGAGCCGCTTGACAGGGCTGATTTCCCCGTCGTCACACGACGTCCACAGGGGGAGCCGTTAACCTTGTTCGATCGCTGCCCGCGATCTACCTTTGGCCCCGTCAACGCACCACCCCCAATCTTCCCAGGTCCAGGACGCTCGTGAAGTACATTTCGACCAGAGGCGAGGCCCCTTCGCTCGGCTTTGCGGACGTGACGCTCGCCGGCCTTGCCCGCGACGGCGGCCTCTATGTTCCGGAGCGGTGGCCGACGATCACGCACGACGCCATCGCTGCTTTCGCCGGGCGCCCCTTCTGCGAGATCGCCGCCGACGTCATCTCGCCCTTTGCCGGGAACGAGGTTTCACACGCCGACCTCCTGGTCATGGCGCGCGAAGCCTACGCGGTTTTCGATCATCCGGCCGTGACGCCGCTGGTCCAGATCGGGCCGGACCGCTGGGTGCTGGAACTGTTCCATGGACCGACGCTGGCGTTCAAGGACGTCGCCATGCAGTTGCTGGCCCGTCTGATGGACCATGTGCTGGAGGCGCGCGACCAGCATGCGACGATCGTAGGGGCGACCTCGGGCGATACCGGCGGCGCGGCGATCGAGGCGTTCCGCGGCTCCAAGCGGGTGGATGTGTTCATCCTGTTTCCGGACGGCCGCGTCTCCGACGTGCAGCGCCGGATGATGACGACGCCGCGGGACGACAACGTCCATGCCCTGGCGGTCGACGGGACATTCGATGATTGTCAGGCGCTCGTGAAGGCGATGTTCAACGACCATGCCTTCCGCGACCGGCTGGCGCTGTCAGCGGTGAATTCGATCAACTGGGCGCGGATCGTTGCCCAGGTCACCTACTACTTTGCGGCAGGCGCCGTGCTTGGGGCGCCGCATCGCAAGCTGTCGTTCGTGGTGCCTACCGGAAACTTCGGCGACATTCTCGCCGGCTACGTCGCCCGCAACATGGGCTTGCCGATCGAACGGCTGGTGATCGCCTCGAACGCCAATGACATCCTGCCGCGAACGGTATCGAGCGGGGTTTATGAGACCCGTGATGTGGTGGCGACGACGTCGCCGTCGATGGACATCCAGGTGTCGTCCAACTTCGAGCGATACTTGTTCGAAGCCTGCGGACGGAAGCCGGAGACGGTCCGGGCGCAGATGGCGTCGCTCGCGCAATCGGGGCGTTTTGAAATCGGTGCAGCCCACGGCAGCTTGGAGTCCGATTTCGCGGCTGCCTCGGCGAGCGAGCAGGAGGTGGCGGATACGATTCGCCGGACCCTGCGCGAAAGCGGTTACCTGGCGGAGCCGCATACGGCGTGCGCGATCTTTGCGGCTGAGGCCGGCGGGTCCGGCTTGCGCGGCGCCCAGGTCGTGCTGTCGACCGCACACCCCGCGAAGTTTCCCGACGCCATGCAGGCAATCACCGGCCGCCGGTCGCCGTTGCCGGAGCGTCTCAACAGCCTGATGGAGGAGCCCGAGCGCATGGGCAAAGTGGCTAACGATCTGGTGGCAGTGGAGCAGGCGATCGAGCGCCAGGCCAGGATCGCGGGTGGGAGGCGCCGATGACACCGCTGGTCACGACTCTGCCTTCGGGATTGCGGATCGTCTCGCATGAGATGCCGCATCTTGAGACTGTTTCGCTCGGCGTTTGGGTCGGCGTCGGCGCCCGGCATGAGCCGGAATTGGACAACGGCATCTCGCACATGCTGGAGCACATGGCCTTCAAGGGCACGGAGAGCCGGTCGGCGCGCCGCATCGCGGAGGACATCGAGCAGGTCGGCGGCGAGCTCAACGCGGCGACGAGCCTGGAGAGCACGGCCTACTACGCGAGGGTTCTCAAGGGCGATGAAGGTGTCGCCCTCGATATCCTGGCCGACATTCTGCAACGATCGCTCTACGCGGAGCCGGAGGTCGAGCGCGAGCGTGAAGTGATCCTGCAGGAAATAGCCGGGATCCGCGATTCGCCGGACGAGCTGGCCTACGATCTGTTGCAGGATGCCGCGTTTCCCGACCAGCCGGTCGGGCGGCCCATCATCGGGACGCCGGACAGCGTCGGCCGGTTCACGGCAACCGATCTGAGGCGTTTCCTCGATGAACGGTACGTCGCGCCATCGATCGTCCTTTCGGCCGCCGGCGCCATTTGTCACTACGACCTCGTCCGTCACGCTGGAGCCCTATTTGGATCGCTGAATGGCGGGTCTGCAATGAACTGCACCGCCGCCAGCTACGTGGGGGGCATACGGGCGTCGGAGAAGGTATTCGAGCAGAGCCATTTAGTGTTGGGCTTCAAGGGGCTTGCGTATGGCGATCCCGAATTCTTCGCGACGCAGGTCTACTCGGGCCTGATGGGCGGCGGCATGTCTTCGCGGCTGTTCCAGGAGGTGCGGGAAAGCAGGGGGTTGTGCTACGCCATCTATTCGTCGGCGTGGGGACTTTCCGACGGCGGCCTGTTCACCGTGCATGCGGCGACGGGAGCCGATCTGATGGAGCAACTCGTCGAGGTGGTTGCCGGAGAGCTGGTGCGTTCGGCCGAGACGGCGCCGCCCGCTGCCGAGGTCGAGCGGGCGAAGGCGCAGCTCAAGGCCGGCCTGCTGATGGGGCTGGAAAGCTCATCGGCGCGCGCAGAGCAGATGGCCCGCCACCTGATGGCGTTCGACCGGCTGGTGTCGCCGCGCGAGTTGATCGAGCGGGTCGAGAGCGTGACGCCGGAGGGTGTGCGCCGCGTGGCCGAGCGCATGCTGTGTCAGGCGAAGGCATCCGCCGCGGTCGTCGGCGCCGGCGTCAGGTCGCAGCACTGGGCGGAGGTTGCCCATTCGCGGTTGACGCATTGACCCAAGCTGGGGAGCCGACATGGCCTTCCTTAAGACTGGTCTTGGTACGGAGCTCAATCCGCCTATCCGCGGGCATGGCGTCTGGCTGCGTCAGCCGCTGGCGATCGATTATGTGCCGTGGGCCGAGCTCAGGGCGATGTCACGCGAACATCTCCGGCCGTGGGAACCGCAATGGGCGCGCGATGAACTCACCCGGTCGGCTTATCGACGGCGGTTGCGGCACTACGCGCGGGAGGCACGTGAGGGCGTGGGCTATGCCTACTTCATCTTCCGTGCCGACGACGAGAGGCTGCTGGGCGGCCTGACCCTGTCGAATGTCCGGCGGGGGGTGTCGCAGAGCGCTTCGCTGGGCTACTGGCTGGGCGAGCCTTATGTGCGCCGCGGCTACATGTCGGCCGCGGTCGAGGCGATCGCCCGTTTCGGCTTCGAAGACCTCGACCTGCATCGGATCGAGGCGGCATGCCTTCCGGTCAACGAGGCTTCGATCAGGGTACTGGAGCGATGCGGCTTCCGGCGCGAAGGGCTGGCGCGGCGCTATCTCAAGATCAATGGAGAATGGCAGGACCATCTGCTCTATGCGCGGCTCGACGAGGATGCCGGACGCGACTCAGGTATCACTGAGGCGAGCCAGACAGGATGACATCGACGCGCACATCGCCGACCTCGGCCAGCCGGTTCGCCGCCGGCGCGCTCGTGCGCGTGCTCGTTCTCGCATTGGCGCTCGCTTCGCTCTGCGTGTTCGGCGTCGTGCCGGCCTGGGCGCTGAAAGCCATCGAGGTCGGCGCGGAGCATGGGCGGATCGAGATCACCGGCAACGGCGTATTCCTCGATAGCCGCGGCGACAATATCCAGGTCGAGACGGCGCCCGGTCCGGACGGGCTTGCCGGGCGCATGGGCGTGAAGGCATCGGCGCCGGGGCTCAGTCCGAACTGGGTGGTGTTCGCGCTCAAGAACGTGACCAACCGCCCGATCGAGCGCTGGCTGACGGCGGAACGCTACAACGTGATCGGCTCGGGGATCGTCTGGCCGGACCTCGACGCCCGCCGGGTCGAGGCGGTGACCCCTTCGCTCGGATTTCTGCCCGAGCGGGTCAAGAGCGAACGCGCGGACGTCTTCCAGATCACGCTCGAGCCAGGGCAAACCGTGACATACGTGGCCGAGCTGGCGACGGACCGCATGGCCCGCATCTATCTGTGGAAGCCGCTGGAGTACGAACTGAAGGCGCGTGAGCGGCAGCTCTTCAACGGTATCCTGCTCGGCATCACGGGCGTGCTGGGCATCTTTCTCACCGCCATCTTCGCGGCCAATCACAAGCCGATCTTTCCCTCCGCCGCGCTGGTGATGTGGTGCGTGCTGGCCTACCTGTGCGTCGACTTCGGCTTCTGGCACAAGCTGTTCCAGCTCAGACCGGAGGACAATTCCGTCTATCGCGCGGCGACCGAGTCGGCGATGGCGGCGAGCCTGCTGATCTTTCTCCACATATTCCTGCGATTGTTCGCATCGCACGGCCTCGCGCGCATGCTGCTCGGCGTGTGGATGATTGCGCAGCTCGCGCTGATTGCAGTCGCCGTCATCGACGCCAGGCTCGCGGCGACGTTCGCGCGCGCCTCGTTCGCGGCAATCGGCACGTTCGGGATGCTGGTCAGCCTCTATCTGGCCGTTCGCGGCCAGGATCGCGCGCTGGCGCTGCTGCCGACCTGGATTCTATTCATGGTCTGGGTGTTTGCAGCCAGCATGACCCTGACCGGCAGGCTGTCGGGCGAGATCGTCGTGTCGGGCCTTTCGGCGGGGCTGGTGCTGATCACAGTGCTGATCGGCTTCACCGTCACCCAGTTCGCGTTCCGCTCGCTGGAGCCGATGTACGGCGCGACGCCGAGCGAGCAGCAGGTGCGCTCGATGGCGATCGATGGATCGGGTTCCTCGGTTTGGGAGTGGAATGCTCGGCGGGCGGAGATCAAGACCGGGCCGCTGGTGGAGATGACGCTGGGCCTGGCACAGGGCGAGCTGACGACGAAAGTCGACGATTTCTGCAATCATC
>JBFWYV010000229.1:0-8186 GCA_050186055.1 Hyphomicrobiaceae bacterium | reverse complement strand
TCCGGACGCCGCTATAGAAGGGCGTATCCTGCACGACGAAACTGTCCTCCTCGATGATCGCGGTGCCGTCGCCGGTGGCGTTGAACTGGAAATTCCAGCGGCCCGGTTCGGTGGGTGAGAAATCGCAGAAATAATCGCCGGTATCCTCGCGCTCCAGCTCGTCATCGGTGCCGTACACGTAGGTGGTGATCGATCCGGTCGGCGAGATGATTTTCAGCGTCACGGTGGCGGGATCGAGATCGGTGACATTGTCATTGTTGAACGTCACCGCCATGCGCACCGTGGTGCCAACGGTTTTGCGACCCGGTGAGAGCATGTCAGGTTCCGTAGAGTTTGCCGCGCACGGTGGGGCGGCCCACGCGGACAGTGGCGGTGAGGCGACGGCGGCGAACGCTCAACTCGGCACCGGAGACGAAGGTCAGCGTGAATACGCCGGTCTCGCAGGCCAGGACGGTGCCGAGTGACAATCCTGCGGATTGCCCGGTCACCGCAAACATACCGGTTTCGGCCACCAGCGTGACCTGCAGGGCAAAGCCGACGTCCTGCCCCGTGAGCGTAAAGACGCCGGTCTCGGCGCTTAGAACACGCCCGATGGCCAGGCCGGCCGCCTGTCCGGTGAGGGTAAACGCCCCGTAATTCGCCGTCAGCGTATAGGCGCTCAGGCCCTCATCATCGCCCTGACCGAGAGCAAGTCGACCGAACGCCTCGACCCCGAGCGTCATCCGCGGCCCCCGATCACGTCACGGATTTTGACATCGACGATAGCGTGATCCTCGACGAATGCCATGCGCTGTTGCAGGTCGCGCAGGGCCTCCACCAGCGCCGTCACCGTGGCGTCGTAATCGGCAGGCAGCCGTTCCTCGCGCACCAGTTCGCGGGTGTGCTCGTGACGAACTTCCGAACCCCGTCGCTGCCGCCAGGATCTCAAGGGCTCGGCCATGTGACCGCCTGATAGGCGGCGCGTGCGCTCGCCGCATCCGACGCATCACTGATCGCTTTCTTTCCCGCCTGACGCGCGGTCTCGATGACATTCGACACCGCCGCCCACTGCTCGTATTTCGAGATGACGAGTTGTGCGCAGTCCCACAGCGTCTCTGCCTCGATGCCAACGGAGGCCGACAAGGTCGGGAACTGTGCGACGCGATCCTCCGCCGAGAGCGCATTGGCCGATGTTTCGCCGAGCCCATCCACCGCCTGTGCCTGCGCAAATTTCTCCAGATAGGTCATCGCCATGCCGGCGCCTGGCGTGATATAGCGCAACCGCACGCTCTCGGCCTGCTCATCGATCTGGCGCAACAGGTCCGCCTTGATCTCATTGAGCGGGCGCTCGGAGCGCACGACGCGAACCCGATCGGCCTCGACGAGGGTTTCCACAAGCGGCCCCTCGCCCTCGTAGACGACCGGACGCCATAGGTGCAACTTGGCCTCCACCAGCGTATCATCGCGGTATTCTATGCTGCCGTCGTCGTGCACCCGTGCCAGCATTTATTCGCGTCCTTTTCAATCTGTCGGTATTGATGACGAGCCGGGCATTGATTTCACCTCACGCAGGGAGTTTGGTCTGATGATAACGATGCGGCCCGCATCCATGGATGATGCCGACCTCTTGCTAGAGTGGCGCAACGATCCCGTGACGCGCGCCAACTCAAAAACCACCAACGCTGTCCAGCGCGACGCTCATATCTCGTGGCTGACGGCTCGCCTCCAGCGCGATCAACCGAACCTCTACGTGGCTGAGGATGACGAGCCGGTCGGCACCATCCGCATCGATGGCGATGAAGTCTCGTATACCGTCGCGCCGGAGCATCGCGGCAAAGGGTACGCGACGACTATGTTGATATGGGCTCGCGAGCGGTTCGGTGTCCTACGGGCCGAGATCAAGCTGGAAAACATCGCATCCATTCGAGCGGCCGCGAAAGCGGGGCACGTCGTGGTCATTATTGATGCCGGTACACCGGCATCAGATCCACATCCATGGAAGGACGCGAACCACTGGAGCTATCACGGCAGGCCGACGCACCGTTGCCCCGGCTGCCGCAAGCGCATCCCTTACTCGACGTGGGGCGCCTGGTGCCATCCCTGCAACGTCCGCCGCATGACACGGATGGATAGGACACTGGCGGAGATCAATCGCGGTCTAGGCGCGAGCGCAGCGCGTCAGATCAAGCACGACAACAGGCACACGCTGTCGCCGATGATCTGCGATCTTCCGACAGCGTGGCGGATTCAGTCGGACGGCATAGATCACGGCCGCTCCTGTGCGAGTGTACCCGGATGGCATGTTCTGAGCGGACCAGAAATGCTGTGCGATTGCGGCGCCGTTCTGCGCGAATGGACGCGTCGCGCCGCATTAAAGTTTTGGGCGGCCTGACGCGCCATCGTCCTGCTCTAACGCAGTGAGACAGCACAGGCCGTGGCCGCCCCGGGGTCCGGGGCGGCTGAGCGTGTCGCGGACACCGCTTTGGGCGTCGCGGTAGAGAGATTACCCGCATAGGCCGATGACATGCCGACAGTCTCAGTTGCCGTGTCGTAGGCCTCCGTGAGACCGGACCACGTATAGGCTGTCGAATTGTTCCCGATAGCGCCGGCAATCACAACCCCTCCGCCCTGCACATTCAGATCAAGCGTGGGGTTATTGGCGGTACTTGTCTGGGTTGCCACCGCCGTTGCAGAGGACAGACCGTATACGGCATAAACGGAGATGAATTGTCTCGGCCTTTCGCTGGCGTAAGTTGGCGTGATCGTAACGGATGTTCCAGTTGGAACGGCCGCAATCCAGATTTCTGTCGTCGATGACTGGCCGGTGTCGGTATTCGTTGACGAGACCAGTTGCGTTGCGCTGACGCCATTGATCACAAGCGAAGAAATCCCTGTGGCCCCGGACCCGGCCGAACCTCCGGCCACCACAACCACATGCCGGTTCGAGGCCTCCGCACCAATCGAACAGCTTGTGAAATTGAATGCAGATGAATCTGTGGCTGTTGCCGCATTGTGTGTGTTGCTTATCGTTGGCCTCACCCGGCCGACGCCGAACCCTGTGAACCGGTTGAGCATCAGCATCAGTCGGTCAGCCCGTTGGTGGTGATGAACAGCATGACGCCATGCAGGCGGGCATCGACGGCCATGTCGTCCGAGCCATCTGAGACCGTGCGATTGACCTGGAATTTCACCGTGTCGCCGGCGGCCGGCGTTCCTGCAATGGTGACGGCGGAACTCTCCGGCCCACGATAGAGCGTATCCGTGGTTCCGCCTGTATCCGTCGACGTTTGAGCGGTACCGAAGGCCGCTTCCAATGCGTCACCGTTACCAACCGCGACACCGGCCAACCCGAACACGACACCGAAATTCGTCGTCGTCGAGGGATGCGACCAGACCGGCGCGAACGTCACGGTCCCGAGGTCCCAGCTCTCCGGCATGGTGATCTCGAATTGCGCGTACTCTGTCGTACTCGGATCGAAATCCAGCGTGTCGATCATCACCTTGTTGGTTGAGGTCTCGACCGATCCGAATGCTGCCCCGTTGGTCGTGCGCGGCACCATCGCCGTCGCCGGCACCCAGATGGCCCGGCGCCCCACGAGGCTCTCCGCCACGGCCGTGATGTAGACCTCGGCCGTGCCCGACAGATTGATCGCAGCGTCCGAGTTCGTCGATTTCAGGACGTTGGTGCGCGCCAGCGTGGTGGCTGACGACGCATAGGTGCCGAGCCCGACCTCGGAGGCCGTCCCGTCCTTGATGCCGTAATAGACGGTGTCGCCGTCCTGCACCCCGGCGGCGGCAAACGACAGGAACCCCGCCACCGCAGACCCGAGCGTGATCGTGCCCGTGCCCGTCGTCGCCGTCGTCATCCGGGCGAGATTGTAGGCCCGTGGCGATGCCATTACTCAGGCGCTCCGGTTTTGCCCTTCAGAGACCGGGAGATCGCAGCGCGTTCCTGGTCGATCTCGAACAGCTTCTCGTCGGCCTCAATCTGCTTGCGCCGCCTGGCGACCTCGGCCATCTGCGCCTTGATTGCACGCTGCTGCTCGGCCAGTCGCGAGTATTCTTCGCGCAGCGGCGTGGTTTTCGCCGTGATCTCCTGGCGCCGACGGCCCAGGTCGTGAAACCGCGCGCGCATCTCAGATGGGGTCATCGTCTCAGCCCTTATGCTGCCTGGAGAATCCCGTTCGAGCCGTCGAAATCCACCGTGAACGTATCGGTGTTGGCGAGCGTGACGGCGCCACCGTAATCCCAATAGCCGATCAGCTCGTCATTGGCCGCATCGTCATCGTAGAGCACCGCGTACTGAAACGGCCCCATGGCCCCGGTCGCGGTGAACACCACATCGGCACCGACGAGTTTATAGGTGCCGCCGGATTGGGCGGACGATGACACCGTCACCGTCGCGCCCCCTGCCGTGTACCCGTTGCCATTGGCAATCTGGGTAATCTCGGAGAGCTGGCTGTCCGTGGCATTCGGCGCCGTATTCGTGAGCGCGATTTTGAGCGTGTCCGATCCGAGATTGAACGTGCCCTCGAACGCGCCCTCGATGAACGGCTGGAATTTCACGAACGATGCCATCTCTCCGCCCTCTTAGATGCAGATGTAGTCGATATAGACGCCGAACGTACCCGTATGACCGCCCCCCGCTGCCGCGTTAGCCTCGATCTGCACCATCGTCTTGGCCGAGAAGAACAGCGGCACCGGAAACACGAAGGGCCGGTAGTTCACGCCGGCCGCGAGCAGGTCCGTGATTCCGTCGCCGCTCAGGACACCGCTGTTGCAGAACCCGGCCGCTGCGGCCGAGGCGGCTGCGTTCGTGAACGTCACGCCCGTGTTGGGATCGGTCCAGGTATCTGTGGCCTCACCGGCGGCCGCATAGCCGACATCGATATCCAGAGCCTCCGTTCCGGTGTCGATGTCGTCGGTGGCGATGTGCCCGCCGACGACGAGGATGTTGCCCGGCAGATAGCCGAGCTCAAAGATGTCGCCGTCCTCGACCGCGCCAGCAAGTTCGTAATAGAAATACTGGCGCTTGAGATTGCCGGCGTAACCGTGGGTCGGCCCTTTCGCCAGCGGCGACTGTGTCAGAGTTTCTGCTGTCATGTCACATGCTCCTTATGCGTCAGCCGCGGCTGCGAAAAACCCGGTCACGACCCCATGATCCTTAGGATCGGTGGTGTCGTCGTCCTCGGCCGTGCCGAAACGCAGCTTGTCGATCTCGTACCACTGCTTGATGCCGAGGCCGACGCGCCGGCCGTAGTCGAACGACTCCTCGACCGTCTTGGGACGCATCGCCCACGCCATGCCGAGCGCCTGGGCGCCGCACAGGTAGACCGGACGCACGATGCTGCCGTTGTCGCCCACGCCCCCGAGGCTCGGGATATCCTCGATCTCGTAGACGGCGACGTTGTCCCACACGATCGACGCGCCGGTGAACAGCTTGTTGCTGGACCCGCGCACGTCGGCATCGCGCAACGCGTTTTTGATCGTGTCGTCGGCCATCAGATCACGCACGCACTCGGTCGGCGCGAACGCGATGTAGTAATCCGACTTCCCGATCGCCGTCTTGGGACGGATCGGACGGATTTTCGGCGAGGCGGTTTTGGCCATGCGCTTCATCAGCGAAATGGCGGCCGCGTTGAACTTGTCCGACGACGCATCGCACTTCACCACAGAGTCCGAGAAATCGAAATCCGCCTCGGTGTTGGATTTCAGTGCGCCGAACAGGACACGGTCGCTGTTGTCCGCCAGCCAGGCGTCCTTCTGACCCTCGCTGGCATCCGAGAACTTGACGCCGTTGACGGACCCGAGCGCACGGATGACGTTGTCACGGTCGAGTTCCATGTTCCAGTCCATCAGGACATCCTTGACGGCCTGGCGCATCTCGATGGCGGTTTTCTGCGCCTCGAACTTCTTCCAGGTCACCGGCTTGAAATACTCCCGGATCTGGATCGTGGCGGAGCGCAACGTTGCCTCCTCCTCGTTGCCTTCGCCGACGTCGTTCTCACCGAGCGCCTCACCGGACAGCCGGTTGATCAACGTGAACGTGACCTTGTTGCCCGGCTTGGTGGTGAGGTCCTGTTTCACATGGATCATCGACTGCGCGCCGGTGCCCATGAACTGCTTGAAGAAGTTGGAATTCAGGTACTCGCGAAAATAATCGCTGTCCCACTGCTGGACTGTCAGGCCAGCAGGTACGGTGGTCTCCGCCATGGCTCAGTGCTCCTAGCCAAGTAGATCTTCGAGATCGGGCGGACCTTCCCAGCGGCCGTTTTTGGGGTTGCGCGGCTGCTGCGATGTGGTCTTGCCCAGTGACGAGGGGACGGGCGCCGTGTTCGGTTTGTCCTGTTGCGCGGGGCTCTGCTGCTGGCTGTCGCCCTCCAGGCCGTGCTTCTGGCGGAATTCCGCTTCGAGCTTGGCTCTGTAGGCGTCGGGATCGTCACCGATCTCCTGCAACAATTTCAGCCGCCTGCCGATCTGATAGGCCGTGAGGCCCGGCCGTGCCGACTGCGTGATCTGCTCGTGCAGGCGCGGATCTTTTGCAGCTTCGGCGGCTGCCAATCCGACAATCTCATCCACGTCCGTGTGCTGAGTTTTCAGATTTTCCAGATCGATGGCGACAGCCTGCTGGTACATCCGGGCCGCCATCTGCCGGTTATTCACCTCCAGACGGATTTGAAACTCCTGCGTCTGGTATTCGGCGAACTTGGCCGGGTCAGTGTACGGATCGGGTCGCGGGCCAAGGATTTGCTCGATGGCCTGTTCCAGCGTGGCTGGCTGTTGCTGTTGCGGCGGCTGTTGGGTTTGAGGCTGTTGCCCGCCCCCCGTCAGCCGCTTCTCCGCATCAGCGAGTTTGCGCTCCAGTTCTTGCCGTTTTTTGCGCTCATCCAGAAGGGCTGTTCGCGGCACATGAGGCGGCTCGTCGCTCTCCGATTCAGTGTCGGGGTTTGCCTCGGCCGGCGTCGCCGCAGCATCTGGTTGATCGCCCGTTTCGGCAGGCTGCTGGGCCTCTGTCTCCGCGGTCTGCGGAGGATCGGCCTGCGGCTCGCCCTCTGTCCCGAAAATATCCTGGAGGTCGTCGAATTCCTCTGTGTCCGGCATTCCAGCCCCTATCAACGCCCGTTATGCCCGGCGGCAGCAGTGGTCATGCATCGCCCGTTGCCCGGCGGCGGCACGCATCGCATACGAAACGAAAATCGATCAGGCGGGCGGCGCAGGTGCGCCAGGGTCCGCGCCATTGGGCAGCGCTGGTGCGTCGGATGACGCGCTCTCGACGCGCGGCTCGGTGATGACGCCCATCGGTGCGGCGGCCATATCGGCCTCGACGCTCGTCTTGAGCGTGTCCGCGGTCATCTTGCGGATCTCCGCGTCGAGCTTCACGATCTGCTTGCGCTTTTCCTCAACCTCGAGCTGGGCCATCTCGGCCTGCAGCGCCTGCGCCTCCGGTGAGGGCTGGGTCTCCGCCTGCAGTTCCTCCAGCAGCTCATCTTTGTTGCGCAATGAGGAGGCTTTCAGGTAGACCTTCGGCGGGAATACGACGGCGGGCGCCAACGCAACGAGTTGACCGAATTGCTCCTCGGCGGTGTTGGCCGCATCCGGGACATTTTCGACCGTGATGTCCATCCCCATGCGCGCCGGCTGGTTCTCGATCCGGACCACCTGCGCCAGCGCCTCGGCCATCTGCGGGTCCGAGGCCTCGATCTCAGCAATCCGCTGCTCGATGACCTCCGGCGGCACGCCTTGCTGCAGCGCCGATTTGGCGATCTCCTCGCGTTTTGTCACCGGACGGTTCATGCCGACGAACCGCACCTGCTTTTCGCTGTCGACGACGTCGGTGACGCGGATCCACCACTCCTGTGTTTTGTACTGACGGATCAGCGACCACGCGCCGTTGTAAACGCGGTGCTTCAGTTTCGAGTAGCGATCGAACAGCACGCCGATCTCGGTCTGCCCGCCGGCTTTGTTCTCGCGCAATGCGCGACCAGACGGCGCCCGATCGTCCTTGCCCTGCAGCGCGGCGTTCGGGCCGTACATCTCGATCTCGTTTTTGGCCTCCTGCAGCATGCCGAGTTCGGCCGCGAGCTGGTCTTCGTTTTACAGGACCTCCAGTTCGGCCATCGGGTTTTTTTCGACCCAGCCGTCGACACGGGCGAGCTGGCCGCGCGCTTCCTCGACGTCGTCGACTGCGTCCTTGTCGGCAATGACGG
>JBFWYV010000228.1:0-8267 GCA_050186055.1 Hyphomicrobiaceae bacterium | reverse complement strand
TGGGCGCATCCTGGGACGTGACGAGGCTGCGGGGGACTACATCGCCTTCTACAACGCGCACCTGCGGCGGGTGACGCGACGGCTTGCCGAAGCAAGCGTGGTGAAGCCGAAAGTGCTGATCGAGACCTACGCCGGTCTCAGCACGTGCTGCCGCGCGCCGGGACGTCACGGCTGGGCCGAGTTCGTCGAACTCTCGGGTGGACAGAACCTCGGGGCTGTCGCGCCGGCGCAGGCGGGTGGTGTGCTGAGCATGGAATATCTGTTGACGCAGCGGCCCGACATCTACATCGGCAATGGCGGCTCTTACCTTCAGGGCAAAGGCCTCGTTATTGGACCCGGCTACAGCACCGGGGAGATCCGAGAGGCTTTGCGCCGGTTGAGTGCCCGGCCGGGTTTCAGCAGTCTGAAGGCAGTCAAGGAAGGATGCGTCTACGGGATATGGACGGTGCTGGCTGCACAGCCGGTCAGCATTCTTGCGCTCGAGCAGATAGCGAAGTGGCTGCATCCGCGGTTGTTTTCCGACCTTGAGCCGTCTGCGACCCTGGCCGAGATCAATCGCCGCTTCATGGCCGTTCCCATGACGGGCACCTATTGGCTCGCCCTCGATGACTCCGGATGCCGGCGGTGATGGACTCGGCATACACAAGCAGTGCGACTTCGCTCGATGCCGGTCTGCGGCGCTGGCAGCGTCTGCAACGCCGCCGCACAGTCGTGCTCGGTGTGCTTGTGATCATCGCTGCTGTGTCCTTTGCTGCAGATCTTGCAGTCGGCCCCGCGGAGCTGGCGATTTCAGATGTGTTGAGTTCTTTAACGGGCCAGCATGATGGGTCTGTGCAGGATGCGTTCATCGTTTGGGAGCTGCGGTTGCCGCAGGCCTGCCTTGCCGTACTCATCGGCTGCGCGCTTGGCTTGGCGGGGCTTGAGATGCAGACGATTCTCGACAACCCGTTGGCCGATCCATTTACGCTCGGCGTATCGGCGGCGGCGGCATTAGGCGCCGCGCTCGCGATCGTGCTTGGCATCGGCATTCCCGGTGTGCCGGCGGATTGGATCGTATCTGCAAATGCTTTCGTCTTCGCCGCAGCATCGCTGTTGGCGCTTCTCATTCTCGCCCGCGCGGGAATGGCAGGCCCCGATCGACTGATCCTGTTTGGTATTGCGATGGGCTTTTCATTCGGGGCACTTCTGGCGCTGATGCAGTTCGTCGCATCGCCGGACGCGCTGCAGCAACTGACATTCTGGAGCATGGGCAGTCTGGTGCGCGCCAACTGGAACGTTGTCGCCATTCTCGCTGCCGCCGTCCTGCTCGCCGCGCCGTTTTCGGCAATGGCCTGCGCGCATCTGACGGCACTCGGACTTGGTGATGATCGCGCACAGTCACTGGGCATCGATGTCGCTCGCCTTCGGCTGATGTCGATCTTGCGTATCAGCCTGCTGTCGGCGCTTTCGGTTGCCGCTGCTGGCATCATCGGGTTCATCGGCCTGACGGCGCCACATATCGCGCGGCTGATCATCGGCAGCGACCATCGTTTCCTGATGCCGACGAGTATGCTGACGGCGATGATCGTGATGTCACTTGCGGCAGTCGTGAGCAAGACGGCGATGCAGGGTGTCGTGATCCCGCTTGGAATCGTTACCGCGCTGATCGGCCTGCCGGTGTTCTTCGCGCTGCTCCTGACGAGGCGCGGCACCCCATGAGCGAAAGCCTGCGTATCCGCAATCTCTCGGCTGGCTACGGCGACTTCCGCATCATTGCCGATCTGACGACAGGTGTATGGAACGGCGGTGAGATCGTGGCGCTGGTCGGTCCCAATGGTAGCGGGAAGTCGACACTTCTTCGGGCGATCGCAGGACTGATCCGTAGTTCCGGATCTGTCGCGTTGTCCGGGCGTGAGTTGCTGACGCTTTCGATGTGCGAGCGGGCGGGGATGGTCTCGTACCTGCCGCAGAATGCATCCGTTAGCGGACCGTTGCTCGTGATCGAGGCGACGATCGCGGCACGGCTCCATCGTCGTCGTCGTGCTCCATGATCTAGCGCTGGCCGCGCGGTTCTCCGACCGGATCGTCGTTCTTCATCAGGGGGCGGTTCATGCCGAGGCTCCGCCGAGACAAGCAATAACGCCACAACTGCTTGCCGCGGTTTACGGCGTCGAAGCGGATGTCGAGATCGTCTCCGACGGAGTTGTGCACGTTGCTGCCAAGCGGCCGCTCTCGGCCGTTTGCAGACGGAACAATAGGGGAGGAAATACCCACAATGCTTGAGGTCCCATTTCACGGGAAGGATGGTCATCCGCTCTGGGCCTACACGATCGAGCGAGGAACCCCCACAGCGGACACGGTGATGTTTTTACATGCCGGAGGGCCTGATCACCACAGTCTCGTGCCACTGGCCGAACGGCTGACGGCCCGATGGCAGGTGGTTCTGCCCGATATCCGAGGCTATGGCCGCTCCGTTTGTCGAGATCCTGCGTCTCACACATGGGCGCAGTACGTTGCGGACGCGATAGCCTTGCTGGATCACGTTTACGCGGAGCGCGCTCTCGTCGTCGGCGTTGGTCTTGGCACGACCATTGCCTTGCGCCTGGCGGCCGCCTATCCGGACCGCGTGGCCGCCGCGGTGCTCATTAGCCTCGAGGATATCGAAGATGACGAGGCGAAAGCGCGGGAGACGAAATTTTTGGAGGACTTCAAGCACCGAATTCTCGAGCACGGGCTTGATAAAGCCTGGGAGTCCATTCTCGGTTTCTTCCCGCCGATCGTGGATGCGATGGTCTGCGATGCTATCCCACGGTCCGACCGTGAAAGCATCGCCGCTGCCACATCCATCGGCCAGGATAGATCCTTTCGGTCGGTTGAGGATCTGGCGGCTATCGCAACGCCGACGCTCATCATTCCCGGGATCGATGCGCGCCATCCTCTTGAGCTCGCCAAGCAGGCTGCCGCGGTCATGCCAAATGGGGAACTCGCTTCCATTGCAATGTCTAAAGATCTGCGTACGGTCGATGATTTTGCCAACTCGTTTGCGGATGTGATCTGCTCGTTCTTCTTGCGCGGGACCATACGTCCCAGCGGTGAATGACGGGCAATCAAACTGAGGGCGCAAGACAGACCGCATCGTCGTCGCAATTGTGCATGGTCGGCTGCAGCAGACCGCCACCAGACACTCGCCCGACAAGAACGCCGCCTCATGACCTACGTGAGTTGGCCGGCTTTCGCTGTTTCCCGGCTTTCGGGCCCGACGACTCGGTGCTGCTCAGCATTGTCATGAGGTAGCCGATGAACTCCTCCTCGCTCACCGGTGCATTGCCGATCGCAGCGAGCGAGTCCTTGATCTCCATCTGGCTGTGCAGCCAGAACTGCGCCGCGGCGCCGGCAATGCACAGCAATAGTCCTGCCGGCACGTCCGAGCGGACCTCTCCGGCCTGCTGCGCCCGCAGCATCAGCGGCGCGGATTTCGCCGTCAGCATCTTTGACCGCGCCTGACGCTCCTTGGTTTGCCCTTCGAGAAGCCGCCACAGATTGATGCGGAACGCGGCGGGATGCTGCTTCCAGTAGCGGATGTAAGTGGCCACGGCGTGCCCGATTCCCTGCTGACCCTGCACCGGGTCGGTAATGCCGGCCACATAGTCCAGGAACTCCTCCGACGTCCGGTCGCCGACCGCCTTCCAGAGACCGTCTTTGTTGCCGAAGTGATGGTGCAGCAGCCCCTGCGAGATGCCGGCCTTGACGGCGATCTCGCGCATGGTTGCGCCATGAAACCCCTTGTCGGCGAATATCGCAAGCGCCGCATCGAGGATGGCGCCGCGCGCGAAGGAGGAAGAGAAGTTCAACATGAGTCATGACGACATGGCCTGGTCGGACTATCGTGCGACAGGCCAAGTTGGATCCGTCATTGAGGTGCTTCAATCAAGAGCATGCGCTCCTGTACGAACCTTTCTTGCCGTTCATAGATCAGTTATCTCAATGGCTCCACGCGCAGTAGCCTCGTAGGCAACTTCGTAGGCCGCACCGGCTTTTGTGCCGCTGTTAGGAACAAAGGCAGTCAGGGCCAAACCAGAATGGTGGGACGCCAAGCTGGGATTGATGTTCTCCTCATGCAATGGTTAGGGTGGTGGCTGTCCCCTGCATATGCAGGGGGGCTGGCCGTTTTCTTGCGGCCGGTCGTATTTCGGCAGCAAGCACGGAGAGCGACGTGGGTGACACCTATCCGAATGTGCGATTGGCCGCGGTGCAGGCCGCGCCCGTGTGGCTCGATCGCGAGGCGACGGTCACAAAGGCATGCCGGCTGATCGAGGAAGCCGCCGACAACGGCGCCAAGATGATTGGCTTCCCGGAAGGCTACATTCCCGGGTTTCCGGACTGGTATCACTGGCATATGCCGCGCAGCCGGCAGTCGATTGCGTTCAGCAAGGGGCTGTTCAAGAACGCGGTGGAGGTGCCGGGCCCGGTCGTCGACACTCTTGCGACAGCGGCGCGCCGCGCCGGAGCATTCGTCGTCATCGGCGTCAACGAGCGCGACAAGGGCACGATGGGGACCCTGTACAATTCGCTGCTCTTCTTCGGCCCAGACGGTACGCTGATGGGCGTTCATCGCAAGCTGATGCCGACGATGACCGAGCGCCTCGTGCACAGCACAGGCGATGGGTCGAGCGTGCGCACCTATCCGACACCCTACGGCACGCTCGGCGGTCTCATCTGCGGCGAGAACACCAACTCTCTCGCGCGCTTCGCGCTGCTGGCGCAGCACGAGCGCGTGCATGTTGCGTCGTGGCCGGCGTTTCCAGGCGGCAAACGCAACCACGACGCGATCGATATCCGGGTGCGCTATCATGCCTTCGAGGGACGCGTGTTCATCATCAGCGCGGCGGGCGTGTTCGACGATGCGTGCCTGGACGCCATGGAGGTGAGTGCGGAGCAGCGCAAGGAAATAGCTTGCCGCGGCGGCCACTCCGGCATTCTTGGTCCGGACGGCAACTATATCAGTGGTCCCGCCGACGATACGGAGCAGATCGTCTACGGCGATGCCGACCTTGAGAAGATCGTCGAGGGCAAGCTTAGCCACGACCTGACCGGGCACTACAATCGCTTCGACGTGTTCACGCTGCAGATGCGCGCGCCATCGCGCGAGGCCTTGCAGCGGGTCGACACGACGGAGGCTTCGCACCAGCCATCCACCCAAACGCCCGATTGAGCCCGGCAGCAAGCCCGAATGGCCTGCGGCCCGTTGGGGCTTCTTTACTCGTTGGGCAACGTCTTGGGACTCGTCCCATAAGAGAGCTGGACTTGTGGGATGCTGCCTGCTAAGCGAGCTTGGCCGACGGTCCCCGCAAGGGGATAACAGGGAATTCGGTAGGCGGTCTCTCCGCTCGTCCGAAGCTGCCCCCGCAACTGTAAGCGGTGATGGTTGCTCGATAGCCACTGGGTTATGCCCGGGAAGGCGAGCAGCCGGAGGAGCCGCGAGCCAGGAGACCTACCGTCGGAGTGAACCCCATGCGAGCCGGTCGGGGTGCATCGGTGGAGGTCTGACCATGATGCTGTTTGCGCGGCTGCCCCTGGCTACTTTTCCCTCTCGCGATCTTCACTTCGCCATGGCCTGAAGATGGCTGAGGCGCGACGTCTGTCGCGGCCGGGTCATCGAGCCGTGGATTGTCATCGGAGGGCGTACATTGGCCCGCGATCTCTCCCAACACCAGTGGGAAGCGTCGGGTCCACCTCCTCGAACGATGATCGCCTGATCGATCCGGACCGCTTCATGGAAACCGCCTTCCGGGACGGCCAGCGGGCCGATAATCCCGAAACCTATGTGCTCGCCTGGCTTGCCCTCCTGCAGGCCGACGATGCGCCGCGCGAGGCTGCAGCACTGAAAACACGGCTCATGCTGCTGTCTATTGACGCGCTTTCGCAATGGCAGCGTCGCCTGATCGAGCTGCTCACGTTCGTCGCCGGACATCGCCGCCGCAGGCCGGCCGGCGCATTCCACACCATCCAATCGCTCCCAACGAAAGGCATCAGATGACCCAGGCAGCCAACCTCGGCTTTCCCCGTATCGGTATCAAGCGCGAGCTCAAGCTGGCTACCGAAGCTTACTGGAAGGGGAGCATCGACGCGTCAGCACTGCTCACTACAGGCGCAGAGCTCAGGGCGCGGCATTGGAAGCTGCAGCGCGATGCCGGCATTGCCGTCATTCCCTCGAATGACTTCTCCTTCTACGACCAGATGCTCGACATGACCGCGACGGTCGGTGCTGTGCCGCCCCGTTTCCTCGATGATGCGAGCGCGATGCCGACGCATCCGAGCGGATCGGTGCGGGCGGCCATGGAGGAAGTTGCCGGAGGCACCGGCCACCCCGAGCTCGATCTCTACTTTGCCATGGCGCGGGGCAGCAAGGATGCTCCGGCGATGGAAATGACCAAATGGTTCGACGCCAACTATCACTACATCGTTCCGGAATTTCACAACGGCCAGACGTTCCGCCTCTCGTCTCACAAGGCCCTGACCGAGTTCAGGGAGGCCAAGGCACTCGGCATCGTGACGCGGCCCGTCCTGATCGGTCCGGTCACGTACTTGATGCTTGGCAAGATCAAGGGGGAGGGACTCGATAGCGTCTCGCTTCTGGATGCCCTGCTGCCGGTCTATGCCGACCTGCTCACGCGCTTCAAAGCGGCCGGCGCTCCATGGGTGCAGATCGATGAGCCGGTACTTTCACTTGACCTGACACAACCCCAGAAGCGCGCGCTGGAGCTTGCGTATCGGCATCTGGCGGGCGTCGCGCCATCGATCATGCTGGCCAGCTATTTCGGCGCGTACGGCGACAATCTGGCTGTTGTCGCCGATCTGCCCGTGGCAGGTCATCATGCCGATCTCGTGCGTGGAGGCGGTGAGCTGGACAGACTCCTCAAAACGCTTCCGGCCGATCGCGTGCTGTCGCTCGGCGTGGTCGATGGTCGCAATGTCTGGCGCACCAATCTGACGGCTGCTTTCGCGCTGGTCGAAAGAGCGCTGGCGGCGCGCAGCGGCGACAGACTGCAGATCGCGCCGTCGTGCTCGCTGATGCACACACCCGTCGATCTCGATGCGGAGACAGAGCTCGACGCCGAGTTGAAGGGATGGATGGCGTTTGCCAAGCAGAAGCTGGGAGAAGTGGCGACGTTGTCGGCGGCGGCGACGGACGGCACACAGAGCGTGGCTGACGCGTTTCGCGCCAGTGATGAGGCCGTCAAGGCACGAGGGGCATCTGCGCGCATTCACGATCCACGCGTGGGGCAGCGCATGACAGCGATTCCGGAGCTTGCGCGCAAGAGCCCGTTCGAGCAGCGACGGCAGAAGCAGCGCGCGCTCATGGCGCTGCCACCGTTCCCAACGACGACGATCGGCTCGTTTCCGCAGACGGCGGAGGTCCGCAAGGCCCGGGCAGCCAACCGGAAAGGCGAGCTCGCCGATGCTGACTACGAGGCCTTCCTGAAGCAGCAGACGAAGGACGCCGTCCGCATCCAGGAGGAGCTCGGAATCGATGTGCTTGTGCATGGCGAGTTCGAGCGCAACGATATGGTCGAGTACTTCGGCGAACAGCTGTCAGGCTTTACCTTCACTCAGAACGGTTGGGTCCAATCGTACGGATCGCGCTACGTCAAGCCGCCCGTGATCTTCGGCGACGTCTCACGACCCCACCCGATGACGGTCAAGTGGTCGGCCTATGCGCAATCGCTGACCAAGAAGCCGATGAAGGGGATGCTGACGGGACCCGTCACGATCCTGCAATGGTCGTTCGTGCGCGATGATCAGCCCCGATCGGAGACGTGCAGGCAGATCGCGCTCGCCATCCGCGACGAGGTGCTGGACCTCCAGAAGGCCGGGATCAGGCTGGTGCAGATTGATGAGCCTGCGCTGCGCGAGGGACTGCCATTGCGCAAAGCCGAGTGGAATGCGTACCTGAGGTGGGCGGTGGACTGCTTCCGGCTGTCCGCATCGGGCGTGGACGACGAGACGCAAATTCACACCCACATGTGCTATTGCGAATTCAACGACATCATGCCCTCGATCGCCGCACTCGATGCCGACGTCATCTCCATCGAGACATCGCGCTCGGATATGGAGCTGCTGGAGAGCTTCTCCGAGTTCAAATATCCGAACGAAATCGGTCCTGGCGTCTACGATATCCATTCGCCACGCTGCCCGAGCGCAGCGGTTATGGTGGAGCTGTTGTAGAAGGCAAAGGACCATCTCACCCCTGAGCATATCAGGGTCAATCCGGATTGTGGCCTCTAGAC
>JBFWYV010000227.1:0-8474 GCA_050186055.1 Hyphomicrobiaceae bacterium | reverse complement strand
GATCCCGACTGCTACGACGTAGGCTCCCAGCCCGAAGAAGAGGACATTGCCCACGGCGAACAGCCCACCGTATCCGGCAATCAGGTTCAGCGCCTGCGCAAGAAGGCAAATGATGACGACTTCGAACAACAGGCTGCGGTAGTAGTCGTTGCCGGCAGCCAGCAGGACACCAATGACGCAGAAACCGATCAGCACCGCGAACGGTAACCAGGTTCCTGCCAGAACGCTCCGCATCTGAGGCCGAATACCTCGCTCACGCTCGCCCTCATGCACGGCCACCTTGCTAAGCATAGGCACGTCCAAGGAGCCCGCGCGGACGCAGCATGACCGTCAGCACGAAGACCAGATAGACGATGATGTCCTGGTAGGACGGATACCAGAACGCGGCCGTAAGAGACTGGACGATCCCCACGAGCAGTCCTGCCACGAACGTGCCGTAGACGTCTCCCACCCCACCCAGCAGGACGCAGATGAAGCTGATGAGGACGAAGTTCATGCCTGTTATCGGGGTCACCGGGTAGTAGGCCACCAGAACCACGCCCGCGACCCCAGCGAGCACGACGGAGAGCACGAACGCGGTGACGTACAGGTTCTGAACAGGAATGCCCAGCAGTCTCGCCATCTCCCGGTCCGCGACGATGGCCCGCAGCGCCCGGCCGTTCCGCGTCCGGTTGAGGACAGCGTCCAAGACGATGAATCCCAGCACGGCGACGAAGAATCCGATCAGTTGAGCCGTCGGCAGCACAAACGAGCCGAGCGATATCCCGCCCACCGGCCCTTCTACAACCTTCGGTTCGGATGTGAAGATCTGCTGGGCGACGGCTTCGATGAGGATGGCTACGGCGAGCGAGATGATGAGTTGATCGTTGTGTCGCTCCTCCAGAGCCGGAGTCCGGAAAAAGACGAAGAAGACGGCGTACCCGAGGGCCGCGAGACAAATGATGACCACCGGAATGCTGGCGTAGACGGACCAGCCGGTGCTTCGGGTAAAGGCGTAGGCGATGTACATGGCCACCATCATGAAGGCGCCATGTGCAAAGTTCACGAGCCGCATCACTCCGAACACCAGACTGAGCCCGGCGCTGACGATTCCATAGATCGACCCGGCAAGAATTCCGAGCGCAAGCGCTTGGATGAGGCCTTCCACGGTCATCACCCCCCTTCCGGCGCCTGCTTACTGGGGAAACGACACTGCTATTGGCAGCTAGCCGGGTCCTGGGGCGGGCCGCTGGCCAGCTTCGACGGCAGCACGGTGTTGATCTTCCCCCTGCACCACTGGCCCACCAACGGCACGACAGTTTCCGCGACGCCTGCATCGTTGTATTCCACGACACCAGGTGGCATCAGCGAGCCACCTCCGGATTCGAATTTCATGGTGGCCATCTGGTTCCGCACCTTGTCCGGCTCGGTCGACGCTGCCTTGTCGATGGCGGCAAGGAGTTGCGACGTGCACACGTACCCCTGGCCCGCGAAGTTGCCTGCGAACGGAACGTCGTATTTTTTCGCGACCTCTTCGTCGAACGTCTTGAGCAGGGAATTTTGCGAGGAGGTCAGGTTCATCGACGCGAGCCAGGTCGCGATGATGAAGCTGCCGTTGACCGATGGGCCGACACTCTTGATGAATGTGGCGTTGGCCGATCCGCCGCTGGGATTGAGCACCGGCAGCTTCACGCCCTGGTCACGCAGTGCACGCGCGATCAAGCTCATGTCCTGCGGCGATGAGCTTCCCTGAACCAGCAACTCCGCCCCCGATGCCTTGACGGCAGCCGCGAGGAAGGTGGCATTGGTCAACCCGACGTTGTACTTCTCGTTGTACACGGGCCGCAGGCCTGCAGCCTCCAGCCCCTTGCCGAGGTTCGAGAACAAGGCCACCGTGCCTGCAGTATCGTCATACAGGAGTGCAATCTTCTTCGGATCCACGCGCAGCAGCGGCGCAAGCTCTCGGATGACGGGCACCGTGAAGTTCGCGATGGTTGATCCCTTTGGCAGAGTCTGGAAGATGTATCGATACCCTCGCTCCGTGATTCGATCGCTGAACGACTGCGTACACATCGGCACCCGGGCTCGTTCAGTCACGGTACTCGCCGGCAGCAACGCGCTGCTGGACGTCGGGCCGACGATCGCGACCGGCTTGCTGGCCAGCAGCTTGTTGGCCGCGCTCGTGGCCGCGGCCTGGTCGTCGGTCGTGCTGTCGGCGACCACCAGCCGGACACGACGCCCGCCCAGCGATCGGATCCCGCCGTTGGCATTCACCTCCTCTACGGCGTACCGCACGCCTTGCAACGTCTGTTCCCCCAGGCTTGCAAAGGGTCCGCTCAACGGCTGCAGCGCCCCGAGAATGATTTCGCCTTGCGCGCCGTCCTGGCCCTGTGCCTGTACGACCCCACCGAAGGTCATGCCGGTTGCGACGGCAGCCGCCGCGAACAGACCTGTGCACCCCATGGCATGAGGCCCATGCGGGTGACGACCGCTGGAAGCGTCTCTTTCTCTCATGTGTTCTCTCCTTTTCAACCCGACACGCCGGATCACTCGGCGGTGATGCGAGCTTCCTTGATGATCGACGCCCATCTCGTCTGGTCCGCGGAGAGTCGCCGCGTAAACGCCTGTGCAGACCCACCGACCGGTTCGAACCCGAGCGTGGCGAGCCGGTCGCGTACGGCGGGGAGCGCGAGCGTCTGTGACACGGCAGCGTTGAGCTTGTCGATGACCGCGGGCGGTGTCCCTGCGGGGGCGAGGAATCCGAGCCAGAAGCCGGCTTCGAAATCCTTGAGTTCGGGCACACCGGCCTCCGACATGCCCACGACCTCAGGGGCAGCGGAAAATCGGTCGTGCCGACCCACGGCCAGCGGCTTCAGCTGCCCCGAGGCCTGGTAGGGTGCGTAGGCGCTGACGGAGTCCCAGTACAACTGCACTTCGTTGGAGAGCATCGCCAGCTGAACCTGGGCCCCACCCTTGTACGGAATGTGCGTGAGCTTCGTGCCGGTCAGCGATTGGAAGAGCTCTCCCGTCAAGTGACCCGGCGAGCCGATCCCCGTGGATCCGTAGTTCAGCTTGCCGGGATTCTTCTTGGCGTAGTCGATCAGTTCGGGTATGGACCGCGCAGGCGTGTTCTGGTTGACGATGAAAAAGAATGGAGCGTCCACGGCGTGTGCGATCGGCGCGAACTCCTTGATGTCGTACGGGGCATTGCCGCTGAGCAGAGGGAACTGCACGAACCCTGATCCGTGCAGCATGATCGTGTAGCCGTCGGGCGGCGCCGTCTTGACCGCCATCGCTCCGATCGAACCCGTTCCCCCCGGACGGTTGTCGACGACGATCCGGGTACCGAGGATCTTTGCCATGGGCTCCGCGAGCAGGCGGCCCACCGTGTCGGTACCGCCTCCAACCACGTAAGGAATGATCAACCGGATCGGATTCTGGGGGTAGGCGGGATCAGCAGCAAAAGCCGATCGAAGCGCGAGCAGCGTCGCGAACAGTACCTGCAAGATTGCTTTCATTGAAATGTCCCCTTTTACTTTGTTCCGATTGCCCTACATCAGATGCATTCCACCGTCCACCTTGAGGACTTCCCCGGTAACGAAGGACGCGGAAAGGAGATATCGGCACGCTTGCGCCACGTCTCGTGGGCTTCCGTGCGTCTTGAGCGGAGCGCGCTTGGCCCACTCCTCGTACATGTCGGGCATGTCTGCGGTGAAGGGCGTGTCGATCAGGCCGGGCGCGACCGCGTTCACACGAATCTCCGGTGCCAGGGCTTTGGCCAGCATCAGCGTCATGTGATTGAGAGCTGCCTTCGACACCGCATATGGGATCGAACTTCCCCGGGGCCGCACACCTGCAAGCGACGACACGATGATGATGTTCCCGCCGCTGGCGCTCAGGGCCGGCGTCGCGGCTCGAGACATCAGCCACGCGCTCATCAGGTTCGTTTCCAGGATTCCCATGAAGGCCGCCCGGTCCACGGCGGCGAGATCCCTGTGGGGCACCGTGACCGTGCGCCCGACGTTGTTCACGAGGACGTCGATTCGTCCGAACTCCTGCAGCACCTCGCGCACCACTCGATCGGCCTCTTCCTGGCTGGAGACGTCCGCGCGGATATAGCGGCTGCCCGGGAGCGTCCTTTCCAGTTCCCGGCCCTTCTCCTGGGAGCGAGCGGAGTTCAAAACGACGATGTGATCGGAATCGATCAGCATCTGGGCGATCGCCAAGCCGATGCCGCTGGTCGAGCCGGTCACGACGGCGACGGGTCGGTGCTCTTTCTCGGTCACTGTCTCCTCCTCGAATGAAGTGCTGAAGTCTCAGGTCCGTGGAACGACGGAACCTCCTTCCTTCAGCCTCTCGAGACGACCGGCGAGCAACTGCCTGGCCTCTGCCGTTTGATGGCTCAGCTGATGGGAAACGAAGTGATACCGCGATAAGCTGCGCTCACCTTGCTGCTCCGCCAGGAACCCGAACACGTCCTTGGACAGCGCAAGCGCTTCCCTCGGCGCGGCTACGAGCTTCTGCGCAACTTCCTCGCACCTGGCGTCCAGCGACTCCCGCGGGACCACCCAGTTCACGAGCCCGGCCGCCAAGGCCTCCTCGGCGGACCAGCGTTCGTTCAGCCAGATGGCTTGCTTGGCTCGTCGTTCGCCCACCCTGAAGATGAACGACGGGACTTCGGCGTCATTGACTGCCATCTGGGTCAGGACGGGTGATCCGAAGGTCGCGTCTGTGCTCGCGACGCAGAAGTCGGCGCTGGCTGCGAACATCAGCCCGGCGGCGAGACAGTGTCCGTGGATGCGGCAGATGGTTGGGATTCTCAGGCTCCTGAATCGAACGACCGGGTCGGAGAAAAGCCGCAACTCCTGCCAGTAGCGGCCCTCTGCGGTCGCCGCGTTCGCCGCGTACGCGGGATTGCGTCCCATTTCCTTCAGGTCGTGCCCTGAACAGAAGGACGGACCCGCGCCGGCCAGCACGAGCACACGGACCGAGGGGTCACGCTCGCAGTCGTCGAGAGCGGCGCCCAAAGCCAGCAGCATCTCGACGTTCTGCGCGTTGTGGACGTCGGGCCGGTTGAACGTGATCCAGCGCACCGCGCCTCGGTCCTCGACCAGAAGCGTGGGTTCGACGCGTGCTTTTTCCGTGGCAGCCATTCCAGTCCTTTCAGTCTTCATGCGACGGAATCCCGGAGCTCCGGGGGCTTCTGGTCGCCCTCGTTGCGACGCAGCGCCTCCGACACCCTGGCACTCCACGTGGACATGTACTTCCGCATCAGCGCTTCAGCCTGTGCTCCATCCTTGGCACGGATGGCATCCACCATCTGCAGGTGAAACTCTTCCGCGAGATTGACCCACGCTTCACCGATGCGAAAGAAGTGCGTCGGCATGAAACGGAAGAGCAAGCGAAGGATCGAGACGATGCGGGTCGACTTGGCCGCATGGGCGATTGCGCGATGGAACTCGAAGCTCAGCCGTTCGTATTCCATCGGCCGGTCGCGCGCCGCGGAAAGCCTTTGGGCAAGGCTTTCGAGCTGGGCCAGATCCTTGTCGGTCCGGTTGGCGGCCGCATGGCCGCAGGCCAGGCCCGCGACGGCACCGTACACAGCGAACTGGTCGCGAACATCGTCGGCAGAGATCTCGGCCACGAAGGCCCCGCGGCCGGGCATGTTCTCGACCAGCCCTTCGCTTGCCAGGGAAATGAGCGCCTCACGCACAGGCAACCGGCTGACGCCGAAGGTCTGGGCGATCTCGTCCTGATCGATCTTGGCACCCGGGCGCAGCGAACCGGTCAGAATCAGGCTTCGAATCTCGCGGGCGATCTCCTCCTTCAGGTTCGCCCTGCGCCGGCCTCCGGTGGCCAGCCTCAAGCGCGATTCCGTCGTCTCCCCGCGTTTGGTGGAAAGCGGTTGCGTCATTCTCTCGTTCCAGTGTCGTCAATGGGCTTTCAGGAGCGAAGCAGCGTCGGTGCCATCCCGCTCAGTTGCCTGGTCAACCAGCCAGGGAACTCGGGCCAGTCGATCATGGGGTAGTGCCCCACTTCGAGAACTTCCTCGACGCGATCGGGCCCGAGAATGCGTTGCAGATCGTGCTTCGATCGCTCGGGAATGAAGAAGTCCTCCCCGCCGATGAGGCACTTCACCGGGCATCGCGCCGAGCCCAGATGTTCACGCAGATCGTGCGCATTCCAGGCCCGCAGATCCGAAGCCATGACGCTCGGGTCGCTTGCCCTGTGCAGGCGCTCGAGCGCGGCCAGATGCGCCTTGGGGGCACGGGGGCCGGTGGAGTGACGCGCGGCGAGGGCTGCGCGGTCGGCCCAGCTCGGGCTGCCGGCATCTTCCCGTGCCAGCTCGAGCAGCATCGGAGAGACGGAGCGGTTGTGCGCCGTGGCGGCGAGAGCCACGGCGCCGCGGAGATGCTCCCCATGGTGCACGGCGAGGTCCAGCACGATGCACCCTCCGATCGAGCAGCCGACCACGTACGGCCGTTCGAGCTGCAGCTCTTCAATCACGTTCCAGACGAATTCGGCGTACCGGTGAATATCTTCGACGCGCCCATCGGGCAGCGGATCCGTCTTCCCGTGCTCGGGAAGGTCGACCGCGTAGACGGTGTACCGCTGGGCAGCGATTTCCGGTATGGAGTAACGCCACTCCGACGCCTGCGTTCCGGCGGTGTGAACCAGTACGACAGGCGGACCCTCCGCGCCGGCCTGCTCGATGTAGGTTCGCACGCCGCCAACCATGCGGAACATCGGTCGAATTGCGTCAGCGGACATATGCTGCCCCCTGCGTCGCTTCTCGATATTCCTCGCGCAACACTTCCACGAACAGATCAACCGCCTTTGCCATCCTCATGAACTCCAGAAGATTCCCGCTCACGTCGACCTTGCGCTGGGCCAGCAGCTTCTGCAAAGCGACACTAGGACCGGCGAAGGCCTCCTTCCACACCGCGGCAGGAGCCGATACCTCGAAGGTGAATCCGAACAAGCCCTTCCCTGGCATCGCATCGATCACACGGCCCGCGTAGATCTTGAACCAGGTGCTCGACGAGTCGACCGTCAGGACAAGGGATCCGTCGAATGCGCGTGCGGCACTCGCGAAGTCCTTGCTGCGCTCGAGGCGTTCGAGCATGTTTGCGCGCCACTGGGCGGCTTCGACATGGCCTAACAAGACTTCCTCTCCTCAATTCCGATGGACAGCGCGATCGCATTCTGGCCGGGCTCGTGAACCTATCCGGGCTAGATCCATCGGATCTGGCTGTACTTGACGGATGTGGTCATCGGTATCGAGCCGGGCGGAGTGATGCTCACCTGAACAGGCACACCGAGCTCCGCCTGCAATGCAGCTGCAAGGTCTTCCTCCTTCGGTCCCGGGTCGGACTCCACGCGCAATTCGAGTCGCTCGCCGAGCTGATCCTTCCTTGCGGTGATCTGGAACTTGCCCATCATTCCTGCCGCCGACAGCGCACTCTGCACGTCGGAAACCAGGAAAGCCTTACCGCCGGCGACGAACTTGTCCGTGATGCGTCCGAGCACTGGGTGTACGAAAACTCGCTGGTGCCTGCCGCAGGCACATGGGCCGTCTTCGACCGTGTTGACGATGACATCGCCGGTAGCGAAACGGATCAGGGGCTGGGTGTACTGGATCAGGCTCGTCATCACCAGTTCACCCTTGCTCCCCGCAGCGGCAGGCTTGTGGTGGCCGTCGACCACCTGATGCACCACCAGGTCTTCCTGCATGTGATACCGGCCTGCCGTGCACTGGCCTAGCGTCTGCGCCTCGGTAGAAGCCCAGATATCGAACACTTGCGCGTGGGGGTGCCACCGCTTGAGCCGTGCACGCATCTCGGGCGTGGTGGGCTGACCGCCCAGGAGAAGGAAGCGCAGCGGCGACTGCCCGCCCAGGGCGGCAATCTCGCGCCCCAGCGCTTCGCTGATCGGAAAGCTGGTGATGGCACCCAATTCCAACCCCTTCGCGAGCTCGCACAGGAAGCGCGCACACTTGGCAGGATCCGCCTGGAAGTCTCGGCCGCCTTCGATGATGGGAACCGCCGCGCAACGCTCCGCCGCATCCCGCACCCACAAGGTTGCGATCTGGGAGGCACCGGTCGGCCAGAGATGAAGCAAGCCCATGCCAGGCCGCAGCCCGGCAGCCCACAGGTTGCGCGCGAGCAGCTCGACTGCCAGTAACCAATCGTGGGCCGTCCAGAACATCATGGTCGGCATCCCGGTGGTGCCGCTTGTCCTGAGCACGTAGCGAATGCGGTCACGCAGATCACCGGGAACCAGGCGCCCGAATGGCGGGGCGCGTACCTGATCATCCAGATTGATCTGCTTGACGACAGGCGGTATCAGAGCCAGCTCGGCCTGGCCGCGGATGTCGTCGACCCGAACGCCGAGGTCGTGAAACCACTCCTGGTAGAAAACGTACCTGGTCGCGGCCCAGCGGACGATCCGGCTCACGTTGGCTTCAAACGTCTCCTGGGACAGCCGCTCCTCCG
>JBFWYV010000226.1:0-8533 GCA_050186055.1 Hyphomicrobiaceae bacterium | reverse complement strand
GCAGCAGTCCGCGCGCCGTGGCGGACGGACGCGCAGCGCGTGGAATTGCGGTGGTGACGCTCCCTGAATCGCGGTGGTCGCGGTGTGACATCAAGACGGTCATGCTGCTCCCCGCGGTGCTCGCCAAGGAAGCCGCGCGAGCCAGCGGTGCGCAGGAGGCCTGGTTCGTCGATGCCGGCGGCTTCGTCACCGAAGGGGCATCCAGCAACGCGTGGATCATCGATCGAGAGGGCAGGCTACTGACACGTCCCGTTGACCGCACCATCCTGCGTGGCGTCACGCGGACGACGCTGCTGGACGTCCTCGCTTCGGAAAGGCTCGAACTGGTGGAGCGTGCGTTCACGGTCAGCGAGGCCCGGAATGCGCGCGAGGCGTTCGTGACGGCGGCTACCAATGTCGTAACGCCAGTCGTCCGGATCGATGGTAAGGACATCGGTGACGGGCAGCCCGGGCCGGTCGCCAGACGGCTCAGGGCACGTTTTCACGATCTGGCCGAAAACGCCGGTTGAGCGGGGATGCAGCGGGTGCCGCAGGCGCTTTCTGTAGCTGATCTTTCGCCGCGATTGGGCTAGAGTATGCTCACCAAGTCGAACGAGCGGCACGGCAGAATGCCGCCTGACGACAACAACAACGAGAACAATGGGCACCGACTATGGCCGATAGAACGCCAAGCCTTCAGGATGCATTCCTGAACAACGTACGCAAGAACAAGATCCCGCTGACGATCTTTCTCATCAACGGGGTCAAGCTGCAGGGCATCGTCACTTGGTTCGACAACTTTTGTGTCCTGCTGCGGCGCGACGGTCATTCGCAACTCGTCTACAAGCACGCCATTTCAACCATCATGCCGAGCCAGCCTGTCAATCTGATGGAGCCTGACACGGGCGAGCAAGGATAGGACGCGAGCCTGAGTACACGACAGGGCAAGAACAAGGACCGTATCGCGCTCGAGCACGGTATTGCGGACGAAGCGGCTCAACACACCCTGCCCGAACGCAATACCATGCGCGTCGTGGTGCTGGTCCCGGTGTCCAGCCAGCGCCGGAGCCGCGCCACAGAGCATGCGGCCGGGGATCGTCTCGAAGAGGCGGTCGGTCTGGCGTGCGCCATCGATCTCGAGGTCGCCGAGAGCCTGATCGTGCCGTTGGCGCAGCCGCGGCCGGCAACCCTGCTCGGCTCCGGCAAGGTCGACGAGATCGGCAAACTCGCCGCAGAGCGAGGCGCGGGGCTTGTCATCGTCGACCGTGCGCTGTCTCCGATCCAGCAGCGCAACCTGGAAAAGGCCTGGAAGACGAAGGTGATCGACCGGACCGGGCTGATCCTGGAAATCTTCGGTCGGCGGGCGGCGACGCGCGAAGGCCGGCTGCAGGTCGAGCTGGCGCATCTCACCTATCAGAAGAGCCGGCTGGTGCGATCCTGGACCCACCTTGAGCGGCAGCGCGGCGGCGCCGGCTTCCTCGGCGGCCCCGGCGAAAGTCAGCTCGAACTCGACCGGCGCATCATCCAGGACCGCATCGATGCTCTGGAGAAAGAGCTGGCGCAGGTGGTCCGCACGCGGGAGCTGCACCGGAAAGGGCGGGCCCGCGTTCCTTATCCGGTGTGCGCCCTGGTCGGGTACACGAACGCCGGCAAGTCGACGCTGTTCAACGCGCTGACCGGCGCCGGCGTCCACGCCATGGACCAGGTGTTCGCGACGCTCGATCCGACCATGCGCGAGATCCGGCTGCCATCGGGGCGGCGGGTGATCCTGTCGGATACCGTGGGCTTCATCTCCGACCTGCCGACGACACTCGTTGCCGCCTTCCGGGCCACGCTCGAGGAGGTGGTGACAGCAGACCTGATCGTGCACGTTCGCGACATCTCGCATGCGGAAACGGCGGCCCAGCGCGCCGACGTGCATGCCGTGCTGAAAGACCTCGGCATCACCCCCGAAACGGCCGGGGGCCGGGTGCTGGAAGTCTGGAACAAGGTCGATCGGCTTGATGCGGAGAAGCGTCAGGAGATCGAGAACATGGCGCGCAGGATCGAGCCGCCGCCGATTCTCGTCTCCGCCGTCACCGGCGAAGGTATCGCCGGGCTGCTCTCTGAGTTCGAGCGCAGGCTCGGGGTGGCGGACGAGGTGATGGACGTCACACTGCCGCCCGGCTCGGGCAAGCTCGCCCACTGGCTGCACGAGAATGCGGAGGTGCTGTCGCGTCAGATGGACGACGACGGGGCAACGCATTTCCGCATCCGTATCGACCACAGCCGCAAAGCCCGGCTGGAAGCGCGGATGCGCGGTGCGGCCTGACGCGGAGCGTGCCGCGATCTGACGCGGATCAACCTGCGCTCTCTGTGGGACGGCTGGCTGAGAGTTAGCTCTTGTCCCTGGCCCGCACCTCGTTCCAGATCGCATCCATCTCTTCGAGCGTCGACTGCGACGGTGTCTTGCCGCGTTCCGCCAGGCGCTGCTCGATGTGCCGGAAGCGCCGCTTGAACTTCTCGTTGGCACGCCGCAGCGCAGCCTCGGGATCGAGCTGCAAATGGCGGGCGACATTGGCGATCACGAACAGCAGATCGCCGAACTCCTCCTCGATGGCGCTCCCCTCATCGTCCTTACGGCCCGCAATCGCGGTCGGCGTCGAACCGTCGAGCTTGTCGCTCTCGCTCGGGCGGGCGGGAAGCAACTCCTCCAGCTCGCTCAGCTCCTCCTTGAGCTTGTCGAGCACCGGGGCCAGTGACGGCCAGTCGAAGCCGACACGGGCCGCCTTGTTCTGCAGCTTCACTGCCCGCGTCAGCGCCGGCATGCCGGGCGGCACGTCATCGAGGACGCTCGGCGCCGGTTGCGCGTCGCCTGCGCCAACGGCCTTGCGCTCTTCCGCTTTGGCTGCCTTTTCTTGCGCCTTGATGCGGTCCCACCAGCCTTTCGCAACGCCGGCCGAGCGCGCATCCTCGTCGCCGAATACGTGCGGGTGCCTGCGGATCATCTTTTCCGTGATGGCGGTGACGACGTCGGGGAAAGCAAACGTTCCCTGCTCCTCGGCCAGGCGCGAATGATAGACCACCTGAAGCAGCAGATCGCCGAGTTCATCCCTCAAATCGACGAGATCGCCTCGCTCTATGGCATCGGCGACCTCGTATGCCTCCTCGATGGTGTAGGGCGCGATCGTCGCGAACGACTGCTCGAGATCCCACGGACATCCGGTGACCGGCGTTCGCAAGGCTGCCATCACGGCTATGAGGTCGTCGATGGTTGCGGACTTGGCAGCGGCCATCGGTTGTGGCTCCCGAAAGGTGAGTGCCTGGAATGGGTTGTGGTCAAGGACCGGGGGCTCTGATAGCACGAAACGACGACGCACCGGGATTCGATGCCGCCATGCTGGAGATCAGCGCAAACATCGCCATCGACGACGATGAGCTGGAGGAAACGTTCGTCCGCGCATCCGGACCGGGCGGGCAGAACGTCAACAAGGTGTCGACCGCCGTTCAGCTTCGTTTCAACGTACGGCAATCCAAGAGCTTGCCGGAAGCGATCCGGCACCGCCTCGAGCAGCTTGCGAAGAGCCGGATGACAAGAGACGGCGTGCTGGTGATCACGGCAGACCGGTTCCGCACGCAGGTGCGCAACCGGGAAGACGCGCGCGAGCGGCTTGCCGAGCTTGTGCGTCGGGCCTCGATCGCTCCCAAGGCACGCAAGCCGACCAAGCCGACGTATGGCTCGCAGGTGAGACGCATCGAGAAGAAGAAGATCCGCTCGCAGGTCAAGTCGCTCAGGCGAGCCCGCCCGGACATGGAGTAGGCCGCACATGGGCACGGCGGGAACTTGAGGCCATGCGCGTCGTCGTCAACCTCGTCATCATGGTGCTCGAACTGGCGGCCATCGCAGGCGTGGCCTGGCTGGGGCTGCACCATCCCTACCTGCTGGCAGTGCTGGCGGCCGTGCTGGCGTTCGTGCTCGGCCTGTCGCTCGAACGGGCGCGGCTCAAGATCGAGCTGGGGTTCTATCTGGGGCGGCCGCCCGGTTCGCTTACGATGCTGGCGTCGCTGGTGGCATTCGCCGAGGCTTTCGTCAAAGCGCTGCTGGCCGGCGTCGTGACGCTGATCACGTTCTCCGGAACCGATCAGCAGCGTCTGGTGGTCGTTGCGGTGGTGTTCGGCTGCTGCCTGTTTGCCGGCACCAGCCTGTTGCGGCGGCTATCCATCAGCTTCGGAGTCGTGCCGTCGCGCTGGGGCTACTTCCGGCTGGCCGCGCCGCTCGGTCTCCTGTTCTCGGCCGCGATCTATCTTGCAACAGTTCTGAAGCTGCTGCCGAAGGCCACGCTGACCGAAGTTGCCGGCAAGCTGGTGCTCGACACGCCGTCCGTGCTTTCGCTGGAGCGCGCGAGCGAGCTGCTTTTCATCCTCAAGCAGAAGTTCGACGATATCATCGTCACGGTGCTGCAACAGATCCTGTCGCCGGAGCTTGCCCAGATCGCCGGCATACTGGTCAGCGTCAATATGCTTACCGGGTTTGCCATCGGCGTGTTCGCGGTCGCGATAGCAGATGTCGTTCAGCGGTTGGAGACCACCGAATAGGGCCGATGCGCCGCATTGGACAACAGAAGCCGGCGGCGCATATAGCTGCGGACTGGAAACATGTGGGACGGCCGGCCGGGCAGCGGCCGGGGTCTCCAGCGCAAGGGGGCGCAGTGGCTGGCATGGTGTCGGTTCCAGAGCATGGCACAGGCAGGCAGGACGAGCCGCGTCAACGCACACGGGAATGGATCAGTTGTTTCCATATCCGCCTGCTCCTGGCGCTGGGAATCCTGTTCAATCTGGGGATCATCGCCTACACGATCGGACCGCTGATGCGGTCGCTGATGAAATTGTAGCGTCGAGGGCGGCTGGAACCACGGACGGCAGGTCCGGCAACCAGACGGTGCAGCTCTCCCGGTGCAGCCCCCCGCAGTTCAGGTTCCCAATGCGGTCTGGGTGATCAGATTCAATTCGCATAATACATATTATGGAAAATATTGGTCAGATCATCCGATTTTAACGAAGATTAAGCGGCTGGTTGGATTTGATTATTGGGGGGCCGCGCGGCGAGCCTCATTTGCGCCGAAGATCATTTCTCGCTGCGCTCATGATTGTCGGCAACTAGGCGATCGAGCAAACGAACGCCCCAGCCTGAGGCCCAGCTCTGGTTGATGTCGTTGCGGCCGGAGTCCATGGCCACGCCCGCGACGTCCAGATGGGCCCAAGGCGTGCCCTTGACGAAGCGGCCCAGGAACTGCGCGGCCGTGATCGATCCGGCATTGCGGCCGCCGATGTTCTTCATGTCGGCGTTCTTCGAGTCGACCAGCTTGTCATAGGCGCGGTCCAGCGGCATGCGCCACACCCGTTCGCCCGTCGCCTCCCCGGCAGCGGCGAGGTCGGCGGAAAGCTTGTCGTCATTCGAGAACAGACCAGCATATTCCTTACCGAGCGCGACGATGATGGCGCCGGTCAGCGTCGCGAGGTCCACCATGAGCTTCGGCTTGAACCGGTCCTGCGCGTACCACATGACATCGCCGAGCACGAGGCGGCCCTCCGCGTCGGTATTGAGGACCTCGACGGTCAGGCCCGACATCGAGGTCACGATGTCGCCCGGACGCTGGGCCGTCGCCGAAGGCATGTTCTCGACGACGCCGATAATGCCGACGGCGTTGACCGGTGCCTTGCGCCCCGCCAGCGCCCGCATCAGTCCGACGACGGCAGCGGCGCCGGCCATGTCGCCCTTCATGTCCTCCATGCCGCCGGCCGGCTTGATGGAGATGCCGCCGGTATCGAAGGTCACGCCCTTGCCGATGAAGGCCAACGGCTTGGCGCGTTTCGACCTGGCGCCGTTCCACTGCATGACGACGACGCGCGGTTCCCGCTCGCTGCCCTGCGCAACACCGAGCAGCGCCCCCATTCCCAGCGCCGATATGGCATCCTTGTCGAGCACTTCGACCTGCACCCCGACGGCGGTCAACTCCTGGCATCGCTCCGCGAATTCGCTTGGCCCCAGCAGGTTTGCCGGCTCGTTGACGAGATCGCGCGCCAGCGTCACGCCGGCTGCGATCGCGGATGCGCGCTGGTAGGTCTCACGGGCCGCATCGGGATCGGCCGTATGGATGACAAGGCGCTGGAGGCCGGCCTTGACCGCCTCGCTCCCCTCGCCGTTCCCACCATCCTTTTCCGACTCCGGCTTCTTGGTGCGGTACTTGTCGAACTGATAGCTTCTGAGCACGGCGCCGAGCGCAAGATCGGCGGCAAGATCGGATGCTTCCGGTGCGCCGGCGTCCGTCAACTCGGCGACCAGGCTGGCGCTGGCGGCCTTGCGTGCTGCAAGCTGGGCGAATGCATAGCCGCCGAGTGCAACCCAGTCCTTGTCCTTGACGTCAGCGGCGCGGCCGGCACCGATCAGGACCAGCCGGGGCGGCACCAGGCCGGCGTGGCCGAGGAGCTCGATCGACGTACGCGCCTTGCCCTTGAACTGGGCCGCCTCGGCGGCGCGGGTGAGGGCATTGCCGGAACGCTCGTTGAGGCCGGTGGCGACCGAGCCGAAGACGAGACCCTCGCCCGCCAGTACCGCCGCGGCGTCCTCCAATGACTGAGTGAGCGGCGCGAACAGGACTTCCAGGCGCTCCGACATGAATTTCGCTCCTCGGGAAGAGATCGGACAGAGATGGACCCGGTTTCTCGTGCGGCTCGGCCTGCCGCGGGTCGGCTGCGGGTCTGGCCGCAAACGCGTCTTGCAGCCAGGTGGCGAACGGACGTCGTGGGTTCGGGGGAACCTTAATGCGCCGACCCATCGCATGCCAAGCGCTTGTTCTCAGATGGCTGGTCCGGCCCGGACAGGTCCGTCACACACGCAACCTGTTAGCAATACGCTTGCGGCCAAGGATCGCCCAAGTCGAAATTCCGCCACCGTGGTATGGGAGCGGCCTGAGCGGGACAAGCACCGCCCCCTGGTGAGGCGGGTGCCGCTGACGGCGGGCATGACGATATTCGGACGATATTTGCTCCGGCAGACCGCCGGCGCCCTGATATTGATCCTCGTTACGCTATCTGGCGTGGTGTGGATCGCGCTCGCCCTGAGACAGCTCAACCTGGTGACGGCCCAAGGCCAGGATGCGCTCACCTTCATCAAGATGACCACCCTGGCGCTGCCGAATCTGATGGCGCTGATCGCGCCGCTGGCTCTGCTGGTCGCCGTCATTCACACGCTCAGCCGGCTGTCCGGCGACAGTGAGCTGATCGTGCTGTCGGCCTCGGGCGCCAGCATATGGGTCATCGCGCGGCCGCTGATGCTGCTCGGACTTGCCGTGTTCGCCGCGGTCTCGGTCGTCAACCACTTCGGGATGCCGTGGAGCCTGCGGCTGCTGCGCGACTACGTCATCCAGGTGCGCACCGACCTGATCTCCCAGGTGATCCAGCCCGGACGCTTCACAAGCCCGGAAAGCGGTCTGATGTTCCACATCCGGGAGCGGACGCTGGGCGGCGAGCTCAAGGGTCTGCTGATGCACGACAGCCGGTCCGGCAAGGTTCCGACCTCCTACCTTGCCGAAAGCGGCTGGCTCCTCAAGGACAAGGGGCAGACCTATCTGCTGATGCAGAAGGGGCACGTGCTGCGGCGGCCGGACCCAAAGGAACCGCCGCAGATCATCCAGTTCCAGAGATATGCCGTGGATCTGGAGCGGTTCGAGGCGAAGGCGGCGACATTCGAGCTGAAGCCACGGCAGCGCTATTTCCACGAGCTGGCATTTCCGGATCCGAACGATCCCGACTTCAAGCAGAATCCTGGGCACTTCCGGGCCGAATTGCACGAACGGTTTGCCAATCCGTTCTATGCGCTCGCATTCGTGCTGATCGCAGTGGCCTTCATCGGGCGCGCGCAGTCGACACGCCAGAACCGCTGGGAAGCGATCACGGGGACGGCGCTGATTTCGATCGGGGCGCGGGTCTGCGGACTTGCCGCCAACAACCTCGTCGTGCTCAACGCCAGATGGACCCCGCTGCTCTACGCTATTCCGCTGGGATTGATCGTTGTCTCACTGCTGCTGATGCAGTTTGGATCGGCGCCTCGGGGCCCGGGTCGTATCCGCCGCGTGCTTGACGGCCTGCTCGAGCAGATCGCCGCCGCGATCGCCGCGCTGGGCCGGAGACGCGGCGCCTCTCAAGCCCGTCCGGGAGGCGCATGACGCACATGGCCGGGCCACGGATCCTCAGCTTCTATCTCGCGCGGCAGTATCTCAGAGGCATCCTCGGCACGTTCCTGTTCTGCGCCATCCTCATCTTCATGATCGATTTCGTGGAGATGCTGCGCCAATCGGGCAAGTTCGGCGCAGTGCCGATGTCCACGCTGGTATGGCTGACCCTGCTGCGGCTGCCGGCCTACACCGAGTTGCTGCTCGCATTCGCCGTTCAGGTCGGTGCGATCGCTGCCCTGCTTCTGCTCAACCGCAAGAGCGAGCTGGCGGTGATGCGGGCGGCCGGCATCTCGGTATGGGAGTTCCTTGCGCCCGCCCTCGTCCTGGCGCTGGTGCTGGGC
>JBFWYV010000225.1:0-8561 GCA_050186055.1 Hyphomicrobiaceae bacterium | reverse complement strand
CGCCAACCCTTGACGAGCGATACCATAGGCAGCCGATAGCGACATTCAATTCCCCGATCGCTACAGATCAACGCTTCAGGTTGACGAGAACATCCAGGAGCTCTGCGCCCGCCTGAAACACCTTTGGATTGGCCGTATAATTGCGCTGCGCCTCGATCATCGAAGTCAGCTCGGAGGCCAGATCCACATTCGAACTCTCCAACGAGCCGGACACAAGCGATCCGTAGCCGGCCGAGTCGGCAGCACCAATCATGATGTTCCCGGAGGCTCCGGTCGGAACGAAGATGTTGCCCGATTTCTGGATCATATTGTCGGGGCTGGCGACAGTTGCCAGCGGAATGACATACGCAGCCCGGCGTGTGCCATTGCCATAAACCTCGTAGATCGTCCCGTCAGAGGCAATTTCGATCGACGCCGCAGCAGACGGAGGATTGCCATCCATATCGAGCTTGAGGACGGTATAGTCTTCCGCCAACTGCGAAGACCCCGTAAAATCGAGATCCATTGTTGCGCCGCCCGGAACCGGAATGCTCAGCGAGGTCGTACCAGACGTATCGAGCTGCCCATTGCCGTCGAACACCATGGTTCCCTGAGCCAGCGGACCCGATGCATACGGAAAACCACCGGAGGCGGATCGATCCGCCGCATTGAATACGGTAACCTCCCATTCTCCCGGAGTCGTCGTGCGCGCATAATGGACATCCAGCGTGATTTCCTCGCCCAGACTGCCGTAAACAACGACGGATGAGCGCTCCGAAGAAACGGAGTTTGCCGCATTCAGAGACGGCAGATCGGCAGCAGCCACATCGCCGTCCGACAACGGCAGATTGACCGGCATGGCGGCGGCGGTAGTGGCCGCAGCTTCGAAGTGATTGCTCCGGACACTGACGGGGACGAGCCCCGCGGTGCCATTGATCACAACCGAGCTGGCGCCACCGGACGACGCCGGCAAGCCCAGCAGCGTATAGCCCGCCGAGTTGACGAGATTGCCGTTGCTGTCGGGAACGAATGCGCCGGCGCGGGTCAGGACATCATTTCCGTCGGTGCCACGCACAAGAAGAAAGCCCGAGCCGCTGATGGCCAGATCGTATTGCGACCCCGAGCTCTCAAGAACGCCCTGGCGGGAAATGCCGTACCGCATATGGCTTTCGACGCCGCCGGACGGAAAGCTTCCCGTCCCTGGCGTGTCGATGAGCAGCGATGAGAATTTAGCATCGGCGGCTTTGTATCCGATAGTCGACGCATTGGCGATGTTCCCGGCAACCGAACCGAGGCGATTGGCTTGGGCTTCCATTCCCGAAACGCTCGTATTCATCAACCCGTTTATGGACATCGAACATCCCTTCCCGTCGAAAGCCGTATCGGCTCAAACTGAATCACGCCCCTTGCGCGAAACTGTTGTCGCTCAATGGAGCAGCACGGGCGATTCAATCGGAGAAGCGAACAGATCAGCGGCGAAACGCACCGTTTCGCCAGCCATCAAGCCGCAATTGCCTTGACTGCGTATACAGCCGACCCAGCCGATGCGCTTCCGCCGACAAATAAAGCACACGCCCTTAACGGGCGTTGCCTTTGACCGCGGCGAACCGTCAATTCACTCCTGGACCGCACCGGCCTGGCGAACAAGCCGATAGCCCAGGTGCCTGCGCGACTCGATCGGATCGTAGCCCAGCCGCTGGCGCAGCCGCCGGCGGAGCTTGCAGATATGGCTTTCGATGACGTTCTCGTCGATCTCCTGATTGAACAGGCCGTAGACGGAACTGAATATCTGGGCTTTGGTCATGCTGCGGGAACGGGCCGTCACGAGACACTCGAGAATGCGCAATTCGCGTCGCGGGAGCTTCAGCGGCTCGCCGCCGACGATCGGATCGCGACCATCACGAAAGGTGCGGATATCGGCATCAACCGTTACCATGGCCTCTTCGGCCCGCGCGCGCCGGGTTATGGCCTCGATACGCGCGAGTATTTCCCGGACATGGCAGGGCTTGGCGACGACATCGTCGACGCCCTCGGCAAACAGCTCAAGCGTGCTCGCCAGCGATTTCTCTTCTTTCATTGCGATAATGGCTGCCGCACACCGACGCTTGATAATCCCTGCCAGGCCTTTCAAGCGTTCGCATTCGCCGATCAGAAACGCATCGATTGCCTTGACGTCATCTTCCGCCGCGGCAGAAACCCAGCCCTGAAAATCGTGCGATGAGAAACCCGATACGGATACGCCTTCCCGGCCAAAGGACGCCTTGTAGGCGTCCGCGACCATGCTACGGTCGTCCACGATGACGATCATGCCACCCCCCGATGATCGAATCATTCGAATCGCGCTCAAATTCTCAAGTACACGAGCCTTGCGCCTCGCCCAATGATTGACTGGTAATTAATGAATCCTGTTGTTACGCCAGCAACGTTTCTGTGCACAATATTGTGCAAACTGTATAGTTTTGAAGCGTGTCCGATTCTGATGAAAACATGCGTCATTGCGTCATTTTGGCGCTAATTCTTGCGAGCGTGAAAAGCGTCGCCGCCGGGTTTCGCACCGGATTGCGTCAAAGCAACTATCATCAATCTAGGAGGAACCGAACGGCTTGACGAATCATTCCTGTTCGTCAGCGAAGCCGTCAGGAGAGACAGGCGCTTCCACATACACCGTGAACACGCCTTTGGACTGACCCAGGCGACCAACAAATATCGGCCGATCCTCGCATTCCAGCCGAACGCGCCGCAGCGATTCTCCATTGAACTCCAGCATGGCGCCGGGCTTCAATTGCGCTACATCGCTGAGCAGCATGCTCGGACCTTCCGCAACGGCAACAATCGGGACATTTGTGGCACTGACCACGCGTTTGAATTCCTGCGACCACACCGGATACAGATCCGGCTCATCCTCGTTCTCGTTCGCCGTCAGTCGATCCCGAATGAGCTCAAATCCGATCGCCGGAACGACAATGCCGATGCGATCGTCAAAATCGTCGATCCGCAACTGCACGACGATATAATCGGTACCCGCCTTTGGAATCATCGGCGGAGTATCGTCATCCACGCAGCGCGGCGATTTGAACGTGAATCGGCTGAGCTCGGTGAGGGCGACCTGCAATTGAGACATGATTGCAACCGCCACGTTTATCGCCAGTGATCTCTCCAGGCCGGTCAGCGGCCGGTCCGGCGCCTCGGACCTGGCGTTCGCGTCGCCACCGTACATCGCATCAAGCAATCGGAAGAGCAGAATGCGATCGAAATAGACAAGCGCGCGGTCGTTCCACTCGGGCACGAAGCCGGTGATCGCGATGGCATGCGCTGCATACTGGAGCGCATCCGAGCCCGGCACCTGATCGAACCCGTCCAACTCTACGGCCGCCTCGAGCGACGACACATCGCGCAATGCGCCGGACGAACGCTTCGAGAAATCGGCCACCAGCTCGCGGACTTTCTGCAAGTCGACGATTCGGGGAATCGATCGCTCGAACAGTTGCAACACTGCCGCCTGCGCCGGAGGGCGCTCCGTACTGGCATTGGCCACCTTGATCTCCCTGGCCGAACCTCGTTCCGCGGCACCGCGACGGAGCCTCATGCCCCGTCGTCGATTGCCACTCCCTCTTCCGTAAGCTCGACGACCTCCGGCCTGAGCTGGATCAGCGATTTCTCAGCAAGCGCCAGCGCCAGCCCGGCAACGCCGCGCCGGGCCTCGGCAATCGCCTTGCGGTTGACGGGTGCATTGGTCGAGAGCTCCGCCTCGACCATGCGCCGGGAACGTGGCGACAGCGCCTCCAGCACCAGTTCGCACAGCACCGGATCTGCCTCGCGCAAAGCCAGAACGGTTCGCTCGGTCGGCACTTCGTCGAAGAGTCGGGCGCGATCTTCCTGGCTGAGCCCCCCGATGTCCTCGAAACTGAAGACGTACTGCTTCACCTTGCGCGCGTCATCGGGCTGGACCTGATCGATGCGATCGAGGATCTCGGTGATCTGCTCGCGCTCCAGATTATTCAGTATCGCGCCAAGCCTTGCGTGGTTGTTCAGCCCGCCGGAATCATCACCCGCATCGCTGAACAGCTCCTGCGTCAGCCGATCGGCCACGAGACGCGCCGCGCGATCGCTGATCGGCTTGATCGAAAGCAGCCGGCGGCTGAGATCCGCGCGCAGATCGATGTCGAGCTTCTCGAGCACGGAAGAGGCCTTGGCTGCCGTCAGGTTCGACAGAATGAACGCCGCGACCTGAGGCTGTTCGACGGCGATGAAACCGGCAATCTTGTCATCCGACACATTGGCAAGCTTCGACCATATCCGCCGTGGCGGCTGGCCGGTCAACTCGTCCATGATGTCGTCGACCTCCTCGTCGCTGACGACGCCGGCCAGCAGTTCCTGGGCGCTCTGCGAGGAGCCCGAGACGGTCGTGCCCTTATCGAGTTCGCCCACCAGCTCGTCAATCAGCAGGCTGATCGCATCGAGTTCGACCGTCGGCAGATCGGAGGCCGAACGCGCCAGGGCGCGAATATCGCCGTCGTCGAATTGACTGATGATGCGATGTGCATACGGCTTGCCCATGGCAAGCAGGAGGGCCGTTACCTTATCGACTCCCCGAAGCTCGCCGATCCTCTGTTGCCGCTTCGGTTGCGTCGCCTTTGTCCCTGCCATGCGTGTCCGCTCACCTCTGCCGCACGCGTGAACGCCGACACGCTGCGCTCACTTGCATCATCACCTGCACCCGGCGTGTCCGCTCCCACCTGATTGCCGGAAACTCCGGCGACGCACGACGGCACAGGCATGACGACATCTACCAAGATTCGACCGCCCCCGCGCTGCCGGATGCAAGCGCGAGATTCATAAGGCATCGTTGGCTGAGTTTGCTTGCGTCGGACTGAACAAGACCACCGGCGGATTCGATTGCCGCTGTTCGTGATCGAATGACGTTCCCGTCTCAAACGGTCCCGACCGAGCGCCTGCGGAGAAACAGATCGCCCACGGTCCTCGACCCGCGATCCGGCTGATCGAGTTGCGGCTGTGGCGCAACATTGCCGCCTTCCTCCTCTCGCGACCGCGCGCCTGCGTGACCTCCTCCCGGCTGGCGCTCCCCGCGACTCATCTGCTCAGAACCGTTCCAGCCGTCAGCTCTCGACGCGCCGTTGGATGCGGACGGATCGTGACCGGGCACCGGCCTTGCCGCCGTTCCGTCTGCGGGCGACGTCCGGCTGATGACCAGCTCATCAAGATTGTATCCCGATGCAGTGAGGCGCGACATCAGCTCACCGCGATCCTTCTCGAGACTGCCGGCCGTTTGCGCCAAATCCGCTTCCAGACGGACACGCAGGGAGGAATCGCTCGCTGCCAGCTCCACGTGGACCAGGCCGAGCGAGGCCGGCGACAATTGCAGCTTGATCACCTTGAGGAATTGTCCCGGCCGATAGCCGTCTTCCATCATCTCCGGGTTGATGCTTGGGGCTGAGCGGCCCGCGGAACCGGAGGCAGCCTGATCGACGATCGCATTGAAGACCTGTGTTCCCGCAACGCCCAGCGGCGAGCCTGCCTGCGACAAGACGCCATCAGCCGAGGCAACCGCTGCCTTGGACGATACCGCATCAGGGGCACGGTCTTTGGCCACGGACATCCGCTCACGGCCCGACCTTTCATGCGACTCGCGCCGCGTATCGCCGCCATCCGGCCGCGCACCGTGCTCGGCCGCGCTGCGCGCGCCAAAATGCGTATCCACCAGGGTCGTCCTGGGACCCCGCGCATCCTTTTCACTGGTCGGAGTGTCCGTACCATTGCCGTGCGGAGAAGGTTCGCCGGCGCGCACCGTGGTCCGGGCTTCGGCAAGCTGGGTCGCGTCCTGAATGCCGGGATTTGCGTTATGAGGGCGCCCCACCGCAAAGTGGGCCTCCTGGCGCACGATTTTGATGACTTGACGATCCGCTGGCGATTCTGCCTTTTCGGCGTGCTCGGCTTGCCGTTGGTCTTTCATGCCGCGGCTCGCCGCCAGCTCCGCAAGATTGAGCAAGCGCGCGTTTGCGGCCCTGACCGGATCGTCGGATGTATCGGCGCCAGCCGGAGTCGATGGCGCCTCGTGATGATGCGCTACAGCGTGCGGAACCGAGGATGCGGCCGCCGCGAGCGGCAAAGCTGATCGCATACCCTGTTCGAGGCTCGTCTTTGACTCCGCTTCACCATTGTCGTCGCCAGCCTTTTGTCCCTTTCGATCCGCGCGCTCGGCCTCCTGCAAATCGCCCTGCGGCGCCTCCCCGGCCCGTCCGGCGTTTCCCGATCGATGGGCGCTGTCGAACACGTGGCGCCTTGCCCGGTGCGCGACGGAATCGGCCCGTTCCCTTTCGCGCTTGCGCTCGCCCGTTTCATCCGCGCCGGCTCGGCTGCCGACGTCATGTCCGCGTGAATCGACTGCATCATTGCTGGACGAGCGGTTGCCAGCCCGCCGAGCCGCGGTTTCCGACAGCGATGCATCGAAGTCGGCTCCCGCACTGCCACCTCCGGCGCTGTCCGGACGATCTGTCCCGACGCCGGGAACATCCGCCACGGCTGTTTGGCCAGCCACTCTCATGATCCAGCCCTTTCGATCAGCTCGTCGGCCGCCGTCATCCGTGTTCGAACCTTCGTTGCCAGGCTCTCATACTGGTCCGGCTGCCTTGGCGCAGGCTTGCCTGTGCTGCCTGAACCATTCCCTTTCGCGCTGGCCGGCTTTTCGGGAACAGCATGCGATCCGGAAGCGCTCAACAGTGAATTGTCCGGCGGCGCGGTGATTTCAGCGCTCAAGGACCTTGCGGCGGCAATGAGTTGCGCAATCTCTGGAGAAGGAGACCTCGCCACGGCTTCGCCGAGGATTTGCAGCCCCTGCTTCCGGGTGTCGCCGAAGATCATCGACGTACCCGCGATCGCCCGCTGCGCAGTTGTGGCGGCCGATGTCCCCGTCCCCGCGTTGCCGGCCATCTGTGCAGTAAAGGCCGCAGCCCATAGCCTGCCCGAACGCAGCGAGAGATCGGCCACCTCCGCATAGAACAGGCCGCGACGATCTTCGGGCATGAGTGAGCCGATGCTGGAGAAGAGCTTTCGCCACTCGTCGCGATTGTCGCCGTTGGCGGCGACGACGCGCGCAATCCGGGGCATGACGACGGCGGCGTATGGCGACTTCGGAAAACGGTAGAGATACCTCAGCACATTGCGCTGAAACAGCGTCCAGTCTCCCGCCTTGGCCGCGAAGTCGATGGACAGACGCAGCGAAGTTTCCTCCACCAGCGTACCGGGTGAGAGCAGGCGCGCTTCGTCACAATAGGCAAGTCCGGCGTGACCATCGGACTCCCCGGCCAATACCGCTTTGATCAGCGCGACATGTCCCCCCAGGCTCCAATCGAGCGAACGAGGGTCGACCTCGGTCAGAAGCCCCATCGCCCGGCCGCGGCGGCCCGTTGCGTACGCCACCGTCCCTCGCGCCAGGGACAACTCGGATTTATCGAATATCCCCTGCCCCACGAGCGTCCTCAACAGCGCAGGATCGCCGCCGCTCAGGACGTATTTGACGAGGGCGAGGCGATTGCGGCCATCCTTCCACACATCTGGAGCGAACTCATTGAGCTGCCGGCCGACGCTGGCTGCCACATCGATCTGTCGTCTGACAGCATCATGATCGCCGTCGGCGATGCGCTCCTGCAATTCGCTCAAGGGACGGATCGCCGTTACCGGACTTCGCCCGATCCGCTTGGGCAACGGATCCGCTTTCGGGAGCGATGCGGATGACGCGCCATGCTTGGGCTTCGGACTGCCGGCACCCGCCAGCACCAATGTCGAAGCGATCAGCAGCGCGAGAGGAAGCCGACCCAACCGGACCTGCGCGAGCATGGGCAGCCTCACTTGCGCAATATGATCTCGATGCGCCGATTGGCCGCCGCTTGCGGATCGGCAGGTATCTTCGGCTTGCGGTCGGCATAGGCCTCGATCTTCTCGAACCTGGCATCGTCGATGCCGGCCTTCAAAAGCATTTCGTAGGCGGCTTCCGCACGTTCCATCGCCAGCCGCCAGTTCTGATTCTTGCCGTCGCGCAGAAACGGCCGCGCATCGGTATGCCCGCGCAGGATGATGCGATTGCCGTTGGCGGCTACGAGCGGCGTAATACTGCTGACGAGGCTGACCAGGCCGGTATTGGGCACCGCCGATCCAACGGCAAACATGCCGAACGAGCTGGTATCGGTGAGGCTCACGACGATGTCCTCGCCCTCGATGGTCACGTCGATTCCGGGCCCCCCTGTGGCGCCGAGCTTACGCTTTGCCTCTTCCGCCTCGCGCCGGATCTTTGCCGCAGTTGTCTCCAGCTGCCTGGCTTTGGCGATCCGGGCCGCCGACGCCTTCGCTGACGCCTCATTGCCTCGAGGTGTCACGACACCAGCCGGTTTTGTAACCTGATTGTTGGCCTCGCTCCCAGGCGGGACTGCTTGCATGACGCTCGAAGCGGCATGAGCCGCGTTGGCATGCTGCTGCTTTTCCGGATCACGTTTCGCCACCGGAGCATTGCTGTTGCTGCCGTTGCCGAGATCGCGCTTGGCGTTCTTGTCGTGCAGCAGACGCGTACC
>JBFWYV010000224.1:0-8564 GCA_050186055.1 Hyphomicrobiaceae bacterium | reverse complement strand
GATTCGGATCGCCGCGGTGAAATCCAGCTCAGGCCCGCGCAGCTGGCGCAGGCGTTCGACGACGTCGGGCGGAAGCTCGGGCAAGGTCATGACGACGTCGATCAAGGCGCCGATGATGGCGTTGTGCGCTCGCTCGGTTGTGGGCAGGTTTGCCAGCGGAAACGAGACATTCTGCCGATTCGTCACGGCCCTCTCCCTTCGGATTCCCGCGCCATCCGGCGTTCTTCTGCTATGGAATGGAGCGTCGCAGACCGGGCGATGGTGCCGTCAGACGGGATTGAACTGTCGACCTCACCCCTTGCCAAAGCTCGGAACCATCGGCGCACAGCGGTCACCATCGACGCGGCACCGCGGCAAATCCCTGGATTTTCTAGACAGCATCGATCGACGCGGGCGCGTTTCGGTGCATAGCGGCTCACCCCGGTGATGCCACGGGAGAGTCCGACGAGCGTCCGCCTCACTGCCACTTTGGTGGAATCGGCCTCCTGCCCGCCGGGCAAGGCCGAAGTTCGTCCCTGGGATGCTGGCTGTCCAGGATTAGCCGTTCGGGTGCACAGCACAGGTGATGCTCGCAGCCAGCTGGGGGTCGAGAAACACGCTGTCGTCCTTGAGCAGGGCGAAGGCACCTGACAGCAGCTGGACCACCGTCGCTTCGTTCAAGACCTCTCCCTTTCGATCTCGTCGAGCACGGCCTCCGGTGCGACATCGCGCGTGATCTCCTCGACTTCGTCGTCGGCCTGCGTCCTGACGCCCATGTGCTCGGCAATCGCCGATGTCAGCATGACCAGCTTGGTGACCTCGTGCTCGGCGAGCAGGCTGATCTGCAGGTCCAGGTCAGCCTGTCTCTCGGCCACCGCAGCCATCCGGTTCTGACTGATCAGCACGAAGGTCGAGAGGAAGATCGCCTCGACCGATGCGATCATCGCCAGGACAACGAAGGACGGATCCCAGGCGGAAACGCCAGGCATCCAACCCAGATTGGCCCCGATCCAGAACCCGAACAACGCAAGGTGCAGGTAGACGAACCGCATGCTGCCGGTGAACCGGGTGACCGCATCTGCGATTCGCTCCTCCGCGCTCGCCTCCTTCTCGTCTTTCCGACGCCGACGCTGCAGCGCCCGAATGTTCCGCTCCAGTACAGGGCTTAGCCCATGCAGCGGCGGCGGTGGATAGGTCGGCTGATGAGTGGCCCGCCGCAGGTCGTGAGCATCCCCATTCCGTCGAACGCCCATTGGTCATGTCCTCGGCTGCCATAGCAGGGCTGTGTGCGCGCCCAACCGAGAACCCAGGATGCTCCATCGGCGTTCCTGATCGTGATCGCAGCTTGCAGACATTGCCGGAAGGGAACGCATGTTCCGCTCCGACGCTGCGTACGGACGGCATAGGCCGGCCGCGAGAGCTCGGCAGCCGGTTGACACACCGTGCGCGAAATCGGTCAGGAAGCGCAGCCGAATGGAGAACTTGAACCCGGCCAATTTGGGGCTGCTCGGCAGCATCCTCGTCTTTGTGGTCGCGTCGGTGATCGTCTGGACCGGCGGCGTGCGATTGGCACGAGGCGCCGATGCCCTGGCCGACAAGGCGAGGCTAGGGCATGCCTATGTCGGCATCTTTCTGCTGGGTGCTATGGTCTCGCTGCCGGAGATGACCTTCTCGTCGGTGGCTGCGGCACGCGGCAATGCGGACATCGCGGTGAACGGTCTGCTCGGCGGGATCGGCATGGCCATGGTCGTCATCGCCATCACCGACTGCGTTGTGGGCAAGGAAGCCCTGTCGGCGGACATCCAGCGCCCCGTGGTGATGTTCCAGGGCGCCATGGTGATCTTGATGCTCACCTTTGCCGCAGCCGGGATCGTCGTCGGCGACATGCTCTTGCCCGTGGTCGGGCTGGCCGGTCTTTGGACCGTCGCATTGGCGGCTCTCTACGTGATCACCATGCTCGCCGTGAAGCGCATCGAGCCCCGCTCCCCCTGGAAGGCCGATCGGGTGCAGATCAGGGAGAGCCGGCGCGAGAAGGCGAAAGCGGACGATGCCAAGGCGGCTTCGGAGAAGGAGAAGCAGCGCGGGCTCGGCGCGATCGTGATCTCGACAGGACTGGCGGCGCTCGCCGTGGTCGCCGCCTCCACGATGCTGGCCTTCTGCGCCGAGGTGATCGCTCAGGAGACGGGTCTCGGCGACGGCTTTGTGGGTTTCATGTTCGGCGGCATCGCCACCACCCTTCCCGAGCTCAGCACCACGGTCGCTGCTGCCCGGCTACGCCAGTTCGAGATGGCCTTCTCGGACAGCTTCGGCACCAATCTCTGTTCCACCGGCCTCATCTTCGTCGCCGATGCGCTCTATCGGAAGGGGCCCATTCTCAATGAGGTCGATGCTTTCTCCCTTTTCGGCACTCTGCTTGGCATCGCCTTGACGGCAATCTACGTCGCGGGCCTCGTCGTCCGCTCGAAGCGGTCCATTCTCCGCATGGGCATCGATTCCATCATTCTCGTCATCGTCGCCGTGTCGGGATTCGCGGCTCTGTACTCGCTCAGCTGACAAGCCACCGGTAGAGGCTGGGCTCCGAGCTGCTGCCGGAAACGGCCGATCCTGGTGAATGAGCACAGTGGTTGAAAGAACCGTCCATTGTGTCATTCGAAGCTCCGCTCGGATCTGACGCGTCGCCTCCTGCCCGAAGGCAAGCCTTACCGCCGGTTCAGTCACGGGCAGAAGGCGGCATCAGCAATCTGACCGATCAAAAGGCGCTGCTATCAGCACCGGGCGCCTCCCGAAGGGGCGCGAGCATCCTTCCCATCCGCGTCACCGCCGCGGCGCGCGCTTCTGCAGGATGCGTTGCAGCGTGCGCCGGTGCATGTTCAGGCGGCGCGCTGTCTCCGAGACGTTGCGGTCGCACTGCTCGAGCACCCGCTGGATATGCTCCCAGCGCACCCGGTCGGCGGACATCGGCCGGTCCGCCGGTGCGGGCGCTTCGCCGCCCTGGCCCATGATCGCGGCGATCACCTGCTCGGTGCGCACCGGCTTGGCGAGGTAGTCGACCACTCCGGTCTTCACTGCCACCACGCTCGACGCGATGCTGTCATAGCCGGTGATGACGACGATCCGGACGCCCGGACGGGCCTCCCGCAGGTGCGCGACCAACTCCATGCCGTAGCCATCCTGAAGGCTCAGATCCAGGACGGCGAACTCCGGCGCGAAGCCATAGGCGATCTCGCACGCTCGCTTCACCGTGTCGGCCGCTCGGACCTCGAACTGCTCACGCTCGAATGCGCGGACGAGGGCGTTTCGTAGCGGTGCGTCATCCTCGACGATCAGGATCTTCTGGCCCGGATCGGAGATGCCGAGTTGCGTACCTGAGGGTGCACCAGCTGCGGGGCCACTGCGGTCCGTCATATCGACGCCTCCTCCGCTCAAGTCATGCCCCATCGGCGTGCCAGAGCCTCCTGCCGCGAAAGCGACCATGGACGGACAGGCTTGATGGGACAACCCGCCCGGTATCGAATGGTCCGCCTGGAGAGAAGGCGCAGACGAGCTTGGCCAGGTCGGCGAGACACCTCCGCAACCAAACCGATCGCCGTGGACTCTCCAGATTGAACTCGTGACCGTTCGCACTCTCCTTGCCGGAGGCAGGCGACCCATGCCCGGTCGAGAGGCGCCGGCCTCAATGAGGAGGAACGCCGGTGTGGGAGGGCTTCGTCCGGTTCGTCGCGGTCGGGTTCGCCGCGCGACTTGTCGATGGCGCCATCGGGGTGGCCTACGGGCTGTGGGCGACCTCGGTGATGCTCAGCGCCGGCATCCCGCCGGCGACCGCCAGCGCCAGCGTGCACGCCGCATAGGTGTTCACGACCGGGATCTCCGGCCTGTCGCACCGGCGCGATCGCATCGACCGGCGGTTCGTCCGCAGGCTGGCGCTACCCGGGATGGCCGGCGGCGCAGCCGGCGCTCACCTGCTGACGACGCCGCCAGGCGATGCGATCGCGCCATTCGTCAGCGTCCATCTCCTGCTCATGGGTGCTTGGATAGTATGGCGCGCCACTCGCAACGTTGAGCGAGCCTCCGAGCCGCCGCCGGGCTGGGTCGCGCCGCTCGGGGTCGGTGGCGGCACGACGCCGCGCCTCACGATCGGCTCGGTGAATTTCGCCGAGTTCTTCGTGACGATGACGATCTCGATCACCTTCCTCGGCACAATCGGACTGGAGCTGTGGCCGATCATTGCCCGGCCTGATCCTTGGAGGAGCGCTGGCCGCACCGGTCGCGGCGTTCGCCGCCAAGACCATCCCAGAGCGGCCGCTGATGATCCTGGTCGGTGCCGGCATCATGCTACTCACCGTCCGCGGCCTGGTCCAAGCCTGGGGCCGACCGCGTAGCCCTGGCACTGACGGCTCAGCACCTCCAGCTGCATGGTCTCTTCTGCCGCCCCACCGGCGGCCTTTCTGGATCGAGCTTGCGACGGCGGCGAGGATTGAGCCGCGCCAGGTGCGCATCGGCCCTGCCCACACCTCGTCGTGGTGGCGGCGTTCGTCATCGGTCATGAGAAGGGACACGGAGACCGGATCGGCCCTTTGCCGTGTAAAGTTTCTGGGTTGGATTTGGGACCTCGATCTCCCGCCGTTCCAACCCGTTGAAATCGCTGGCGTCCCCAACGGGGATCGAACCCGTGTTCCAGCCTTGAAAGAGATGAAACTCCTGCGAACGTAAACATATGCGAACGCTGGTAAACGTAGAAGATACAATAGATTATTTCGCAGGCGTTCAGCACGGTTCCTGATTGTATCTGCACGGCTTTTCCGTATGGTATCCGTACGGAAGACGTCAGGAAAGCCCGATGGCCCGCACGCTCCGCAACGGAAAGCTCGACACCCGCACCGCACGCGCAAAGCTTGCTGTGCGACGTGAGCCGTACTGGACCGTGCTGGTCCAAGGTGCAGCGCTCGGCTACCGCCGTAGTAAGAAGGCAGGCACCTGGATCGCGCGCTGGCGCGACGCGGCAGGAAAGCAGCATTACCGGAGCCTCGGCGCGGCCGACGACGCGCTTGACGCGGACGGAGTAGCCGCGCTTTCTTTCGCCCAAGCCCAAGACTATACGCGCGGCTGGATCGCCGCCCTCGTCGGGGACGCGGCCGCGTCCAGTGGCGCGCCGCATACGGTCAACGATGCCCTCGACACCTACCTCGAGTGGCTGGCCCGACATCGCCGGTCGGCCAGGGACGCGACCTGGAAGGCCGACGCCTTGATCAGGCCAAAGCTCGGGCAGGTGCCGCTTTCGCGGCTTACGGCGTCGACGATCCGGCAATGGCACGAGGAGTTGGCCGAGCAGCCGGCCCGACTGCGGAGCCGACGCAAACTCGATAACGACGGACGTCAGCAGGCCCAGCGGTTCAGGGCACCGCCGGAGACGGAAGACGGGCGCCGGGCGAGGCGGGCCAGCGCCAACCGCGTTTTGACCATACTCAAGGCGGCGCTCAACCGCGCCTACCATGACGGCAAGGTACCGACCGACGACGCCTGGCGACGAGTGAAGCCCTTCACCAACGCCGATGCCGCACGGCTGCGCTACCTCTCGCAAGACGAATGCACGCGTCTGCTGAATGCTTGCGAGCCCTTTTTCCGCAAGCTGGTGCGCGCGGCCCTGCTTACCGGCTGCCGGTACGGCGAGCTGGCGCGGCTCGAGGCGCGCGACCTCGACCTAGACGCCGGCATGCTCCACGTCCGCACCAGCAAGAGCGGCCGGCCCCGGCACGTGCCGCTCGACGACGAGGCGCTCGCGTTCCTGCGCTCCGCCGCTGCTGCCCTAAGTGAAGGCGATTTGGTATTCCGGCAGGCATCGGGCCGCGCATGGGGCGTCAGCGAGCAACGGCGACCTTTGCTCGGGGCCGCTTTGGCGGCCCGAATGGCGGAGGTGAACTTCCATGCCCTGCGCCACACCTGGGCGTCGCATCGGATTATGGCTGGCGCGCCACTCATGGTGGTGGCACAGGTGCTCGGGCATGCCGACACACGCATGGTCGAACGGCATTACGGCCATCTCTCGCCAGGTTATGTCCACGACGTCGTGCGACGTACGGCGCTCGGCATTGGAGCCGGCATCGAGGACAATGTCGCCGCTTTGGGGCAGCGTCGGATTGCCTGAGCCCGCAGGCTGCTTGCTTGCGCATAGCGCGAACGCGGCGTGCGAAAACGGCCTGCCAATGGATGACACATCTAAACCAGCTAGAGCACCTAAACCGCAGACTGCCCCGCCACGGCGGCGCCAGGCGCCTGCAAGCAGGGGCTAAATCGCCCCGAGACGTGTAAGTCCGCTACACCCGTTTCAGAACCGGTTGCACCTTCGCGTCATAGCGCCTATGGTGAACATGTCTTCGCAGGAGGGGCGCCAGCACGCGTGTGTCACGCGGCTCAGGCCCTGCGACAGACACCAACCAAAGTCGGGTCTGTCCCGTACCCGCGCATAGGAGTTCGCGATGAGCGAGCGTTATTCTGGCTCGTCAGAGCCCGTCGTTGTTCGATTCCCACACAGCAAAGATGATCTTCGTCGGATCACCGTTAGAGATGATAGCGGTGAATACGATCTGTATAGGATCAGTCCGTCTGCTGTTAATTGGCCGGCAGAACGGATTCCGGACCGCATCAACCCGCGAAGCCATGACGAGACTTGCCTTAAGAGCAAGGTAGCGGCCGACATTGAGGGCACTCTGCGCAATGAGCCGCAGGATTTCTGGTTGGCGAACCGCGGCGGGTTCCTGCTCGCTGAGCGTGTGAAATTCGATCCGGACCGTGGCCAGCTGGAAATCACCATCACCGACTCAGACATTCACGGCATGGCCGACGGTGCGACCACCAATGCCGTGATTGCAAAGCTTCAGAAGCAAGTTCGGACGACGAAGGATGGAGAGCTGCAAGAGGCTCTTTCCCAGGCCCGCTTTAACATCGACGTAGTGGTCGGCCTGACGGACCACGAGCGAATTGAAAAGTTGGTGCAAGGGCGCAATCGTAGCGTCCAGGTGAAAGAATGGTCGCTCAACGATTTTCGGGGCAACTTCGATTGGCTTAAGGCGCATATCGATCGAAGAGGTGGCCCGTTTGCCGGCAGGATTGGATGGGAGGAGAACTCATCTGCTCCGGTGTCGGTGCTGGAGCTGATCAGTCTGATGACCCTGTTTCATCCGGAGTACAGCGCCGGTCGACGGCGAGCGCCTACCGTCGCGTTCTCCAGCAAGGGGACTGCTGACAAACGACTGATCGACCCTCGTTTGGCTTCTGGATATCGGGCACTTGAGCCGGTTCTAGAAGATATTTTGCGCCTGCACGATCATGTCTATTCTGGCTTTAGTGCGGCGTATGAAAAGAACAATCGTGAAGTTCACAATAGAGGCTCTAAGCTAGGAAAACGGCGGGGCACAGAAAGTCGGAGTACTGCGTTGCCGCTGACTGGAGCGGTTTCGGATTATCGCGTAGACAAGGGTCTCATTTTCCCGCTTCTTGCCGCCCATCGTAGTCTACTGCACTATCCGAGTGGCACTGCAGAGTGGCGCACCGATCCCTGCGGGTTCTTCGACGAACATGGCTCCGACCTCGTGGGCAGACTATACGACGAGTACGAGAAGCTGAACGGGAACCCTGCATCGGTGGGGAAGAATTCATCAGTGTATGAAACCCTCTACGAGAAGGCCGAAAACTTCTGGTTGCTGAAGGCGGCTAAATCGGCTTAAGAAGCCGACAGTGTCTAACTGACGCGGACAATTAATTCCGCGCTATTCCGATCAATCGACGCGCCTCGGCGATTAATAATGCCGAGGCGCGCTCCATTTCATCGTTTGTCGTGCGCCGACCCGGCGCGATCCTGAAGGCGGTATTTGCACGCGGCGTATCACCGAACATCGCGCTCAAGACGTGAGATGTTCGAACCTTCTCCGTAGCACAAGCGCTCGACGCAGAAAAACTCAGATGCTCCCGAAGTCGCCTAATTAGGGCGAGTGGCTCCACCCCGTCGATTGAGAATGATAGGTTATTTGCTAGTCGTTCACATGGATCGCCGTTCAAGCGCGCACTCGGGATTTCGGCCAGTAGCCGGTCTCGGAACATTCTACACAGCTTTCCAAGGCGCGCTGATTCGTCGTGTGCGGTTGCCTTGGCTATAGCGAATGCTTCACCCATCCCAACGATCGCGGGCGTGTCGAGCGTGCCGGGTCGAAGACCACGCTCCTGACCGCCGCCGTGCATAATCGGCGCAACCCGTGCTCGAGGCCGCCGGGATCGCACATACAGCGCCCCAACTCCCTTAGGGCCGTAGGTCTTGTGCGCGGAGAGACTGGCCAGGTGAATGTTGTCACGCTCGACCTCCACGTCGCCATAGGCGATGACTTGCGCCAAGTCGGTGTGGAAGAGGATTCCGCGGGCGGCGCAGATCGCGCCGATCTCGCGGATCGGTTGCAGCGTTCCGACCTCATTGTTCGCCCCCATGACGGAGACCAGCGCCGTGTCCTCGGCCAGCGCCGCGGCGACCGCCTCCAACGAAACGCGGCCACACTCGTCGACACCGAGATACGTCACCCGCCAGCCGTCGCGCTCGAGCG
>JBFWYV010000223.1:0-8567 GCA_050186055.1 Hyphomicrobiaceae bacterium | reverse complement strand
GGCCGATATGGACGCGCAGCAGATGCTTCTTGTATTCAGCCGTGCCGCGCAGATCGGACTCGATGTCAACCTCCGCAACGGCGGCTTCACCCGCCTCATCGAGCACGGCGTCGGTGATGGCGGCGCCGCGCAGGATCTTCTCCGCCGCAACGAGCCGCGTCGGCCGATCGACGGCGGCCGAAAGAACGAGGCGCAGATCCCCGATCCGGTCGCCGTCGGGCCTGGCCGAAATGGCTATGCCGAGCGCCGGCCAATCATGCGCGGCGCGCGTCGTCACCTTCACGTAGTGCGAGCACCAGTCGGGCTTGAGCGGAACCTCAACCGATTCGATGACCTCGCCCTGGGCCAGAGTGGTCTCATAATATCCGTTGAACAGCTCCAATATCGGAATGCTCCGTGCACCGTCGCGGCTGCGGATATGGATCCTTGCATCGAGCGCGGTCCAAACCGGCGGCAAATCGAGGTGGGGGTCGCCGTGAGCGAGATTGCCGCCGACGCTCGCGACATTGCGCACACGCACGTTCGCCAAAGTCAGCATCGTCTGCGGAATGACGGGCAGGTGCTTCCTTATCCCCGGCGAATGTTCCAGCTCCGCGAACCGGGTCATCGCACCGACCTTCACGCTGCTCTTGTCCGGCGCGAAGGTGATGCCGAAGAATTCCGGGCCCAGATGACGCAGGCTGACAAGCCGGACCGGCTTGAACATCTGCGCCTTCATCATCAGCATCAGCGCGGTCCCGCCGCCGATAGGACGAACGGCCGGGTCATCCGAATCAAGTTGGGCGAACGCCTCCTCGATCGAGCGGGGTTCGACAAGGTCGAAGCTGGTCAACTGTCTGTCCTCTGCTTGCAACGTCCGATCACTCGATGGCGAACGGCCGGCCAAACTGCGGTCCTGCGTGCGCCGGGATGCACGCATTCGGGGTCTGCCCGCGGAAGCCGACGCGCATGCCCGACGCTCTCTGCACGGACATAAGAGAACTTCGGAGGTTTCACATCCGCTCCTGATCCGGATTTTTCGTGAAGCTGTCTGCCTGAGGTGATGGATGCTGCCACCTTCGGCATCCGTTTTCAAGCGGACGGCTCAGCGGAGCGGCTCCCGGACGCCGGTCGCGCCGGCCGGGTGCAGATGCCGCTGTCCGGGAGCCCGTGCCCAGGCGCGCAGCAACAGACTTCGCGCCTGCGCAATCGTCGCACGGGTGCCCCGGCGAGGCGCTCGACGGAGGCGCCGCTGATCGGATGAACGACGGCCGCGAACCGATATCCGGGCAGGCGGGGCTTGTCAGAAGGAAGTTCGTGTGTGACGAAAGCCTTTCCCGTCGGTGCTTCCGGCGGAAGGATCGATCGGCAGGAGTGGCGACGTGGCGAATAAGGATTTGCGCAGCTGGATCGCGGAGATCGAGACGGCGGGCGAGGTCAAGACCATCAAGGGCGCGGAACCCAAGGAGGAGATCGGCGGCCTCGTCGACATCTACATGCGCAAAATGGGCAACCCGGCGCTGATGTTCGACGAGATCCCCGGGTACCCCAAAGGACACCGGGTGCTGGCCAACATCCTGACGTCGGTCCCGCGCTGCGCGCTCGCGCTGGGACTCGATGCCAAGACGACGGATCGCGAACTCATCCAATGGTGGCGCCAGTACATGGGCAACAAGCCCTCCGTTCCGCCGAAGCAGGTGAACGGCGGACCATTGCTCGAGAATGTCTACGAGGGCGACAAAGTCGACATCACCAAGATCCCGACGCCGATCTGGCACGAACTGGACGGCGGGCCCTACATCGGGACCGCATGTCTCGTCATCATGAAGGATCCCGATACCGGTTGGGTCAACGCGGGCTGCTACCGCATCCAGAGCCACGGTCCGAATGTTGCCGGGCTGATGATGTCGCCGGGCAAGCACGGTCGACTCATCATGACGAAGTACCATGAGCGCGGGGAGAAATGTCCCGTCGCCGTGGTGGCCGGCACGCATCCGGCGCTGGTCATGCTGGCGGGTCTCGAAGTCCCGTACGGCAAGAGCGAATTCGATATGGCCGGCGGCATTCTCGGCGACGGCGTCGAGGTCATCAACATGCCGAAGACCGGGCTGCCGGTTCCGGCCAGCGCCGAGATCGCCTTCGAGGGCTATATCGCGCCCGACGACAAGGTGATGGAAGGGCCGCTCGGGGAATGGACGGGCTACTATTCCGGCGACGCACGTCCCGAGCCTGCAATCCGCATCGCGACGTTCATGCATCGCAACAACCCGATCCTGCTCGGCGCAGTGCCGGCGGTGCCGCCGAACGACAATACATTCTACTTCGGTGCCTATCGATGCGGGGCAGTCTGGAACCAGCTCGAGGCGGCGGGCATTCCCGGGGTGCAAGGCGTATGGGCACACGAGGCGGGCGGCACGCGCTTCTGGCTCACCGTATCGATCAAGCAGATGTACGGCGGGCATTCCAAGCAGGCGGGTCTCATCGCATCGCAATGCCATGCGGGCGCGTTCAACAACCGCTGGACGGTGGTCGTCGACGACGACATCGACCCATCGAACATGAACGACGTTGTCTGGGCGATGTGCACACGCGTCGACGCCCGCGAGGACCTGGAGATCATCCGTGGCGGCTGGAGCTCGGCGCTCGATCCGATGTGCTACGATACGGATACCGACCGGCGGAATACGCGCGTCATCATCGATGCCTGCAAGCCCTGGGGCAGGATCAACACCTTCCCGAAAGTTGCCCGTTCTTCGAAAGCACTCGACGAGCGCATCAAGGCGAAGTTCGCCGACGATCTGCCCAAGGGGTTCTGATTCCGATCACGGTCTACAACCTGGCCGATATAGGTGGCGGCCATGCAACCAGTGTTGCAAAATAATCCAGGTCTTCATCAATCCTGAACTTTTGCGCGCTACCGGGTTGTAACCGTCGAAAAAGTGCCTTTATCGCACTAGGTGGGTCATGACCAATGGGAAGGACGGGTCTCAGATGCCGCTACGCAGGGGACCCCGATCAGCCGGCACGTCGGATGCGAGGTTGCAGATGAAGGCAGTGCGCACCGTACCGCTTCTGCTGGCGCTTTCGCTTCCGCTGAGCGGCGCCTTCGCCGAGACGGGATCGAACGAGGCATCGGCAGCGCCGCCCGCTGCGCAATCCCCGGTGCCGGCTGCCGACTCCGTCAAGACGGCGCGGACAACTCCCGTTGACCCGGATACGGTGGCAAAGCCGGAGAACCCGGATGCCGAGGCCAAGCCGAGCCAGGATGACGCCGCCGCGAATGCTCAGCCGCCGGCTGCCGAGGGCAACGAGGCTTCCATCCTTGACGCCGTACCCGGCGGACTTTCGGCACCCGACCCGCTGACGCCCAAGGAGGTCGATGAGCCGCCGCCGTCGGCACCCGGCGCGGCGGCGGTCATCTCCAAGCCCCATCAAGCCGTGGAGGCCGTTGATCCGATCATCGCCGCCCTGCGCGCCAAGTCGACCGATGCCTCGGCCGCAAAAGGCAGCGACCAGGCAGGCCTCAGCGACTTCTATGCGGCCACGGACGAGGCCTTGTGGGTCGGCAAAGACGGCCTCAATGAGAAGGGCAAAGAGGCACTGGCCGAACTGGCCAACGCCGAAGATTTCGGGCTGGACCCTTCCAAGCTGCAGATTCCCGCGGCACCGGCCGCAGGCGCCGGCGCCGAGCAGCTCGCCGACAGCGAGATCGCGATTTCGCGAGCTGTGCTCACCTACGCACGGCATGCCCGCGGCGGACGCATCGATCCGCCTTCCCTCACCCCGCTGCTAGATCGCCGGCCGCGTATCTACGCGCCCAAGACGGTGCTCGAAGGGATTGCCGCGGCGCCCGAAGCCGACGCGTATCTTCGCGGCCTGCATCCCCAGTACAAGCAGTTCAAGCTTCTGCAAAAGGCTTTGGTGGCGCTGAAGCTTCCGAAACCTGAAGATGCCAAAAACGTGCGTGTCCCGGACGGCCCGAGCCTCAAATCCGGCGACAAGCATCCGCAGGTCGCGCTGCTGCGTCAGCGTCTCGGAGTCGAGCCGGGCGATGCGCCGGAAACATTCGACGACGCCGTGCTGGCGGCGGTCGAGAGCTTCCAGCGCGAGCATGGCCTTACCGCTGACGGCATCGTCGGTCCCGGCACGCGCAACGCACTCAACGGCAGGGTGCCCGGGTCGGTGGAAGGCCGGCGCCGGCTGCTGATCGCCAACATGGAGCGCTGGCGCTGGATGCCCGACGATCTGGGACGCTTTTACGTCTGGAACAACGTGCCCGAGCAGTTCACGCGAGTCTACAAGGACGGCGAGGTGGTGCTGCGCGAGAAGATCGTCGTCGGCAAGGCGCAAACACCGACGAACATCTTCTCGGCCAGCATGAAGTACATCATTTTCCATCCGACCTGGGGCGTGCCGGACGGGATCAAGACGAATGAGCTGGCGCCGATGCTGCGGCGGACATCCAACAACAACGACTGGTTCTTCGGTGGCGGCGGGCCCAGCGCATCGTCGGTTCTCGAGCGCGTCGGCGGCCTGCAGGCCTCGATCGGCGGGCGCCCGATCAATCCGGATTCGATCGACTGGTCGCGGATCGATATCCGCCGCGTGGCATTCACGCAGCCCGCCGGTCCGCGCAACGTGCTTGGCGTCGTGAAATTCCGGTTTCCCAACAAGCATGACATCTACATGCACGATACGCCCGAGCGTCACTTGTTCAACGGCTCGAGCAGGGCGTTCAGCCACGGTTGCATGCGGGTGCAAAACCCAATGCGTCTGGCGGAGGTGCTGCTGGCGCACGACAAGGGCTGGAGCGCGGGAACCGTCCACGGCTACGTCGACAACCGGTCAGGCACGCAGGACATCACGCTGTCGACACCGATTCCGGTGCACGTCGTGTATTTCACGGCGGTGGCCGACGACAACGGCGACGTTCATACGTTTCGCGATCTCTACGGCATTGACAGCCGTGTCGCCTCGGCGCTCGAAGGGCGCCCGGTGCGAGTGGCGAGCGCGGCCGACCGCGATGACGGCGAGCCGCGCGCAAGCAGCCAGAGGAGAGCGAGGAACCGTCCTGCTCCCGCGCAGCCGGCATATCGGCCCTCCAATAGCGGCAATCCGTTTGCCGCTATATTCGGCAACTTCTGATCAAGCCCGGTCCATGTCGGAGGGGACGGGGTGATTGCAGACTAGGTGTTTGATCCCAGGTTTTGATGGACCAAGCCTGCCGGCCTGACAGTCCGGGGCCGTTCGACTGAAACGGGACGGCACGGCGGAACGCCGTCGATCGGCCATACATTCCGGCTCGGACACCTGCCCCGTTAGACCTTGCCATCCGGTAGAAACGCTCCTAGACAGGGCGGATCGGGCGGGTAGCTCAGTGGTAGAGCATCTGACTTTTAATCAGATGGTCGCGGGTTCGATCCCCGCCCCGCTCACCAGGGATTTCAATAACTTATGCTGCCGTGAAACAGCTCGGTTCGGTTGATGACAGCATTGCTGTCCACCTGCTAGCCACGGAAAACGACCTCGGGCGGCGGCAGTCAAAGATGGCCTCTGCTGAAAAACTTCGGCTCGCGCGCGCGAAGATCTGGTCTGGTGGTCAACCAGCCATTTCACCTGTCGCCCATTGTGTAGGGCGAAGGCCACACCGTCGCTGGCTGCCTTGAGTGGTGGGCCGACGAATGCCGCAATGTCCTTGATGGCGGCAATCAGGTCGCCGGGGTTCATCAGCAAGGGCTCGCGGTTGACGAAGGCATTCCACTGACTGGTCTTGGCGGGATCGTTACCGAACTCGGCGGTCAGTCCAATCGGTAGTTCTTTCGGCAGATCGGTCACTCGACGTTCAAACGTTGCGATGATCGCATCGTGCACGACCGATCCTTCGAAATCGAACAGTCGGGAGAGTGCGAGCAGGTCGTAGAAATCTTTCATCCGCGAGTTGGCGAGGCCGAGCACCACGATAGCCTGCAGCTTCTGGCGTGACGGCATCGCCGAATCCGACATCGATCTGAACTGGAATGCGTGTGTTGCCGAGACGCGCGGTCAGCTTCACGCGCACGCCTCCGTACTCCTGCATTGCACGAATGGGCTCGGCCCCGATGGTAGCGGCATCGAAGACCTGCACCGTGACTCCATCGATGACGACCTTCTCGATCCCGAGCGCCACGGCCTCGACCAGTTCAACAGCCGGCGCCATCTTGGCGTCGTCAAGCTCGCCTGCCACTCGACTGGGGAGATGACTGTGAAGAGCAGTTCTGCCTGCAGATCGGTCCGTCGGAGCGAACGAGCGATATCGAGAAGGCCTACCAGGCCGAAGTATTCAAGGTTTCAACAGTTTCGCGAAGCTGATGGTTTCGTCGGCCGCAGTTCAGATGGCGACCGTCCAGGGGTCGATCACCGTGAGGCCAGCGGCGGTAAACGCGCTGGTGTCGCGGGATGCGACAACGAAATCGTGCGCGGCGGCGATCGCGGCGATATAGCCGTCAGGCGTGGGGAAGCCCTTTCCCGCGGCGCGCGCCTTTACGGCCAGATCAGCATAGCGGTGTGCCGCCATGGTATCGAACGGCAGGATGCGCCCCTCGAACAATGCCTGCACGCCATCAAGCGCAGCGGTCAATCTGTCTTTGCGCTTGCCCTTGGGAAGCACGCCGATGCCAAACATCAGCTCGGCTACGGTGACGCTGGAAAGATAGAGCGTCTCCGCCGCCTGCTCATCGAGCCATTTGCGTACTGCCGCGTCCGACTGCGGTTTCATCGCCTCGGAGACTACATTGGTGTCGAGCAGAATCATTCCAAGTGCACCGGCTCGGCGGGTCTGTTGTCACGGGTCTGCTCGAGGACTTCGACGTCGGCGTTGGTGAGCCCGATCTTGCGGCTCATATCTGCCAGCGCAGTGCCAAGACGCAGCCGATCTTCCGGTCGAACTGCAGCTTCCAGGATGGCGCGCATCTCCGCTTCCGCGCTGCGATTGTGTTGGGCCGCGCGGAGCTTCAACGCCCGATGCGTCTCCTCAGAGAGGTTGCGAATGGTGATTGCGGGCATGATGGCAAATCTCACAAGATGATATCATTGATATCAGTATAGGCATATTGCTATCATCGATCAAGGGGTGGCGTTGGCGCTCACGCGCCGCCGAATGACCTCCTCCCTGGCACGCAAGCCCTGTACTGCGGGGAGCCGAAAAGATCGCGGCGTGCTGGCCTGGCTCAGCGCGACCGCGCCACGGCCTCGACCAGCTCGACAGCCAGTAAGTATCCCCCGGCAAAGCCGGGGGCTTTAGGATTGGAACCGCCCGAGGCGGTAGAAGGGGTCGCTGACGCGGCCCCGAAGATGCGAATCGCCTGAAGGCGGTGTCAACGCCAGAGATTGAGCTGCTCCAGCCTCTGGTCCTCCTTCTCCTGGTGGCGGATGTAGTTCCGGATCGCTTCCTCGTCCCGTCCCACTGTATTCACGAAGAACCCGCGCGCCCAGAAGTGCTGTCCGACGAAGTTGCGCTTCCTCTCCCCGTACACCCGCGCCAGATGGATCGCACTCTTGCCTTTGATGAACCCGACGACCTGCGACACCGCATGCTTCGGCGGGACCGAGATCAGCATGTGCACGTGGTCAGGCATCAGATGTCCCTCGACGATCTTGCTCTCCTTCTGTGCCGCGAGCCGGTGAAACACCTCCCCCAGATGCTGCCTCAGCCCGACGTACAGCGTCTTCCTCAGGCACTTCGGAATGAACACAACGTGATATTTGCAGTCCCATGTGGTGTGGCTTAGAGGATGGCTTCCCCGAGTGGAAGGCGGTGGGGTTACCCATGGAAGCCGAGGCTGATACATCAGCGGTGGGCTCATCATGTCCGAGGAAAAATCATGAGGGTTCTGCTTGCGGCTGTTGTATTGATGGTTGCCTGGAGTGCCACGGTCCAGCATCAGCAGCACACACCCGGGCAGCAACACGATGCGAACCTGACATGACGCGGCTTCGTGCTATCCTCCTGAGCAGCGCCACTCTGCTCGCAGTCTTCAGTGTCGTGGCTTGAGCGCAATGGAGTAAGTCGATGCAGACCCTGCAAATGCCGGGCATGCCGGACCTGGCACGCATCACCCTGAACTCCAAAACCACTGCCTTGATGATGCTGGACTACGTCGAGCACATCTGCGCCGCCCAGCCGAAATGCAGGAGCCAGATGCTGCCGGCCATGATTCCGTTCCTGCAGAGCGTCCGCACGGCTGGCCTTGTCGTGGCGTACGGCACTCGCGCACAGAACATGACCCACTGGCTAAAGGAGGTCGAGCCAGCCGAAGGCGATATCAAGATCACGAACACGGCCCAAGACAGATTCTACAACACCGATCTCGACAAGCTGCTGAAGGCTAAGGGCATCACCACGATCATCATGGCCGGTTGGAAGATCAGCGGCTCGGTAACCTACTCGTCGGTCGGAGCGATGATACGCGATTACACCGTCGTCATCCCGGTAGATACGACCGCGGCGGCGACCGACTACGAGACCGCCATCGGATTCTACAATGTCTTGAATTCGGGTAATGCCAACCTCACGAACGAGCCATTGAAGCCGAAATCCGTAACGCTGAGCC
>JBFWYV010000222.1:0-8691 GCA_050186055.1 Hyphomicrobiaceae bacterium | reverse complement strand
TTCAACTGGAATGCCGTTATCGCGGTGGCGCCAGAGACGTCCGAAAGTCTGAACGGACAAGTTGTGCAGGAAAAGGATATTACCGGTGCGCAGGCAGAAAACGCAACCCCTGTCGCCGCAGTCGTTGTCGGTTCTGAGACCTCACCACGTTCTACCGCACTGTGCGATGCGCTATGTGCGGGCGTCGACATTGTCAGGACACGGATAGACAATCTCGCGGAGCTTGTAGGGGCGCCCTCCAGCGTCGCTGTGCTTCTGCCTCCTATTGAACAGGATGGCCAGCCGAACGACGCTCTTGTCCGGAGATGTCTACTCTTGAAGCAGGTCGTCGAGGAGTTGAAGGGCACGCGCTGTGCTGTTTGGGTCGTGGAACAACTGATTGCAGCCGTTGCGGAGCAGCAGCTTGCAATCAAGGATGGCACATGTGCGTATTGCAGAACGCTGACCAATGAATATCCCAATCTCACAATCCGACAGGTTGAGATATGCGCTGATGTCCCCGTTGATTCCGCCGCTGGCCATCTGACGGACCTACTCACCGCTGGGACGCAGGAATCCGAGATTGTGATCGCTGCCGACGGCTTGTCCGCGATGCGGGTGGAACCGTTGCAGTCCAATCTTATCCCCTTGCTGCCAAGGGCGACTACAGCACGCCTGGAGCGGACCGGTCTGCCGGGCCAGCGCGTCGCGTGGCAGGCGATGGAACGTACCGCGCCCGGGCCGGGTCAGGTCGAGATCGAGGTCGTTGCAACCGGCTTGAACTTCCGAGACCTGATGTGGGCCATGGATCTGCTGCCGGAGGACATGCTCGAAAACGGGTTCACTGGTCCCGCGTTGGGACTCGAGTGCGCCGGGCGCGTGAGCCGGGTCGGACCGGGCGTCTCATACGTTGCCGGCGAGTGCGTGGTCGCTCTGGCTCCGTCGGCATTCGCCACGCACGTCGTCGTCGATGAGCGGATGGTCGCAAAGGTTCCCGACTCGATTGCTCTCGAAGCTGCCGCGACGGTGCCGGTCGCTTTCCTCACGGCCCGCTATTCCTTGGTAACTCTGGCCAACCTGCATGCTGGCGAGCGCGTTCTAATTCACGGCGCCGCGGGTGCGGTCGGGCTGGCCGCCATCCAGATCGCGCAGGAGCGTGGCGCTGAAGTTATCGCGACGGCCGGGTCCGAGGCGAAGCGGAGCCTGTTGCGTTCACTGGGTGTGGCGCATGTGTTTGACTCCCGCTCCACTCACTTCGTGGATGAGGTGCTTGCTCTTACCGGCGACGGCGTCGATGTCGTGTTGAACAGTCTGGCCGGCGCTGCCATGGAGCGCAGCCTTCATTGCGTGAAGCCGTTTGGTCGCTTCGTCGAACTCGGCAAGCGCGATTATGTATCGAACACTCATATCGGCCTGCGGCCGTTTCGGCGCAACCTCACCTATTTCGGCGTTGATATCGATCAGCTCATCGAGGGACGTCCCGACCTGGGGCAGGATATTTTCTGCAGTGTGACGCGCCTCTTGCGCGAGGGACGTCTTACGCCGTTGCCGTATGCCGTATTTGAATCGTCACGAATTAATGACGCCTTCCAGCTGATGCAGCAGTCGGCGCATATCGGCAAGATTGTCGTTCGGCCGCCTCCGCCGGACACCGTCGCAGCCTATCCCAAGCCATTTGAAATCGATGCGGAGCGAACTCATCTCGTGACGGGCGGGCTGGGCGGATTTGGCTTGGCAACCGCGCGCTGGCTGGTCGAACGCGGTGCGAAGAACCTTGTGCTTCTCGGGCGATCAGGAGCTGCTGGTGAAATTGCCACCTCGGCTGTGACTGCCATGCAAGAGCGAGGTGCGCATGTCACGGTGGCAAACTGCGATATTGCCGATGTCGAGGCGCTCGATGCGACACTGAGACGAATACGGGCGACAATGCCGCCGCTCGCGGGCATCGTTCATGCCGCGATGGTTCTGGAGGATGGTCTGATCGCTAATCTCGATCGTGGCCAACTGGAGCGTGTCCTGGCGCCGAAGGTCGCCGGCGCGGCCAATCTTGACCGCCTGACCCGGGAAGACCCAATCGAATACTTTGTGCTCTATTCCTCGATCACTTCGCTGATCGGCAATCCGGGTCAGGCCAGCTATGTCGCTGCTAATGGCTATCTTGAAGGACTAGCGCGTGCGCGGCGGCGGCAGGGACTGCCCGGGCTCGCGATAGGCTGGGGACCGATTGCAGACGTCGGAATCGTGGCTCGTAATAGCACGCTCAAGGAATCGCTCTTGGAGAGGCGCGGTCTTGCGAGCATGACCGCGAGAGACGCCCTTGACCTGCTCGGAGATGCCCTCTCGGTCACGGGATGCGATCCGGCGTTGGCTGCGCTCACCATGGCGCCTCGCGAGTTCAAGGGTGGCGCGCAACGGCTGCCGATCCTCAGATCTCCAAGTTTTGCGTTGTTGATGGGATCAGATAGTCCGGATACGTCGCCGGCAAACGATCGTTTGGACATCGCGGCGTTGCTTGCAGTTGAGGACAGCGCCACGGTCAAGCGCCAGGTGACTTCTCTCATTGTTTGCCGGCTGGCCGCCATCCTTCACATGCGCGAAGACGAGATCAATCAGGCCAGGCCGCTCGCCGATCTCGGGATCGACTCGTTAATGACGTTGGAGCTTGCTTCGAGCATTGAGTCGGCGGTCGGGATGCCGCTTGCCGTCAGCGGCACGATGGCCACGCATAGCATTTCGATGCTCGCGGACCAGATCATCGCGCAGGCCGGCAACATTCCACCTGACGGGGACGATTTCAAGACGAGCACGTTGGTGCAGAAGCACTTCGAGGCCGTTGCTCCGGAGCACATGGCTATCGTCACTGCCATTGCGGCTGAACAGAAGCATACCGCGGAAGGGGTGCGCAATTGAACCGAAAGCCCACCGCGATGTCCGGCGTCAGCCGCGCGCACCTCATGTCTCGCGTCAAGTCGATGATGCGCGGTCAGGCTGCAGCCGGATTCGATGCCGAGAATCGGAATGGAGCCGGCGCCGCGCCTGCCGCTGAGTTCCGCGGACGAGCCACCAATTTTTCAACTCTTCCTGGCTTCGACGATCTGCGTACGCAGCGGGCAGTCGCCGATCGCCTTGGCCTCGATAGCCCCTATTTCCATGTCCACCAGGAGCGCGCCGGTGCCCGAACCGTTATTGATAATCGTGAGTTTCTGAATTTCTCCTCGTACGACTATCTTGGCCTCAATGGTCATCCGGAGGTGATCGCTGCCGCCAAAGCTGCGCTCGACCGTTATGGCGTCTCGGCGTCCGCCAGTCGCCTTGTCGCTGGCGAGCGCCCTGCTCATCTCAGCCTGGAGCGTGCGCTCGCCGATCATTACGAGGCTGATGACTGCATCGTATTCGTGAGCGGCTACGTGACGAACGTCAGCGTGATCAGTCATCTTGTCGGAGCCCAAGACCTCATCATCTACGATGCGCAGATTCACAATAGCGCGGTCGTGGGAAGCCTTCTGTCGAAAGCATGCCGCCGGAGTTTTCCGCATAATGATCTTGACGGGCTCGAGTCGATTCTCGCTGCATGCCGAAATCAATATGATCGCTGTCTGATCCTGGTCGAAGGCCTGTACAGTATGGACGGCGATTGTCCTGACCTTGCGCGCCTTGTGCAGATCAAGAATCGATACGGCGCATGGCTCATGGTCGATGAAGCTCATGCGCTTGGAACGCTTGGAGCCACGGGCCGGGGCATCGCCGAGCATGCGGGCGTCGATCCACGACAGGTCGACATCTGGATGGGGACGTTGTCGAAAACGCTTGCCGGATGCGGCGGATATATCGCGGGCTGCCGCGACCTGATCGACTATTTGAAGTTTTCCGTCGGAGCGTTCGTCTACAGCGTCGGGTTGCCGCCGGCGATTGCGGCCGCCTGTGAGACGGCACTGTCACTCCTGCATGCCGAGCCCGAGCGCGTTCGGCGTCAGCAGCACAATTCGCGTCGGTTTGTCGATCTCGCTCATGCGCGTGGCCTCGACACAAGCAATGCGGCCGGCACCGCCGTCATGCCGGTTATCGTCAAGGACTCGCTGGCGGCTGTCTTACTGTCGCAGCAGCTATTCCGCCGCGGCATCAACGTGCAGCCGATCATTCCTCCCGCCGTTCCTGCCAAGGCCTCTCGCCTGCGATTCTTCATCACGTCCGAGCATAGCGAGCGCGATCTCTCTTCTACCGTCGATGTTCTTGTCGAGGAGCTTGAACAGCTTTCGATCGGAAAACTTTTCGGCACGCGGCTTCGACCAGGCAGTCTCTGATTTCCCATCGTCATGAGGATCGCTCTATTCAATCTCGACAGCGTGGCGAGCAACGCTTCCACGAAAGCCTTCATCGAGCGCTTTCATGACGACATCGTGTTCGTTGGACTGTCGCCACCGTTTCGGCCGAAGCGTGGCGGGCTTTGGTCCCAGGCAAGGTCGCATCTGCTTCGTTCCGGACTTCGTTTCGTCGTCTTTCTCGATATCAATTTTGTACTGCCGAGATTGGCGGCTGTTCTCGCTCCCGCAAGGTTCACTTTGACCGGGCTCTGTCGTCGCTACCGGATTCCCGTCGAACCTGTGCATGATGTCAACGATCCAGCCTTCATACGTCGTCTCGCGGGCATGAAGATCGATCTGGTCGTCAGTTCCTTCTTTGACCAGATCTTCAAGCCGGAGTTCATTGCCATGCCTCGCCTGGGTATTGTCAACGTGCATATCGCTCCGTTGACGGATCACCGTGGACCGATGCCCGTCATCTTCGGTTGCCTGGCTGATCCGCCTGTTTTCGGCGTGAGCTTGCACTATGTAGAGTCCGGCATCGATACCGGTCCGCTTCTTGCCACTGAGCACTTTCAACTGCGACATACGGCCAGCGTTTTGACAATGATGCGCGAGCTCCAAACAAGGGGAATGGAAGCGCTTGCCGGGTTGTTGCCCGAAATCGAAGCCGGACGGGTCAGGCCGATCCCTCAGGCCGGAGGAGCATATCAAGGCTTTCCGGCTCAAACCGACATCTCTGCGCTCTACAGCCGCGGCTACCGGCTGTATGATTGGTCGGACGTCGCATGGTCCATCAAATCGCCGGCAAAGATCTGACCTCATGTCAAAAACCATTCTGATCACCGGCGCATCAAGCGGGATCGGCCGTGCACTGGCCGTTCATTACTCGAATCCGGGTGCGCGTCTGGTGCTTGTCGGCCGCAATGCGCATCGACTTGCTGAGACTGCTTACTGCTGTCGCGAACGTGGTGCGGATGCTGAAACCGCTATTGCCGATGTCCGTGACCGTGACCGCATGCGGGAAGTCATTGAGGCAAACGACAGCAGTGCGCCTTTCGATATCGTCATTGCCAATGCCGGGGTCACGACCGGCACACCCGCGCAAGGCCAGTTCGAGCCCGAGGGCGAAAGCATTTATACCATCGAGGTCAACCTGATTGGTGTTCTGAATACGGTGCATCCGATCCTGCCTCGCATGGTCTCTCGCAGACACGGCCAGATCGGTATCGTCAGCTCCATTGCCGGACTTATCCCGGTGCCCGATTGGCCGAGCTATTGCGCCAGTAAAGCCGGCATCCTGAGCTACGGCAGGGCCATGCGCGACAGCTTGCGTCCGTTTGATGTCGGCGTTTCCGTTATCTGCGCCGGGTTTGTGGCGACAGCGATGTCGGACCGCGTCTCCGGCTGGAAGCCGGGAATCGTCGCTCCGGAGCGAGCGGCAGCGATAATCGCGCGTGCGATCGAAAACAATCGGGGCGTGAAGAGTTTTCCGTGGTCACTCGCCGTATTGGCACGCATCGGTGCTATGCTGCCGGATCCGTTGCGGATCCACTTTCAATCCGCATTCAGATTCACTGTGGCGTCAACTACGGCGCTGCCGCATCACGATTCGAGATCGAGATCCAATCCGTAGAACCATTGATCGAGGTGATTCCGGATGATGGGGGAGATCGCAGCGTCGAGCCGGGCGACATTCGCAGCAGCCGATTCCTTCGGAGTGCCGCTGTTCTCGAGCGCCACCGGCGCAAGGAATTGAACTTTGAAATAGGCCGTTTCCCCCTGTCGCACGCAGTATGCCGGAATGATATCGGCTCCCGTCATCGCAGCCAGTCTGGCGACGTAGGCGATATTGTTTCCGTTTGGTCTGAGTCGGCGTCCGAAAGCGGGCGCCTGCACTTTTCCGCGAATGAACTCGTCGACATAGATGATGAAAATTCCGCTGTTTTCTTTCAGCGCCTTCAACGCCTCGCGCGTCGCGGTCTGCCCCGGCGCAATCAGCCTTGCGCCGTAGCGTTCCCGGGCGGTCACGGCAATCCAGTGATCAAATCGATTCACGGGAGGGAGATAGATTCCGCAGCCGGGATGCCCAACGGCGATCAGCGTCGGCGGAATGGCTTCCCAGTTACCGAGGTGCAGGCCCATGACCAGGCGCGGCCGGCCCGCATCCCGGGCTGCATCCAAATGTTCGACGCCTTCTACCTCAATACGTCCTGCCTGCCACAACCGGTCGAGTACGGAATACTCGCCCATGGTACGGCCGACGCAGCGCCAAAGCCGGTATGCGGCATCGCGGGCGGCCGCAGGGTCCGCTTCATCCGGCCTCAATGTAGCCCACGCCTTGAGGATGCGCCGATGGCTTGCCGGATATCGCAATCGTCCGAACAGCCCCAGATAGCTGCCGAGCTTGGAGCACCAGTCTATCGGCAGAGGTCTCAGCCCGAAATGGATCACAAGATCTAGGACTCCCAAGGCGGTGTCGCGAATCCAATATTGATAAGAGAGGCGCCGCTGCTCGTACGTTCCAAACAGCCAGAGTAGTGGAGGCGTACCGTTGAATTCATTCATGACCGAAAGGGCACTCTGGGCCGACCGGCCGGTACGTCGGCAGGATTCGAGGTCTTGAGAGGTTGGTTCTCGGCGGGCGCATCCTGATTGTCATCGGAAGGCGCGCACCCGGTCGGAGTGTCAAACGGCTGACCGGTTCGACATTGTGCCCTGACCTGAGTTCGAGTCTGAACCGCCGGGCCAGTGTCGCCAGGCAAAGCATGGCCTCTACGATCGCAAATGACATGCCGAGACAGATTCTCGGCCCGATACTGAACGGGACGTAGGCGAATTTCGATACAGGTTCACCGCTCCCCGCCAGAAACCGCTCCGGGATGAAGCGGTCCGGTTCGGACCAGAACTTGCGGTGCCGATGCAAAAGCCAAGGCACAACCATGACGAGCGAGCCTCGAGGAATTCTGTAACCTTCGTATCGTTCCTCCGTCAGACATTCTCGGGCCAGAACCGGCACCGGCGGATAAAGGCGCAGCGTCTCGTCGATCACGGCTCGCATGTAGACCAAGCGGTCAACGTCATCCAGGCACGGCGACCTTGATCCGACGACGTCATCGAGCTCGGCATGCATCCGAGCCGCGACATCCGGCGATTGAGCGAGCAAGTACCACACCCACGCAAGCGTATTCGCCGTCGTTTCATGCCCGGCCATGAACAGGACAGCCGCTTCATTGCGAACGGCTTCCGGGCCAAGCCGTTCTCCATCCTCGTTGCGGGCATCGAGCAACTGGCGAACCATCGCTTCATTGGATTGTGTCCCGATCGTCCGCTGGCTTTCAATAATCTGATCGAGCACGCCGTGAATGCGCTTGATCGCGCGCCTGACCCTGTATCCATGAAACCGAGGAATCCAATCGGGAAGGCCGAGAAGGGAAACGATGTCGAGCTGTCCGACCGCATCCTGATAAGCGCTGAACCCTTGAACGACTTGCGCAGCGTGCTGCCTGCCCAGCTCCCTGCCGAATATCGTCCGGCAGATGATTTCCGCCGTGAGCTGAGCACTCTCCGCCAGGACATCGATCTCGCCATCTGCGGATTGAGACCAGCGCTCGCTTAGCTCCTCTGCGGTCTCGACCATGATCGGCGCGAACCTCGCCATCCCCGAGATGTGCGCAATCGGAGCAACAATGCGCCGTCGCTGCCGCCAGGTTTCGCCGTCACTCACGAACAGGCCATCTCCAAGCAGAGGCGTCAAAGCATGACGCATCTGTGCGCTCTTGCGTTCGAAACTCGAATGGTTCTGGCTGAAGGCAAAGCGCACCGAATCGGGGCTATTGCAGACGTAAACGTTTCGAGCCAGCAACCTGCCTTCTGAGAATTCGAGATCGAAAGCTTCTTCTTCCCACATTGCAAGAAGGTTATGGCGCGCCAGCATCAGCCTGCGCCAGCTCGATGGCTTGTGCGGCAAGCGCGCCGGATGAGGCGGTATGGGCCGATGGGCAAAAACCGCGGGCCAGCTCTTCAAGCTATCGATCACTCCCAAGACCTCATCGTTTTTCGTCGTTCGCAGTCTTGAGCTCGCTGAGAGTGATTGCAACTTGAGCCGCCAGCACGCAGGAACCGATTGTGCTCCACAACAGCGACAACAGATTGGGGTAGGTGGCCTCAATGCCCAACAGCAGCATCGGCTGCGGTGGAAATATGATGATCGTAAGGTTCATCAGAATCAGCGCCATTCTGATCTCGGTCGGGCCGAAACCAGAGTAGCTGATCTCCAGTCGAGTGAAGTATTGAGCTTTTGCGAATGTCAGAACAGAGAGCAGCAGGTAAACGATAAGTCCGAGTATCGCCAGCTCGAATTGGATGAACCCTGACAGCGCCATTCCCAACGCAATGATGACCTGCTCGA
>JBFWYV010000221.1:0-8701 GCA_050186055.1 Hyphomicrobiaceae bacterium | reverse complement strand
GACTGGCGCGAGGATGCTCAGGCCACGCTCGAGCGCTACAGGTTGGAGAAGGCGAAGGAGGCCAAGAACTACAACATCCTCTACGCCAATACGCAGACCACTGTGCCGGCGCTCTACAACAGTGAGCCGATCCCGGATATTCGGCGGCGCTTCGCGCAGAAGGACCCTGCGGGCGAGCTCGCGGCGACTATTCTGGAACGTGCACTCTCGATCCAGGCTGAGATGTACGACTTCGACGCCTGCATGCAGGCGGCAGTTCGGGACCGCCAGTTGCAAGGCCGCGGTCTCAGCCGCGTCCGCGTCATCACCGGCGCGAACGGGACAAAGGCGTTCACCTGCGAGCCCGTGATCTGGGACGACTACCGGCGTGGCCCGGCGAAGCGCTGGGACGATATTCCATGGGAGGCGTTCAGGCACAAGCTCACGCGCGACGAGCTCCTCGAGCTGAACCCAAAGCGCGGCGCCGAGATCAACCTTGACATCGTCCTGAGCGATGCCAAGGACAAGGACGGCAACGACCTCCCCGACATCTTCAAGCGCGCCGAGGTCTGGGAAATCTGGGATAAGGCCGAGCGCCGCGTCTACTGGATCGCGAAGAGCGACATGCAGCGACCGCTCGCGGTCACCGACGATCCGTACAATCTCCGCAAGTTCTTGAGCACGCCGCGCCCGCTCTACGCCATCGAGAGCACGGACAGCCTGGTGCCGGTCTGCGAGTACATGCAGTGGAAACCGTTGGCCGACGAGATGGACACGCTGACGAAGCGCATCTCGATGATCGTCGCGGCGGCGAAGTGGCGCGGCATCTACGACGGCGCGCTGGAACGTGCAGTGCGCTCGATGGGCGATCTGGCGGACGGTGAACTGGCGCCTGCCGAGGACGCTGCCCGCGTCATGCAGCAGGGCAGCATCGACAAGGCGATCTGGATCATGCCTGTCGAGGGCCTCGTGTCGCTCGTCAAGGAACTGTACGGCGCGCGGGAGGCGTGCAAGCAGCAAATCTACGAGATCACGGGCGTTGCCGATATCCTGCGCGGCAGCACGAACGCCAACGAGACGGCGACGGCGCAGCAGATCAAGGCGCAGTGGGGCTCGCTCCGCTTGCAGGAGGCGCAGCGCGAGGTGCAGCGCTACGCCCGCGACCTCTATCGGTTGCTGGCCGACCTGATGGCCGATCAACTGACGCTGCCCGAGTTCGTCGCCATGACGGGCGTGGAGTTGCCGGTCGAACCGCCGCCACAGCCCGGACAGATACCGTCGCCGCCGCTGGCCGATCAGGTCGCGGCTCTGCTCTCGTCCGACCTCCAGCGCGAGTTCCTGGTAGAGATCGAGACGGACTCGACGATCCGGGCCGACCTCGGCCGGCATCAGGAGAACATCGGCCAGTTCATCCAGGGCTTCGGTGCGTACTGGCAATCCATGTTGCCGGCGATCCAGGCCGGTCTCATGCCGGCGGACACGGCGGCCAGGATCGCGGCCTCGTTCACGCGCACGGTCAAGCTGGGCCGTGACGTGCAGGTCGCCCTGAACGAGTGGATCGACCGGGCCGAGCAGCAGGCGAAGCAGCCACCAGAGGCCAAGCCCGACCCGGCGATGGAGATGGAGAAGGCGAAGCTCGCGCAGACCGCTCAGATCGAACAGGTGCGGCTGCAGCAGGATGCGCAGGACAAGGAGCGGCGCTTCCAGCTCGACGCACAGAAGGCGGCGGCGGAGAACGATCGCGCTGAGCGCCAGATGGCGTTCGAGCAGCAGGACCGCGAAGCCGAGCGGGCGTTCCAGCGTGAACAGGCCGAAATGCAGGCGGCAAATGACATTGCGCAAAAGCGGATGGACCGCGAACACCAGTCCGGGCTCGCGCATGAGCAGCACCGTGTCAATCGAGCATTGGAGCGTATGAGGACAGGCACGACGGATATCGAGGAGATCGACGACATGAAGCCCGACGAGCTTAAAGCCCTCACGGATGGGCTGGCGGCGCAGGCTGCGGCCGTGACCGCGCTGGCGCAGGCGGTGGTTCAGCAGGGACAGGATACCCGACAGGGGCTTGGCGCACTCGCCGAGGCGGTGCTTGCCGACACTGAAATCGTGCGCGGTTCGGACGGGCGCCCGGCCGGGGCTCGCAAAGTCATGATGAGGAGGCAGTAAGATGGCTGCAGGCACCTTCACGCTCTACGACACCGTCGCCGAGTTGATCGCCGATGGAACGATCGATCTCGACACGCACGCTTTCCGCTTGCAGCTCCACACCTCGAGCTACACGCCGAACGCGGCGCACGACGAATTGGCGGACCTCACCAACGAGGTGAGCAATGCCAACGGATACACGACCGGGGGCGAAGCGCTGGCCAATATCACCTGGTCGCAGACGGGCGGCGTGGCGACCTTCGACAGCGATCCTGTCGTCTGGACGGCCTCAAGCGCGGGCATCACGGCGCGCTATGCCGTCCTGATCGACACCGACGCTGCCGCATAGGAGGACAGGAGCGATGAGCACGCCGATCTCTGCCGAGTATCGCACTACGCCGCCCGTAGCGGCCGACAATACGGATGTAGGGCTGCAGGCCGATGTCAACGGCAACCTGAAGGTGACTGTTGCCGGCGCATCTTCTCCGGCCGTGGCCAGCGCCACCACGGCATCAGTGGCTTCGTCGGCGAGCAGCACGACCATCGCCGCCGCCAACAGCGCTCGTCAGGCGCTCAGTATCTACAACGACGACGCCAACGCCCTGCTGATAAAATACGGCGCGACCGCGAGCGCGAGCAGCTACAAGGTCCGCATCCCCGGCGGCGGCTACTGGGAGCGCCCGCCGGACGATCGCTACACCGGGATCATCGACGGCATCTGGGAGGCCGATGGCAGCGGCTCCGCTCGTGTGACGGAGCTGTAAACAGTGTCTCTCGCCTGTAGCAGTCCCATTGCCCGGATCGCCGACGCGACAAAGCATCGGTGTGTCGCGATTGGAGATTCGTACACGTTCAGTGCGACGTGGAACTCGTTGCCGGAATACTATCCTTTTCTGACCAATGTGAGCCTGCAGCGGCTTGGCTGCTCAGTGGCGATCCTCAACTCCGGCCAGTCAGGCGATAGTACGGCGCAAGTGCTCGTGCGGGCTCGCCTGCTTGCGACAGTCGAGACGGGGTCGCTCGGCATCATCTATGCCGGCACGAATGATCTGAATGCGAGGAGCACGGTGCAGGCGTCGCCAGAACCTACAACGACGACATTCTCTGTGGCCGCTGGCAAGGGCACATACTACCGCGCCGATACGTCGATCCTGCTGAACGGTGTCACGCGCACAGTTCTTTCGGTTTCCACCGATGAGATCACGCTTACCGACGAGCTGGACGATCCCCCGGCCGCTGGCGAAGTGGTGATGCCTGATACGACGACAAACCTGATCGAGACGGCGAGCGAGATGGCCGCTCTCGGATACACCCGACAGGTGATCGGCCGGAAGCATTATCTCAACTTCACCAGCGGGGGCGACACGCTCAGTGCGCAGCAGTCGCTAGCGGCCGAGACTCGCGCTGCCCAAGATCTGGCGATCGCTGGAATAGCCGGCTGCGTCACCGCCGACTTCTACACCTACATGCGCAATTTGATCGTCGCCGGAACCTACGAGCAAGGCGATCATCTGTGGCACGTCGATGCGACGGACTCACATCTCAACGCGGTCGGCGAAGGCATTCTAGCCGACTGCATTATGGCAGCCATCCCTGCGGACTGGCTCGCCGCCTTGCGGATCTGATGGAGAGTAGACCATGGCGCTAGCTATTCCGCCCCGCACATTACGTACTGCCAGGATTACAGCCTCCGGTGCATGGGTAGTCCCGAACGATGTCTACACGTTGGCCAGCGTAACTCTGCTCGGTGCGGGCAGCGCTGGCGGTAGCGGGCACGCCACCGGCGGTGCCGGCGGCGGGGGCGCACCAGGAACGCGAGTCACTTGTTATGACGTGGCGGTGACGCCCGGATCGACACTCACGTTGACCATCGGCACGGGCGGCACTCCTGGCGCCATCGGCGCGAACGGAGGTTCTGGCTCCCGCACGACTCTTACCGGAACATTGCGTCTCGTGCCGGTTGCTCTTGCGGGGGTCGGCGGTTTTGCCGGCGGCGCCACGAATGGCGGCAACGGCGGCGCCGGCGCCGGCTGGGCAATCACCGGTTCTGCCGGCGGAGTGGGGGACGCCGATGGCGGTGCTATCGGCGCTGTTGCCACGTTTGGCGGAAGCATCATTTGCGGCGGCACGACTGGCGGCGCTGGCGCTGGCACGGGCGCCGGCAATGGTGGCGCTTCGCGCGCGTTCCACTCGTCAACGGGAACAGTGGCGGGCGGTTCTGGTATTGGGGGCGGCAGTGGCGGCTGCACTGAGTTCGGCGATGGCGGTGCCGGCGGCGCAACAGGCGTGGCGGGCTCTGATGCTGGGACGGCCAACTCCGGCGCGGGCGGCGGCGGTGGCGGACAGAACGCAGTCGGCGGTGCCGGAGCGGATGGCCTGATCGAGATCACGTACTGGCAGTAAGGATCTTTGTGATCATGGCTCGCTATTTCTGGCGCAACGACCGATTTGAGGATCGCGACGGTGTTCCCATGTCAGTTCCGGCTCGGGATGGCGTGCCCACGCCCTACGTGGTGTCGGACATCTCCTACATTTCGCCGATCACCAGGAAGCCGATCACGTCCCGCTCGGAGCGGCGCGAGGAACTGAAACGCACGAACAGCCGCGAGGTCGATCCGTCCGAGTTCCGCCCGCGCTACAGCGACAAGAAGATGGCCGAGGCGCACCGCCGGGACGTCGAGCCGGCGCCGGTGCCGGACCTTAGTGGGGATTACCAGCGGTTGCCTGCAGATCGGAGACTGAAATGAGTAAACCAGTCAGGCGAGTGCCAGTCAGAAAGAATTACAAGGCGATATCGAGCAAGTTACGAAAAACAGTTGCGCGGCTGCGTCTTACCAACAGGTCGTTGCGTGCTGAGAACGCGACCTTGCAACAAATGGCTCAGCAAGAGGCTCAGCAAGTGGGGCGTGCCATGCGCGACCATCGGCGGGAGGCGGAGTTCTCGAGATCGCTGTTGTTCCTTTTGAATACCCAGGAGATCCACCGTGCTGGATTTCGCCCGGTTGTCAGCCCGATAGACGGGAAACAATACGAATCGATCGAGGACCTTGCCGAGCACCTGGCGGACGCGCGGGTACGCTTTGCCGGATTTTGCCCCCGTTCTACGGCGACAATGAATTGACCTAACCCTCCAACTGGTGATATTCATGGCAGACGAGGATTTTCAGCCCGACACCGGAGCAGACGACGCACCGGCTCCCGAGCTGACGCCGGAACAGCAGATGGACGCCGCGCTCCGCGAGTCCATCGACGAGTTCAAGGTCCGCGGCACTACCCGCGGAGATGATGGAAGGTTTCAGCCCAAGGTCGTAGCCGAAGAGGCTCCCGAGGGTATCGAGGTTCCTGGCAGCACCCAGGGCGCGCCGCCCGACCCGCAGCCCGTGGTCATCGAGGCGCCGCAGTCCTTGCCAGCGGATGTGAAGGCCAAGTGGGGCCAGCTTCCACCCGACGTCCAGAAATACTGGGCGGATCGGGAAGGCGAGGTCCACAGGAAGCTCACCGCCGATGGGGAAAGGATCAAGGCACTCTCGGTCTTCGAGGAGGCGTTATCGCCTCACCTCGATCGCATCCATCGCCTGAATGTCGCGCCTCATCAGTACATCGCCGATGTGCTGCGGGTGGATCAGGCACTGGCCGGCGATCCGGTCCGCTTCATTCAGTGGGCGGCTCACAGGCACGGGATTGATCTTCGGTCCCTCGTCAACGACAGCACGCAGCAGGCACCGCAGCAACAGCAGCAGCCTGCCGCGCCGCAACCCACTAGCGCATTTGATCCGCGCATTCATCATCTCGAAACGCGGCTCTCCCAGATGGAAAGGGCGGACGAGCAAGCCAGACTCGCGGCAGCCAATCAGACGATTGAGACGTTCAGGAAGGACCGGCCTCACTTCGACGAGGCGCTGCCCTTGATGTCCGCTCTCATCGAAAGCAAGGCCGCCAAGGGACTGGACGACGCCTACGACATGGCCATCCACGCCAGCCCGGATATCCGGGCGAAGATCGAAGCCACCAAGGCCAAGGAGGCAGCCGATAAGGCGGCCAAGGAGGCCAAGGAGAAGGCGGCGAAGGATGCTCGGATCGCCCCATTCGCCAAGCGCCCAGGCTCCGCGCCTACGGCCCCGGCGAAAATGTCCTGGGAAGACACGATGAGAGATGAACTTGCAAAGATCAGGTCGCGCGCTACTTGAAGGCAACCTAGATGGCATCGCCCAACGCAACGTTTACGGAGATCGTGACCAGCACGCTCCGTAAGCACGACACGATGGTCGCTGACAACGTCAGCGCCCACAACGCTCTGTATTCTCGCCTCAAGAAAAAGGGGCAGATCACGAAGGTTTCCGGCGGCTACGAGATCGTGAAGCCGCTGGACTACGCCGAGAACTCGACCTACCAGCGGTATTCCGGCTTCGACACGCTGAACATCAGCGCGTCGGATGTCCTGAGTGCCGCGAGGTACGATTGGATGCAGGCGGCAATCAACATTACCTCCTCGGGCCGCGAACTGCGCATGAACGCGGGCGAAGAGGCGATTTTCAGCCTGGCCCGCGCCAGGGTGAAGAACGCGATCCGCACCGCCGCCAACAACATGTCGGTCGACCTCTACTCGGACGGCGCGCTGTCCAATCAGATGGGCGGCCTGCAGCACATCCTCACCAACGATGGCACCGGCACGGTCGGCGGCATCATCGCTGGCACCTATACCTGGTGGAAGAACCAGTTCTTCGAGGCGACGGCGACGGTCACCAAGTCGAACATCAAGGGTTTCATGAACAGCCTCTGGCTGCTCACGACCCGTGGGACCGACAGCACCGACTTGATCGTGAGCACGATCGACTTTTTCTCGGCCTACTGGGAGTCGCTTCAGGACCTCCAGCGCTACGCTTCGGCCGATACCGCCGAGGCGGGCTTCACGGCCCTGAAGTACGTCAACGCCGACGTGATCCACGATGTCAACAGCAACGCGACGTCGACCGGGAAGCGGATGTACTTCCTGAATACCGATTACCTGGACCTGACCGTGCACTCGGCGGCCAACTGGACCCAGTTGGAAGACCGTATCTCGGTCAACCAGGACGCCGTCGTGATCCCGCTCCTGTGGATGGGGAATCTGGTGTGCTCCAATCGGGCTCGCCAGGGCGTTCTCATCGACGCGGCGTAAAGGAGGCGCACACATGGCTTACGCAATCACCGACCTGATCATCGGCTCGCAGCCGATCGCGAACACCGACACGACCAAGAGGCATCCTCTTGGCACGATCGTCCGCGCCGTCGACCCAACTTATGGCGCGGGCGAGTTCATCTATCTCCTGGGCGTCGCCAATACCATCCTGGGCTCGGCGGTGACCTACAACATGGACAACGGCAGTACGACGCTCGTCGTTGCCGACGCCATCGGTCCGGTCGGCATCGCCATGTCGGCGAACGTTGCCAACCAGTACGGCTGGTATCAGATCAGCGGCAAGGCCGTGGTCGACTGCGCTACGGTGTCGGACAACGGCAACGTTTACGCTTCCGCTACGGCGGGCGAGCTCGACGATGCCGTCGTCGCCGGCGATCTGGTGCACAACGCCAAGTTCGCGAGCGCGAACGGCACTCCCTCGGCGGGGCTAGCCGAGCTGGAGATCAGCCGTCCGTGGATGGACGACAACGTCGACGATCTCGACACCTAATGAAGGGGGCCAACTAGGGGGAGGCTTCGCGGCCTCCCCCACTTTTCCCTGATGGAGATTTTTGAATGTTCGATGTGCCACTGGATGCCCAGCCGTCCGATCGGGACAAGATCGCGGCCTACATCATCGACATCGAGACCGATCACAAGGTCGGCCCTGATGGGACGCTGATCCCTGTCGACAAGATCACCTACGGCAAGATGGGCACGCTCAACTATCAGAACATCGTCGAGGTGAAGCGGCTCCAGCGGGACAATCCCCGGCTGTGGGAGCACTTCAGGCCGACCTACGAGAAGTGGAAGAACACCGAAACCATCGTCCGCGAGGGCATGCCGCTCGATGCGTGGCCCGCCATCACCAAGGGCCAGATCAAGGAGTGCAAGGCGATCGGGATCTTCGTGGTCGAGGACCTCGCCGACGCGCACGACGGCATCCGCACCCGGCTCGGCGTTGGCGCCGCGGAGTTGATCGCGAAGGCCAGGGCATGGGTTGCCAACAAGGACAGCACGGCGACCGCAAGCAAGGTAGCCGACCTCGAGAAGCGCCTGGACGATGCCATGAAGGCCAACGAGGACATGCGTGCGCTGATCGACCAGCTCATGGCCGAGCAGGGCAAGCGGCCGAGGAAACTGACCCTCAAGACGGCCGACGCCGATGCCTGATCCCCTGGAAGGCTACCTCGTGCGGCTGCGGCGGCTGCTTGCCGGCCTGCCGTCGCGCTCGGCTGATCCGACGATGCGGCAGCTCTTCAGCGGCCCGATGGATGCGGTCAACACGCCAGCCGTTCGGGCGCGTTCCCTGATGGGGATGAACGAGCGGCGGCAGCCGATGCCGCTCCCACCCGCACCTCCGCCGCCGGCATATGCCCAGCCGTTCGCCGGCATGCACAACGAGCCCGGCCTGCCGCC
>JBFWYV010000220.1:0-8728 GCA_050186055.1 Hyphomicrobiaceae bacterium | reverse complement strand
GGCGAGCAGCTCGGCGACGCGGTCGGATTCCACCCGCATCCGGTCCTGCACATACTCCTTGGGTGTGCCCGAGATGCGCGAGAATACGAGATGCTTTTCCAACAGGCTCGACGGCACTTTCAGCAGCGGACCGAAATAGGGCAGCTCTTCCGGCGTGCGGGAGCCGAAGAACATGACGAGCTTGCCCGGCGTGTGCTGCGCGATCCGCCGCCGGCGCTCCGTGAACGCACGGAACGGCGCCGAGCCGGTGCCGGTACAGATCATGATGACGTCGACGTCCGGATCGTTGGGCATCAGGAAGGTGGCGCCGAACGGTCCGGTCACCTCGACGGTATCGCCGACCCTGAGATCGCACATGAAATTGGAGGCGAGACCGCCCGGCACCCGTTTGATGGTCAGCGCCAGGTTGTTGGCGTTGCGTTTTTCCCCGTCGCGTTCGGATGCGACCGAGTAGAGGCGGATGTCGTGCGGACGGCTGCCGGCATCCCTGCCCGGAACGGCAATGCCGATCGACTGGCCTTCAAGCACCGGGAATGCCGTCCCGCCAAATCCCAGCACGATATGGCGGATGTCGCTTTCCGCCGTCGGCGCGGTGATGCGGAAGTTGCCCTGCACGTGCGCGATGGCCGGGTTGGCGCGGGTGAACAGATTGACGGCGGGACTGGCGGCGGACGCAGGTGCGATGGGCTTGCCGCCCGAGCCTTCGTGAGCCTTCGCCAGGAGCGCGCCGACCTCGTCCTCCAGCGCTTCCAGTTCCGCGCTGGACGTCCCGCCGAGATCAGTCTGTTCTGGCAGTTCGGTCCAGGAGAATTGCTGATCGATGGAGTAGGCGGCGCGCACCACACGCCAGTTGTCGATCGAGCCGGTCGGACAGGGAGAAATGCAATCCATGCAGTAATTGCATTTTTCGGCATCGACCACGTAATTGTTGTCGTCGTGCGTGACCGCGCCCACGGGGCACGTGGCCTCGCAAGTGTTGCAGCGGATACAGATCTCAGGATCGATCAGATGCTGCTTCTTGAGGGCGGAGCTGGTCTCGATGACTGTCATGGGCTTCGCGCCCGCGCATTTTTTAGAGCCGTCAAAAACGTTAAATCTGCCTTAAGTTCGATTGGCCACTGTGGCAGCCATCGATTTCGACAAAATCGCCAGTTGACCCGTACAACAAGGATCGTGTCGCTTGAAATATCGGATGCACTTCTAACTAAGTTGAATACTCGCTCGTCACCTTGCTCAAGCACGAAGCTTATGGGCTTTATTGGTTCATTCTCCCATTGAATGGCTCTAGCAGCGGCCTCGATGGTGTCGTGGAGTTCGTCACTCCAAGCCAATGCCCAGGAAGATGGTGAGACTAAAACGTCAGTGATTAGCACAGTCTCAAGTGCTGCATTCCTTACTCGTACGGCGAGGCTCTCCTGGGAACGCTCCCATGTAACTATCGGACGATTTAGCAACAGTCGATCCACGAGGACAAATATCCCCGTCGCCAGCCCAACGAGTGCTCCAACGAGCTTTATGGATTCGACGAATTCCAAGCTATACCGTTCGTGTATTCTTGCTGCAATCCAATGCTCTATTTCAAGGCTACTTCTTGTGGTTGTCACGCCTGATGCAGCTTCACCCACTCGAAATCGCCGGGCTTGTTGTCGATGGTGACCTTCGGCGGGGCGATCCAGGAGGCAAACTTGCCGCGCTCCCAGCACGGCTTCATCAGTGATGCGATGAATTCGCCGTCGCCCTTCGACGGCAGATAGGCGTCTCTGCAGTCCTGCCACTCTTCCTTGGACTGCAGCGCGCCCTCGGGCAACGCGCACACGCCTGCGAACTCGCCGATATGGCGGTGGAAGGCGACCGACGGAAGCTTGATCTCGAACGGGATGCCCGCCTTCTCGATGATCTTGTTCCAGCGGTTGATGCCGCCCTGGCAGTCCTTGGTGTAGTCGTCACGCAGCCGCATGTTGATGGCGGAAAGCGCGGGCTCATCGACCAGCTTCGGTGCGCCATCGACCATCTTCAGGACAGGATAGGTCGATGACGTCAGCTCGTGGTCGTCGTCGATGCGCGTCTCCTGGAAGCGACCCTTGAGACCTGCGTTGTAGAAGTTCGCAGCGTTGGTCGAGACTTCGGACCCGAACAGATCGAGCGACAGCGAGTAGTGCAGGTTGGCCTTCTTCTGCAGCGTCGGCAGATCGACGACGCCGAGCTTGCGGACGGCCTCGATATCATTGGGGTCGTCGATGCCTGCGGTCTTCATCGCCTCGCATGTGCGCTCGATGATGCGCCCGACGCCGGACTCGCCGACGAACATGTGATGGGCTTCCTCGGTCAGCATGAACCGGCACGTGCGCGAGAGCGGATCGAAGCCGGACTGCGCTAAGCTCTCCAACTGCATCTTGCCGTCGCGGTCGGTGAAGTAGGTGAACATGAAGAACGACAGCCAGTCCGGCGTGGCCTCGTTGAACGCGCCCAGCATGCGCGGCTTGTCCGGATCACCGGAGCGGCGCTGCAGAAGCGCTTCCGCCTCCTCGCGGCCGTCGCGGCCGAAGTACTTGTGCAGAAGGTAGACCATCGCCCACAGGTGGCGGCCTTCCTCGACGTTGACCTGGAACAGGTTGCGCATGTCGTAGAGCGAAGGCGCGGTCTTGCCGAGGTGGCGCTGCTGCTCGACGCTGGCGGGCTCGGTGTCGCCCTGGATGACGATCAGGCGGCGCAGGTTGGCGCGGTGCTCGCCGGGCACCTCCTGCCACGCGGGCTCGCCCCTGGATGCGCCGAAGGCGACCTTGCGTTCTTCGTCGCGATTGGCCAGAAGCACGCCCCAGCGGTAGTCCGGCATATTCACGTAATCGAACTTGGCCCAGCCTTTCGGATCGATCGACACTGCGGTGCGCAAATAGACGTCCGCAGTCTGAAAGCCGTCCGGACCCTGCTCCATCCACCAGTCGAGATAGCCGGGATGCCATTTCTCCAGGGCCTTCAGCACGCGCTGGTCGTCGACGAGGCCGACGTTGTTGGGGATCCGGGTCGAATAATCGACGTCGATGGTATCGGTCATGGAAGCCTCCAGTCGTCGGAGCGCCCTCCCTTCCGGGGAGAGTAGGAATTCACACGCGCTCCGGATTGAAATCGGCCTTGCGGCCCGTGCCGTAGCGTTTCAGGGCGCCGTCAGCGCCAACCGCATTGGGACGCTGGAAAATCCAGTTCTGCCAGGCCGTCAGACGTCCGAAGATCTTGGACTCCATCGTCTCCGGACCTCCGAAGCGCAGGTTCGCTTCAAGTCCGGTCAGACCGTCTGCGGAGAAACTCGAGCGCTCCTCCAGGAAGATCCGGATCTCGTCGGCCCAATCGATGTCATCGAACTGCGCCGTGATCAGGCCGAGATCCTCGCAATCCTCCGCCGACAGCGGCTTGCCGGCCGCAGCGCACGCGACATCGACGGCTTCCGGCTCGCCGAGAAATCTGGTCTGGAGCCGCGTCAGCCCGTTCGGCATCGGATAGCTGCCGAAGTTCAGCCGATCCAGCGTCATCGTGGCGGGCGGGCGGTTGTCGCCGTCGAGCGTGCCCGACAGCATGAACGAACGGTCGCATGCGAGCACGATCTCCGCCAGCGTACCGGCGAAGCACGAGCCCTGATCCACGATCGCGACGAGCGAGCGCGAAGTGACATCAATGCGCTTCAGCACGCGCTTCCACTGGTTCAGAATTTCGCGCGTCAGCCAGAAGTCCGCGTTGGCCTCGAGAAATGCATCGTGGGCCAGCACGCGTTCGGCATCGCCCTGGCTCCTGAAGACGAGCGTGCCGATCGAGCGCTCGTTCAGACGCAAGTGCAAAATCGCGTCATCGAGCTCCCGCGACAGCCGCAGCGGCCAGAACTGGTCGCCGCCAGCGACCAGTTCCGCCGTCGAGGCGGGCGGATCGACGTCGGGGCCGTTGACCGTCAGCGTGGCGATGCGTGATGCGCGATCGATCTCCACGGCCAGGCTCGAATATCGGATCGCGGACGTCTCGAAGCTGCGCTGGAGCGGCCGGAGCTCGATGCCGGTTGCGTCGCCGGGCCGGTCCGACGTCTCCGCAAGCTTGCGGGCGGCGGATACGACGGCCGCATCAAACGCCGACAGCGGCACGCTCTCGTCGATCAGCCGCCACTTCACCGCCCGCGCCCCGCGCACGCCTTCCTCGGTAGTGCAGAAGACGTCGGCCAGATCGCGGCGGACCTTGCGCTTGTCGGTGACGCGGGTCAGACCGCCGGTCCCCGGCAGCACGGCCAGGAGCGGGACCTCCGGCAGAGAGACAGCGGACGATCCGTCATCGGCCATCACGATCCGGTCGGCGGCCAGCGCCAGCTCGTAGCCGCCGCCTGCCGCCGTGCCGCGAATGGCACAGAGATATTTCTGACCCGACCACTGGCTGGCGTCCTCGATGCCGTTGCGGGTCTCGTTGGTGAACTTGCAGAAATTGACCTTGTGGGCATGGCTCGCGCCCGCCAGCATGCGGATATTGGCGCCGGCGCAGAAGACGCGGTCCTTGCCCGATTTCAGGATCACGACCTTGACCGCCGGGTGCTCGAACCGGAGCCGCTGGATGGCGTCGGCCAGTTCGATGTCCACGCCGAGATCGTACGAATTGAGCTTGAGCTGATAGCCCTCGAACAGCGGCGCGTTCTCATCCACGTCGAGGATCAGCTCAGCGGTTTCGCCGTCGATCGACAGGCGCCAGTGGCGATAGCGTTCCGGTGAGGTCTCGAAGTCAATCCAGGGTTCGGTCGCGCCGATATCGGTCGGAGCCGGTCTCGCACTATAATGCATTGGCGACCTCCCTGAACTTATTGTTGTGCGTTATAATGCATGAGAAAGTGTTGCCGTCAACGCAAAACTCTCATGATGAACGCCGCCATCTCGGCGGTGCAGAGTTCGGGCGCCTCGCGATGGATGGAGTGACCGAGACCCGGCAGCAGCGTGGCCTCGACCGGGCAAAGGCATTCCTGCTCGGCCAGGCGAAGCTGGCGGACGGTCGCGTACTCGTCGTTCTCACCCTGCAGGATTCTGATCGGCACACGGATATAGGGGAGATATTCGGTGATATCCCAGCTCCGCTTGAATTCAGGATCGGTCCACTTCTGGTTCCAGCCATAAAAGGCGATCTCGACATTGTCGTGCCGACGTTCGAGTTTCGCGCGCAGGTCGCCGGCTTCAAAGGCTGCCTTCGCAGCTCTTGCCCCGGCGGCCGTCTCGTCCTCGACGATGAAGTGGGGGGCGACGAGCACAAGCCCGCAAACACGGTGATCCTCGACACTGCCTGCGTAGATGGTGGCGATGGAAGCGCCGTCGGACGACCCGATCAGCACGCCGCGCTTGAAGCCGACGGCATCGAGCACACGCGGCAGGACATCCTGTGCCTCTGTGTGCATGTAGTCGAACGCCCAGGGCAGCGGCTTCGGAGAGGATGAGCCATAGCCGACACGTGAATAGGCCATCACGCCAAGTCCGGTGGCAGCCGCGAGACGGTCCGGGAGATCGCCCCAGAGCGCCTGGCAGCCGAGGCCCTCATGCAGCATGACGACGGTCGGAGCCGAATCGGGGGCGGGACCAACCCAGCGGTAGTCGAGGCGCTGATCCTCAAGTTCGATGTGTCCGGATTGCGCTAGGGGGTGCATCGGCAGCAACCAGCCTCCATGCCCGAAGTCGGGATCGATACGTGCAATCGTCTTGCATTATAATTCATCTCATTTATGATAAGTCTGCATGCGTCAAGTCCAAGATGCATTATTTTGCATCGGCGGCGCTTTGCATCGACAGGGAGACCCGATGGGCTCGGTGAGGCGAGAGCGACGGAGCAAGGAGGGCCGGGCCGGCGACCCGGCGGCGGCCGACCCCGACGTTGCCTACCTCGCAGAGCTCGGCCGGCGGGTCCGGCAATTGAGAGCCGTTCGCGGCATGTCCCGGAAGACGCTCGCCACCATCTCGGGGCTGTCGGAACGCTATGTCGCGCAGATCGAAAGCGGCGCCGGCAATGTCTCGATCATCCTGCTTCGCAGAGTTGCCGCAGCCGTCGGCGTGCCGCTGGACAACCTCGTCCACGACGACCGGCGCGAGCCGCTCGACGAGTTGATCCGCGACCTCGTCCGCACGGCTTCGCCATATCAGCTCGAGCAGGTGCGCGCGCTGCTGGAGCAAGCGCCGCAAGGCGCGTCGCGATCGCAATCCGGCAGCGCCAATGCGGAGCGGCGGGTGGCGCTGATCGGTTTGCGGGGCGCCGGAAAGTCGACACTCGGGCAGCGGGCGGCTGCGACGCTCGGCTGGACTTTCGTCGAGCTCAACAAGGTCATCGAGCAGGAGCATGGGTTTTCGATGACCGACATCTTCACCCTCTACGGCCAGGACGGATATCGCCGGTTCGAGCGCGAAGCCCTGCGCCGGATCGCGGCACGGCCTGGGCCGCTGATCATGGCGACCGGGGGCGGCATCGTGGCGGAACCGCTGACGCTGGAGTTCCTGCTGTCCTCCTTCTTCACCGTCTGGATCAGAGCGCTTCCCGGCGAGCACATGGCGCGCGTTCGTGGCCAGGGCGACCTCAGGCCGATGGTGAACGACAGCGACAGGTCGGCGATGACGGAGCTGCGCACGATACTGGCGAGCCGCGAGCCGCTTTACGAGCGGGCGGCGGCCGTGGTCGACACCGCGCGGACCAACGTAGAGGAGAGCACGGCCGTGCTCATCAGCACAATCAATGAGCACTATCGCCGAATGAATGCAGCGTAAGATGAAAAATCCAGCGCGCTTGACAAGAGATTCCCGCGAAACCTACCACACAGTGCGGGTATAGTCCGGCGTCAGCCGGTTTTCGTGTCACGTATTACCGATGGGAGGTCAAATCGTGAAAAGGTTGATTGCATTGACGGGCGCAGCCTGTCTCTCAGCGATGCCGGCGCTGGCGCAGGACTCGATCAAGATCGGTTATGTGACGACGCTGTCCGGGCCGACGGCTGCCATCGGCAACGACATGAAGAACTCGGTCGAGCTCGCGCTCGATCACCTGGGCCGCAAAATGGCGGGCAAGCCGGTTCAGATCATCTACGAGGACGATCAGCTCAAGCCTGCCATCGGCAAGCAGATGACGGACAAGCTGGTCGAGCAGGACAAGGTGCCGATCATCGCCGGCTACATCTGGTCGAACGTGCTGATCGCGTCGTACAAGGGTCCGGCCGATGCAGGCGTGTTCGTGATCAGCTCGAATGCCGGACCATCGCAGATCGCCGGCGCCGGCTGCCACAGGAACTTCTTCAATGTCTCCTGGCAGAATGATCAGACGCCGATGGCGATGGGCGAGACGCTCAACAAGAAGGGCGTCAAGAAGCTCTATATCATGTCGCCGAACTACGCGGCCGGCCGCGACATGGCCTCCGGCGTCAAGCGCACGTTCAAGGGCCAGGTGATCGGCGAGGACTACACCAAGTGGCCGGGACAGCTCGACTTCTCGGCCGAGCTGTCGAAGGTGCGGGCCTCGGGCGCGGAGGCCCTGTTCGTGTTCTATCCGGGCGCAGCGGGCGTGCAGATCCTGAACCAGTACGAGCAGGCCGGCCTGAAGGGCAAGGTGCCGCTCTACCAGGTGTTCACGATCGACTCGCTGTCGCTGCCCAAGCAGGGGGACAAGGCGCTCGGCGTGCTGGGAACCCAGCAGTGGGTCAACGACCTGCCGAACGAGGCGAACAAGAAGTACGTTTCCGACTTCCTCAAGAAATACCACACCTACCCGAGCTTCTACGGTGCGCAGGCTTACGACACGATCATGCTGATCGACAGCGCAGTCCGCGCCGTGAAGGGCGATATGTCGAAGAAGGACGAATTCCGCGCCGCATTGAAGAAGGCCGATTTCAAATCGACGCGGGGCGACTTCAAGTTCGGCAACAACAACTTCCCGATCCAGGACTTCTATCTGCAGGATACGGTGAAGGATGCGCAGGGGCGGCTAACGCTCAAGACCGTCGACAAGGTGCTGACGGCGCACCAGGATCCACACGCGTCGAAGTGCAAGATGAAGTAATCGGCATGCGCAAGATGGAGCAGGCGGATACGATGATATCCGCTGCTCCGCCCAACCGTTGATGGCGTCCGGTGCGTTGCCCCCCGCGGCGATCGAAGCGGCGGTGGGCTTCTCTGTTTGGTGGTGCGAACCTGCCCAATGACGACGCTCCTGATCGAGAACACCCTGCACGGCATCCAGCTCGGCCTGCTGATCTTCCTGCTGGCGGCCGGGCTGACGCTGGTGTTCGGCATCATGGACCTCGTCAACCTGGCGCATGGCTCGCTCTACATGATCGGCGCCTATCTCGCGTTCACGTTCATCGGCTGGAGCGGCTCGTTCATACTGGGCACGCTGATGGCGCTGGCCGCGACGCTGGCATTCGGCATGGTGCTCGAGCGCATCGTCATACGGCCGCTCTATGCGCGCAACCATCTCGAGCAGGTGCTGGCCACGTTCGGGCTGATCCTGTTCTTCAACAAGCTGGTGCAGGTGATCTGGGGACCCGCCGGCAAAAGCATCGAGCTTCCGGCCTGGCTGGCGCAGCGGATCGAAATCCTCCCCGGCGTTCCGTATCCGGTCTATCGGCTCGCGATCATGGTCGTGTCGCTCTCGGTGGCAGCCGGGCTCTGGTATCTGATCACGCGGACGCGCATCGGCATGCTGATCCGGGCCGGCGCATCGAACAGGACGATGATCGGGGCGCTTGGTG
>JBFWYV010000219.1:0-8786 GCA_050186055.1 Hyphomicrobiaceae bacterium | reverse complement strand
GCTGGCGCGGACCGGTCAGCGCGCTGGCCGAGGGCGTTGCGACGCTCGGCTCGGCGACGCCGGTCCTGATCGGCGTCGGGCGGGTATTCGGCGAGAAGACTCGCAGCGAAGCGGGTGGGCCGATACCTGCGACATCAGCGGCGCACCACTGAACCAGACGACCCAGCCATCCCGGCAATCGGCATGTCCGCGTGCTCGGCGACGGACGGCTTCGCTTCTCAGGCGCCGGCCGCCTCGGCCGCTGCGCGCTCGGCTTCGACGCGCTCCTTGTCGGCTTTGCCCTTGACGCTCGGGTCGCGGTCGACCAGCTCGATCACCGCCCGCGGTGCGCTGTCGCCGTAGCGGAAACCGGCCTTCAGCACACGGCAGTATCCGCCGTTGCGATCCTTGTAGCGGGGCGCAAGGGTGTCGAACAGCTTCTTGACCATCTCGTCATCGCGAAGCCGCGAGGCCGCGAGCCGGCGGGAATTGAGATCACCGCGCTTGGCGAGCGTGATGTACTTATCGATCACGCGCTTCAGATCCTTGGCCTTCGGAAGCGTCGTGACGATCTGCTCGTGACGGATGAGCGCCGCAGCCATGTTGGAGAACATCGCCTGGCGATGGCCGCTGGCGCGATTGAAGCGGCGGCCGAGCTTTCCATGTCGCATGTCTTGCTACCTGTGTTTCACTTGCGTTGTTGGATTGGTTGCGGGAGGTTCTGCGGCCTCGCCTTGTTTCATGCGAATAAGGGGGTAGCGAGTAGGGAGTAGCGAATAGGGATCGGGGTATTCGCAGCGCACTACTCGCTATTCGCTCCACTCAATACTGGTCTTCGAAGCGCTTGGCCAGCTCTTCGATGTTGTCCGGCGGCCAGTTCGGGACATCCATTCCAAGATGCAGGCCCATGGTGGCCAGCACCTCCTTGATCTCGTTCAGCGACTTGCGGCCGAAGTTCGGCGTACGCAGCATCTCCGCCTCGGTCTTCTGGATCAGGTCGCCGATGTAGACGATGTTGTCGTTCTTCAGGCAGTTGGCGGAACGAACCGACAGCTCCAGCTCGTCCACCTTCTTGAGAAGCGCCACATTGAAGTCCGGACGACCGGCGATCGCCTGCTCCTCGACGGCCTTCTTCGGCTCCTCGAAGTTGATGAACACAGCGAGCTGGTCCTGCAGGATGCGCGCTGCGAGCGCCACGGCATCCTCCGCCCGCAGGCTGCCGTCGGTCTCGACCTGCATCGTCAGCTTGTCGTAGTCGAGGATCTGGCCTTCGCGGGTGTTCTCAACGCGATAGCTCACCTTGCGAACGGGCGAATACAGGCTGTCGACCGGGATCAGGCCGATCGGCGCATCCTCCGGACGATTGCGGTCCGCCTGCACATAACCCTTGCCGATATCCGCCGTGAACTCCATGCGGATGGTGGCGCCCTGGTCGAGGTGGCAGATCACGTGCTCGGGGTTCAGGATCTCGACATCCGAGGAGGCCTCGATATCGCCCGCCTTGACCGGCCCGCGGCCTTCCTTCTTCAGCACCATCCGCTTGACGCCGTCCGAATGGATGCGGAGCGCGATCTCCTTGATATTGAGCACGATGTCGGTGACGTCCTCGCGCACGCCCGGGATCGACGAGAACTCGTGCAGCACGCCGTCGATATGCACCGTCTTGATGGCGGCGCCCTGCAGCGAGGACAGCAGCACCCGCCGCAGCGCATTGCCCAGCGTCATGCCGAAACCGCGCTCCAGCGGCTCGGCAACCACCGTCGCAACCCTGTCCTTCTCGCGTCCGGCCTCGATCTGCAGCTTTTGCGGCTTGATCAGATCCTGCCAGTTCTTTTGAAGCACATTGGCCATCAGCCACCTCATGTCGTTAGAACGGAGCGCCGACTCACGCGCTCCACGTTGCATCCAAAATCCGGCCGCCAGCCGGCGCATCGCAAACAGACGACGCGCTATCTCCGTGGCGGCTTTGCGCCCAGTGTCAGACGCGACGGCGCTTGCGGGGACGGCAGCCGTTATGCGGAATCGGCGTCACATCCCGGATCGACGTAATCTGAAAGCCGACCGACTGCAGTGCGCGCAAAGCCGATTCACGGCCAGAGCCGGGACCACAGACCTCGACCTCGAGGATCTTCATCCCATGCTCCTGCGCCTTCTTGCCGGCGTCCTCAGCCGCCACCTGCGCGGCAAACGGCGTCGATTTCCGCGAGCCCTTGAAGCCCATGGTGCCGGACGACGACCACGCAATCGTGTTGCCCTGCGCGTCGGTGATGGTGATCATCGTATTATTGAAAGAGGCATTCACATGGGCCACGCCCGACGTGATGTTCTTCTTCTCGCGCCGACGCACTTTCGCGCGCTGTTGCTCCTTGGCCATGTGGGCTCTCACTCCGGATCCGTCAGGGATGTACTCGAAAGGCGGGGCAAGGCGATGCCGCCCCTATTGCGCGCCAGCGGCAGCCGAACGAAGCGACCGACGCAGCAGCGGTTGTTATTTCGTCACCTTCTTCTTGCCGGCGATCGCGACCGCCTTGCCCTTGCGGGTGCGGGCATTGGTCCGCGTGCGCTGACCATGAACCGGCAGCTTCCGGCGATGGCGCAGGCCGCGGTAGCAGCCAAGATCCATCAGCCGCTTGATGTTCATGGCGACGTCGCGGCGCAGGTCGCCTTCGACCACGTAGTCCCTGTCGATCGACTCACGGATCTGCAGGACTTCCGCGTCCGTCAGTTCATTGACCCGCCGCTCTGAAGGAATGCTGACCTTTTCACAGATCTCTTTCGCAAATTTTGGTCCAATCCCATGGATGTACTGCAGCGCGATCACCACGCGCTTTTGAGTTGGGATGTTTACACCAGCAATTCGGGCCACCTGGCTGTCTCCTGAAAGTCCCTGCCAGGCTCGCGACGGCCGGCAGGAAGCGTGAGATTACTTACCGTTCCCTTTACCTCAAATCGGCAATAAGACCGGAAAGTTGCTCGTACCTGTCAACGCCAAACGGCGCACGGGATCCTTGAGCTTGAGCTGGCGAGAACCAGCGCTGGTGGATCCTGCGTCGACCAGAGTGCGTCATGAGAACGCAGCCTTCTAGCCCGTATGTGGCGTCACGTCAACGATCCACGGCAAACTTTGCAGCCTGTGGAACAGCGGCGCGATGTCGCCCGGGCGGGTGTCAGGCGGCGATCGTCTTCAGAACCTCCTCGATATCGGCGCCGACCTGCTCGATCGAGCCCATTCCGTCGACGGTCTTGAGCTTGCCCTTGGCGAAATAGTACCCGATGAGGGGCGCCGTTTCCCGGTAATAGGCCATCAGCCGGCTGCGCACCGTCTCCGCATTGTCATCGGCCCGGCGGGTGAACTCCCTGGAGCCGCATGCATCGCAGACGCCGGCAACCTTCGTCGGCTTGTACTTGTCGTGGTAGCCGGCGCCGCACTTGGCGCAGGAAAAGCGCCCCGAGATGCGCTCGACCAGCACCTGGTCGTCGACCTTGAGCTCGATCACCGCATCGAGCCGGCGCTTCTGTCCTGCAAGCATCGCTTCAAGCGCGGCCGCCTGGGCCAGGGTGCGCGGAAAGCCGTCGAGGATGAAACCGTCGGCGCAATCCGGCTGCGCGATCCGGTCCTTGATGATGCCGACGACGATGTCGTCGGAGACCAGCTCACCGCGCTCCATGATCTCCTTCGCCTTGCGGCCGATGTCGGTGCCTGCCTTGACCGCGGCCCGCAGCATATCGCCGGTCGAGAGCTGCACGATGCCATGGCGCTTGGAGAGCTCAACGGCCTGGGTGCCTTTTCCGGCGCCCGGCGGCCCCAGCAGGATCAAATTCATCGGCGTCCCTTCCCCGTCCCGCGGAGCTTCGCCTTCTTGATCAGGCCTTCATACTGGTGTGCCAGAAGGTGGCTCTGAACCTGACTGACCGTATCCATCGTCACGCTGACGACGATCAGCAGCGACGTGCCTCCGAAGTAGAAGGGAATTGCCCAATACGTCGTCATGATCTCGGGCAGCACGCATACGGCCGCCAGATAAAGCGCGCCGACAGCGGTGATCCTGGTCAACACGAAATCGATGTATTTCGCGGTCTCTGCACCAGGCCGCCGCCCGAGTATGAACCCGCCGTACTTGCGCAGGTTGTCGGCGGTGTCCTGCGGATTGAACACCACCGCTGTATAGAAGAACGCGAAGAAGATGATCAGCGACACGTAGACCAGAATGTACAGCGGCTGCCCATGGCCCAGAGCCGCAACGACCGTCGTCAGCCATTCCGGCCCCTGGCCGGCCGAGAACTGCGCCGCAGTGATCGGAAGCAGCAGCAGCGAAGAGGCGAAGATCGGCGGAATCACGCCCGACGAGTTGAGCTTCAGCGGAAGATGCGAGCTATCGCCCTGCATCATGCGGTTGCCCACTTGCCGTTTGGGATACTGGATCGGCAGCCGTCGCTGCGCCCGTTCCATGAAGACGATCGCCGTCACGACGGCCAGCATCATCACCACGAGCCCGATGATGACGAGCGGCGACAGCGTCTGCTGGCGTCCCATCTCGAACAACTGCAGCAGCGCCTGGGGCATGCCCGCGACGATTCCCGCGAAGATGATCAGCGACGCGCCGTTGCCGACACCGCGGGCCGTCACCTGTTCGCCGAGCCACATCAGGAACATCGTCCCGCCCACCAGAGTGATGACGGTCGAGATCTGGAAGAACAGGCCCGGATCGATCACCACCGAATTGCCGCCCGATCGTGTGCCTTCGAGCGTCACCGCGATGCCGTAGGCCTGGAATGTCGCAATCACCACCGTGAGATAGCGGGTGTACTGGTTGATCTGCTTGCGCCCCTGCTCGCCCTCTTTCTTCAGCGCCTCGAGGCGTTTGTCGACCGAGGACATGAGCTGCATGATGATGGAGGCGGAGATGTAAGGCATGATGTTGAGCGCGAAGATCGCCATGCGCTCGATGGCCCCGCCGGCGAACAGATTGAACATGCCGAGGATGCCGGTGGAGTTCTGCTTGAACGTCTGGGCGAAGGCGACAGGATCGATCCCGGGAATGGGAATGAACGTGCCGAGGCGGTAGACCAGCAGCGCACCCAGCGTGAACCAGATTCGACGCTTGAGCTCCTCGGCCTTTCCAAGAGCGCCGAGATTCAGGTTGGCTGCGAGTTGCTCGGCTGCCGATGCCATTTGGACGTCTCCTTGCCTATGAGCGCAAGCCTCGGACTGATAGCGTGCACACGCGCCTGGCAGGCTCTCTCCGCCGCTGCTCCCGCCGCCTGGCACGCGGGCTCGTCACATCGGCCCCGCCGCAAGCCATCTCACCACAACGCTGCAGACAAATAGCCACTTCGTCATGCAGTTTCACGAACTGCGACTTGATGGCCCATATGTAGCGCGCCGCACCCCGTTATTGAACGCCCCGCCCCTACGTTTTGATCGCGTCGCTACCCGTTCGCGACCGGACTCCGGCCAGTGTGATAGTCCGAAGTCCGCTGAGGCCACCGGCGTCGAGGCGTAGCGAACTTCAGAATTGCGACACCAGCGCTCAATCCGGCTCGCCGCCCTTCTTCTTGACGACCTTCGCTTTCTTCGCGGCGGTCTTGGCACGCTTCTGCTCGTCGGCGGCCAGAACCTTCTTCTCAATCAGCGTGATCGACCCGCCAGCCTTTTCGACAGCGGCGCGGGCCGAAGCCGAGGCGTGATTGACCGTGAGCGCCAGCTTCGCCTTCAACTCACCTTCGCCGAGCAGCCTGACGCCATGCTTCGGCCGGCGCAGTATCCCGCTCGAAACCAGCAGCGCGACGTCGACGGGCTTTGCCGCGTCGAGCCGGCCGTCGTCGATTGCAGCCTGCAAGGCACCGACGTTGATCTCGTTGTAGCTCGTCCGCCGCCACTTGTTGAAGCCGCGCTTGGGCAGGCGGCGATGCAACGGCATCTGGCCGCCCTCGAAGCCGCCGATAGCAACGCCGGCGCGCGCCGTCTGACCTTTGCCGCCGCGGCCGCCCTGCTTGCCGACGCCTGAACCGATGCCGCGCCCGATCCGCACGCGAAACTTCCTCGAGCCGGCGTTGTCCTTGATCTCATTGAGGCGCATGATTCGAATACCTTCGCTTCCAATTGTCCTGCCGCGCCGACCGCCTGGCCGCCTGGCCGCGATCAGCCCTTCTCGTCAATGATGCGGACGAGGTGGCTGACTTTCCGGATCATGCCGCGCACCGCCGGCGTGTCCTCGAGCGTGCTGCGGCGATGCAGCTTGTTGAGCTTGAGTCCGATCAGCGTGTCCGTCTGCCGCTGCTGCCGGCGGATCGTGCTGTTGATCTGCTCGATCGTTATGGTCTTGCCGCTGCTGGTGCCGGCCATGTCACTTCACCTTGCATCACGTTTCAGTTCCGATGCGGGGAAAGCTCCCCGCACCGTGCGTGCTGGTCCACCTAAGCTTCAGCGCCGGGTTGCTGCGCTTCGACATCCGAGGCCGCATCACGCCTGCGGGCTGCGATCTCGCCGTACTTCTTGCTGCGCCGGGCGGCGACGCCACGCGGGTTCTCCTGCGCCTTCAGCGCATCGAACGTCGCGCGCACGACGTTGTAGGGATTGGTCGATCCCAGCGACTTCGCCACCACGTCCTGCACGCCGAGCATCTCGAAGACGGCGCGCATGGCGCCACCGGCAATGATGCCGGTGCCGGGAGGCGCCGAACGGATGATCACCCGTCCGGAGCCGTGACGGCCGACGCTGTCATGATGGATCGTGCGGTTCTCGCGCAGTGGAACCCGAACGAGGCTGCGCCGCGCCGCCTCGTTCGCCTTGCGGATCGCCTCCGGAACCTCGCGCGCCTTGCCGTGTCCGAACGCCACCCGGCCCTTCAGATCGCCGACGACGACGAGCGCGGCAAAGCCGAAGCGCTTGCCGCCCTTCACCACCTTCGCGACGCGGTTGATGTGAACCAGCTTGTCGGAGAACTCGCTTTCGCGCTCCTCGCGGTCCCGACCGCGGTCTCTCGAGGGAGAACGTGCCACGTTGATATCCTTCCAGCTAGAAGCTCAAACCGCCTTCGCGGGCCGCATCGCCGAGCGCCTTGACCCGGCCGTGATAGAGATAGGAGCCGCGGTCGAACACGACTTCCTTGACGCCGGCCTTCAAGGCCCGCTCTGCAACGAGCTTGCCGACGGCAACGGCGGCATCCTTGTTCGCGCCGGACTTCAGGCTGCCTCTGAGGTCCTTGTCCAGCGTCGACGCGGCAGCCAGCGTGCGGCCGTCAACGTCGTCGATCACCTGCGCGTAGATGTTCTTCGACGAGCGATGCACCGACAGGCGCGGACGTCCGCGGGAGACCTTCTTGAGCGACTGGCGCACCCGCCGCGAGCGCCGCTCTGCTTGTGTCAGCTTCGACATGACTGGGCGATCCTATTTCTTCTTGCCTTCCTTGCGGAAGATGTACTCGTTCTGATAGCGCACGCCCTTGCCCTGATACGGCTCCGGTTTGCGATAGGCCCTGAGCTCGGCGGCCAGTTGCCCGACGAGCTGCTTGTCGATGCCGGTGATGGTGATCTGGTCCTGCCTCGCGCCGCCGACCTTGACCTCGACGCCGGACGGGATCGGATGCACCACGTCGTGGCTGAACCCGACCTGCATCTGGATCTTGTCCTTGCCCTGCAACGCCGCGCGGAAGCCGACGCCGTGGATCTCAAGCGTCCTGGTATAGCCTTCGGTGACGCCCGTCACCAGATTGGCGATCATCGAACGCGTCATGCCCCACATCGAACGCGCCGTCTTACTGTCGTCCACAGGCGAGACCTCGACGCCAGCATCCGTCCTGGCGAGCTTGACGCTCTCGGGAGCCGTGAACGCGAGCTCACCCTTCGGCCCCTTGACCTTGATCTCCTGGCCCGCCAGCGTCACCGTCACATTGGCGGGGACCGTGACCGGCTTTTTTCCGATGCGCGACATCGTCGAATTCCCTATCCATTCCCTATCGAGCTGCGGTCGAGGCCGCATCAGAACACGTTGCAGAGCACCTCGCCGCCCACGTTCTCCTCCCGCGCACGCCAGTCGGGCATCACACCCTTCGGGGTCGAGAGAATGGCGACGCCGAGGCCGTTGGCGACCGAGCGCAGATTGCGGACTGGCCGATAGACGCGGCGACCGGGTGTGGAAACGCGGCTGATTTCACGGATCGCGGGCTGGCCGTTCGAGTACTTGAGCTCGATCTCCAGCTCCGACTTGCCGTTCTTGTGGTCGACGCGCGTATAGCCGCGGATATACCCTTCTTCCTTCAACACGTCGAGCACATGCGCGCGAAGGTTGGAGGCTGGCGTCACGACCTTGGGCCGGCGCCGCAACTGTGCATTGCGGATGCGGGTCAGCATATCGCCGAGCGGATCATTAATCGACATAGTGCAGCGTCCCTCCTCACCAGCTCGACTTGGTCATGCCAGGAATGAGCCCCTGGCTCGCCAGCTCCCGCAGCTGGTTGCGGCACAGCTTCAGCTTCCGGTAGTAGCCGCGCGAACGGCCCGTCAGCTCGCAGCGGTTGCGAACCCGCGTCTTGGAAGAATTGCGCGGCAACTCCGCAAGCTTCATCTGCGCCGTGAACCGTTCGTCCATCGGCTTGCTGCGATCCTGCGTCACCGCTTTCAGCTTGGCGCGCTTCTGCTGGTACTTGGCAACCATGCGACGGCGCCGCTTGGTCTTCTCGATTGCACTCGTCTTCGCCATCAAGTCCTCCTGAAGGTCTTTCGGACACCGCTCACCGGGCCCGAGGGTCCTTCATCCGCGGAATGGAAAATTGAACTGCCGCAGCAGTTCCCGGGCCTCGTCGTCG
>JBFWYV010000218.1:0-8803 GCA_050186055.1 Hyphomicrobiaceae bacterium | reverse complement strand
GCGATGCTCCCTGTATCGGTAGTGCCCCCCGTCTAGCCGAAGGCATCGTCTGTGACACCGGTTTCCCTCCCGGTGTCGAGCGCTTCTAGCGCCCTCGCGCCCAACCCTCCCCCCGGGTTGGGCGCATTTCGTTTCAGCCACATTCAGCCGAGCGTCGTAACCTGACTCGCTGTCACCCGAAAAAGCAAGCGGCTCGATGACTATCGACACCGAACCGAAGCAGGGAGATCGACCAGGCGTGGGTCGCATTCAAGGTCCCACTCTTTAATCCGCAGCGCCTAAAGCGCCTTCTTGCGCTGCTGGATCATCATATACGTGTCATAGGTATTCTCCGCGATCTGCTGCCACAGATAGGCATCGGCGCGGAACGCCTTCATAGATTCGTAAATCTCCTTAAAGCTCGCATTCTTGGCGGAATGCTCGGCGTAGACCTCGTTCGCAGCCTTGAAGCAGGCATCGAGCACAGCCTCGCTGAACGGCCGCAATTGCACCTTGCGATCACGCACGAGCCTGGTCAGTGCCGCCGGGTTCTGCACGTCGTAACGCGCCATCATCATCGTATTGGCCAGGGCTGCCGCGGTTCTGACCGCTGCCTGATAGCTCTTTGGCAGGCCATGCCACTTGTCCGCATTGATGAAGAAGTGAAGCATCGCGCAGCCTTCCCACCACCCTGGGTAGTAATAGTACTTGGCGACCTTGTAGAACCCGAGCTTCTCGTCGTCGTAAGGACCGACCCACTCGGTCGCATCGATCGTGCCCTTCTCGAGCGCCGTGTAGATCTCACCGCCTGAAATCTGCTGCGGGACGGCGCCGAGTTTGCTGATTACGGCACCGCCGAAGCCGCCGATGCGTATCTTCAGCCCCTTGAGGTCATCGGGAGTATTGATCTCCTTGCGGTACCAGCCCCCCATCTGCGCGCCTGTGTTGCCGCCGGGCAGGGCATAAATCTTGTACTTGGCGTAGAATTTGTTCATCAAGTCGATGCCGCCGCCCTCGTAATGCCATGCGTTCTGCATGCGCGCATTGAGGCCGAACGGCACTGTGGTGCCGAAGGCAAACGTCGGATCCTTGCCCCAATAATAGTAGGAAGCCGTGTGGCACATCTCGATGGAGCCGTTGCTGACGACGTCGGCGGCCTTCAACGCCGGCGCTATCTCACCGCCCGGGAAAACCTGCACGTGAAAACGCCCGTCCGTCGCCTCTGCGAGCACCTTCGAGAAGATCTCCGCAGCGCCATAGATCGTATCGAGCGCACGAGGAAAGCTCGAGGTCATGCGCCATCTGATTTCAGGCGCCGGCTGCGCAATGGCGGGCGCTGTGACGGCAGCAGCCGCCATACCGGCGGAGCCGGCACCGGCTGCAGACAGAAATCTGCGACGATTGAGCTTTCCCATCGTGAGCCCTCCTCCTACTCGACCCGGCATCAGAGGTCTCATCGGCATCGCACGATGCAGCACACATCCGGCTGATCACGGCGTCGTCCGATTCCCCGTACCGCTGGGCCAAGCGTATACCGCCCGCCTTGCAAGCCTACAACTAGCTGCCGCACGCCTATGGCGCCATCCTGCGCCCTGTTGTCTTGCAGGCTCATCCGCAAGACCCTAACCTCGCCTTCAATCTGCCGGTGGGCACAGATCAGCGAAGCCCACGACAAACACTCGGCCGGACCATGTCACGGAAGACGCTGGAATTCGATCGGGAGTCGCTGACGCGGACAGCTGGCGATGCCTGAAATCCGACGGCCGAAAGGCCCTCCTCTCATTGGAATTGTCGGCTGGAAAAACTCCGGCAAGACGACGCTCGCGACCAGTCTGATCGGCGCTTTCACGCGGCGTGGCCTGCGCGTTGCGAGCGTCAAGCACGCCCATCACGATTTCCAGATCGACAACGACGAGACCGACAGCGCACGCCACCGGCGCGCCGGCGCCGCCCAGGTCGCCGTCGTCTCATCCAGGCGTTGGGCGCTGGTTACCGAGCTCGGCTCCGCGCCGGAGCCGGATCTCGCCGACATCGTCGCCAGACTCGAGCCCTGCGACCTGATCATCGTCGAAGGCTACAAGGCCGCCTCGATACCGAAGATCGAAGCCCGCCGGCGCGCAGCGCGAGACCATCGCCCGCTGTCCGGCGAGGACCCCAACGTCATCGCCATCGCCGCCGATCATCCGGTGCCGGATGAACGCCTGCCGGTATTCGACCTGAGCGCCATCGAGCAGATCGCCGACTTCATCGCCGGGCGATTTGCCCTTGCGGACTGAGCCCGCAACGACGCTCAGAACCGGAAGACATTGCCGAGCCAGTCGTCGTTCCGGCGGCCCCGGTAAGGACGCTCATCCCAGAAATCGTAGCTGTTGCCACCGCCGTTGCTGCTGATCACGCGCGCCCGCACCGCGCCGAGATCCTCTTTCTTCTTGGCAATGGTATGCGTCTTGCCGTCAAGTCCGAGCTGGATCAGCCGCTCATGGCGATAGACGTCGTTGAACGCGGTCGCCTTGCCGTCCGCATCGACCGTGATCGTGAAATAGGTGATGTGGACCGGGATCGTCCGCTGCAGCATGACCTTGTTGTCGGGCGGCCCGCCGCGGATCAGCCGATCGACATTGGCCGGCGACCAGCCCGCGGTTTCCGCAAACACCATCTTGGCGAGCGCCACCGGATTGCGCACCCGCATGCAGCCATGGCTGAACGTACGCACGCTCGAGTTGAACAGCTTCTTGGTCGGCGTATCGTGCATGTAGATCGCGTGCTTGTTGGGGAACTGGAACTTGACCACACCAAGCACGTTTCGTGGACCGGGCGGCTGCACGACGTCGAAATTGCGGATATCGGCGCGTGACCAGTTCACCTCCGACGGATCGACCTCACGACCGCGATAAGTCGCCCGCAAGCCATTGCGCGCCAGCGTATCGCGGCCGCGCAGCAGTCCTGGAAGCAGCTCCTTCACCTTGATCGAGTTCGGCACGCCCCAGCCGGGATGGAACACCACCGACTCCATCTCGTCGGAGAAGATCGCGGTCTGCTTGTCCGGCTCGCCGACGATCACGCGCTCGGTATGGATCGGCGCGCCATTCTTCACGACGCGCAACAGATACTCCGGCACGTTGACCTCGATGTGGAATGCCCCGAGATCGCGCGGCATCCACCGCCACTCTTCCATGTTGATCAGAACACGCTCTGCCGTAATAGCCTCGGGCTTCGCCTTGGCTTGCGCCTTCTTCTTCCGGGACTTCCGGCTGGTCGGCTCGGCGGCTTCCTCGGCCGCGGCAGTCGGCGCGATGTATTGGCCGGATTTGAGCGCCAGATAGAGCTTTCTCAATCGCTCGAACTGAGGGTGCTGCGGGTTCTGCTTGCGCAGGTAGTCGGCCGGCGAGGACGCTGCGGCGATTTGTTTAAGCACGGTCTCAGGCGGCAGCAGCGGCGGCTTGCGGTCCAGATTGTCCGACAGGCGGACCGGCTCGATGCGGCCGCCCCGGGCATAGCGGGCATACTTCAGAACGGCGAGCGACAAGCGCGCTTCCGCCTTGGCCAATGCACCCCGGTCCGGACCGGCATCACCGACAGGCAAGCGGAAATCGCTGCTCTTCAAGCCCCAGTCGTCCGCCTTGCCGATTTCACGCATCACGGCCCGCGCACGCGACGTCAGGCTGGTTTCGCCGACCCACAGAGGCTTGTCCGGATTGGCCGTGTAATAGGAGGCAATCGCCGCCAGATCGCCGGAACCTGTCGACTTCCCGGCGATCGCCTTGGCTGCCTCGACGATCTCCGGTCCGATCGGCGCAACCACAACGGCAGGCGCGGTGGAGCCCGAAGAGGAAACTGCGGCATCCGCCGCAGAGGGCGGCTGCGGAACCGGTGATGCATTGGCCTCGGTCTGAACCTTCGGCGCTGGCGATCCGGCAGGCTCGTCTTCCGCGACGCTGTTCGCGGGCAGCACCGGCTGAGCTGCGGCCTCGCTCGTACCCACTTCCGCAGGGGCTGGCGCGGCGGCTGCCGCCTTGGCCTGCCCCGGCTCCGTTGCCTCTGCCGTCGCCGGCGCTTGCGCCCAGGCCGGGGCGGCGAGCAGAGAACTGCTCAGAACAAGCCCTGCCAAATAGCGATAGCAACGCATTTATCTGTCTCCTGATTGCCCAAAAACGCTAGCCCATGGGTACGCGCTTGGCCAGACGAGGGTTCTGAGGAGAAGACGATCTCACGCAACATTGATCACTCTGCCCCGGCGCGATGGCTGCACGCATCGACCCGCGCCGAAAACAGACGCGGACGACGGACGCCCATCACCTCCGCTCAATACGTCGAGCGTATGGCAGAACGTGCTGTGCGGCCCCCAATATCGGGGTCGAGCCGGAATAAGGCGGTAAATGCTGATCGGCGAGCCCGCGCCGGGACCGCGGGCTCCAGCCCAGGCGGCTCAGCGGCGGCCTGGCTCAGGTGCGCGGCTCCAGGCCGTACTCCTGCATCTTCCGGTAGAGCGTCGAACGCCCGATGCCGAGACGCTTGGCGACCTCGGTCATATGCCCACGATAGCGCCCCAGCGCGAGCCGGATCATGTCCGCCTCGATTTCCGTCAGCGGCCGGATGTCGCCGCTGTCGGTGACGGCAGGAATGCCGAGAGCACTGGGACCGCCGCTGCCGCGCACTTCCACAGTACGCGGAACAGTGTCCTCCGCCCCCAGCAGGGCAGGTCCGGTATAGGCCGGCGGCTTGCTCACCGTGGCCGGCGCCGCTGGAATTGCCGCCCTGAACCCTTCGACCTGGGCCGCAATCTGCGGGAACTCGTCCACCGTCAGCTCGCGGCCGTCGGCCAGCACGACCGCACGGAAAACGGCATTCTCGAGCTGCCGCACGTTGCCGGGCCAGGCATAGCTCGACAGCAGGCGCATCGCGTCTTCGGTGAAACCCTCGACACGCTTGCCCTCTTCAGCGGCAAAGCGCGCCAGGAAGTGATTGGCCAGTTCCGGCACGTCGTCCAGGCGATCGCGTAACGGCGGCACCCAGATCGGAAACACGTTGAGACGGTAATAGAGGTCCTCGCGGAACTTGCCCTCCTTCACCAGCTCGATCATGTCGCGGTTGGTGGCGGAGATGAGCCGGAAGTTGACCTTCACCGGCCGCTTCGCACCGACCGGATCGATCTCGCCTTCCTGCAATGCCCGCAGCAGCTTGACCTGGACATCGAGCGGCAGTTCGCCGACCTCGTCGAGAAACAGCGTGCCGCCGTCGGCTTCCTGGAACTTGCCAATCCGCTTCTCCGACGCGCCCGTGAACGACCCTTTCTCGTGACCGAACAGGATCGACTCCACGAGATTCTCCGGGATGGCGCCGCAGTTGACCGTCACGAACGGCTTGGCCTTGCGCTCGCTTTCACCCTGGATCGCGCGCGCGATCAGCTCTTTTCCGACACCCGACTCGCCTTCGATCAGCACCGGAATATTGGAGGCCGCTGCGCGCTTGCCCAGCGAGATCACCCGATGCATGGCATCGCCGCGAATGATCAGGTCATCGAACGTCAGCGTGCCCTCGACGCGCTTCTTGATGCGCGTGATCTCGCCGGCAAGCGCTTCGATCTTCAGCGCCGAACGCATCGAGATCTCCAGCCGCTCGGGGCTCGCCGGCTTGACCACGAAATCGACGGCGCCGGCGCGCATGGCCGAGATCGCGGTATCGATTGAACCGTTGGCCGTCAGCACAATGATCGGGGGCATCCCCGTCTTGGCTTGCGCCGTTTTCAGGACCTCGGTCCCGTCCGTGCCGGGCATGACGAGGTCGAGCAGCATCAGGCTGATGCCGCCTCTGTCGGGCATATCGAGAATATGAAGGGCTTGCTCGCCGGAAGACGCGGTCTGCGTCTCGAAGCCGAAGCGCTTGACAGTCTCTTCAAGAATGCGGCGCTGGGCGGGATCGTCGTCGACGATGAGGACACGCTTTGGCATGGCTACTCTACTCGAAACACTACTGAACGGATACGATTTCACAGCCAGAGCCAACGGACCTTCAGGCTGGGATCGGGACAATTCGTCCCCTTGGATCGGATCGAATGTGCCCCAGATGGGTAAATGCCAAGTTTCCAAACGATCCGCAGTGAGGCTGAATTCGCCAGCAAACCAAAATATGTTGTTTGCCAGGGACATACCACCAAACGATAACACCTCGAACAGGCCGTCTTCGGTAATCGGTCCAGCGTTGTCGCCTTTGACGGCGGTCCGGAAATCTTGGCAGAACACCGAACGAGCAAGATTCTGCGATAGTTTAGACGGCAGCAAAGAGATCAAAAGGACGCCATCGCCATGAGCACCGCCCCCGCCCGAAAAGTCGCTGCCCCCGATCTCGGCGCCATGCCTGAATGGAATCTGGCCGACCTGTACCCGGCGCCGGACGCCCCCGAAGTCTCCCGCGACCTCGACCTTGCGGCCACCTCGGCCCGCCGCATCAAGGAGACGTATCAGGGCAGGCTTCTTCCGGCAGATCCGGCGACGCTGGCGGAAGCCGTATCGGCCTACGAAAAGCTTTCGGATCTGATGGGCAGACTCGCCTCCTACGCCGGCCTCCTCTACGCCGGCGACCAGTCCGACGCCGCACGCGCCAAATTCTACGGCGACATCAACGAGAAGCTGACCAACATCTCGGCCGATCTCATCTTCTTCGAGCTGGAGCTCAATCAGATCCCGGACGATGCGCTCGACGCGGCCCTCGGCTCCCCTGTGCTCGCCCGCTACAAGCCATGGTTCGCCGACCTTCGCAAGGAGAAGCCCTACCAGCTCGACGAGAAGATCGAGCAGCTTTTCCATGAGAAGTCACAGACCGGACGCGGCGCCTTCAACCGCCTGTTCAACGAAACGATGACGTCGCTGCGCTTCGACGTGGACGGCGAGCCGGAGCCGTTGACGCTGGAGCCGACCCTCAACCTGCTATCCAACCCGGCGGAGCCGCGCCGCCATGCTGCCGCCGAGGCGCTGGCCAAGACTCTCGGCGACAATGCGCGCCTGTTCACGCTGATCACCAACACGCTGGCCAAGGACAAGGAGATTTCCGACCGCTGGCGCGGCTTCAGGGACGTTGCCGACAGCCGCCATCTCGCGAACCGGGTCGAGGCTCCCGTCGTCAACGCGCTCGTCTCCGCGGTCCGCGAGGCCTACCCGCGGCTGTCGCATCGCTATTACGCGATGAAGGCGCGCTGGCTCGGCATGGATCGCCTCTCGCACTGGGACCGCAACGCGCCGCTGCCCGACAAGCCCGAGCGTACCATTGCCTGGCCCGAGGCCCGCCGGATGGTGCTCGACGCCTACGGCGGCTTCGCCCCGGAGATGGCGAACATCGCCGCCAGGTTCTTCGACAACAGGTGGATCGACGCACCCGTGCGGCTGGGCAAGTCGCCCGGTGCGTTCGCCCATCCGACCGTTCCCTCGGCGCACCCCTACGTGCTTCTGAACTATCAGGGCAAATCACGCGATGTGATGACGCTGGCCCACGAACTCGGTCACGGCGTGCACCAGGTGCTCGCTGCCGGCCAGGGTCCGCTGATGGCGAACGCGCCTCTCACGCTGGCGGAAACGGCGTCTGTGTTCGGCGAGATGCTGACTTTCCAGGCGCTCCTGAAGTCCGCCGCCGACGTTCGCGAAAGACGGGCGCTGCTGGCCGGCAAGGTCGAGGACATGATCAACACCGTCGTGCGCCAGATCGCCTTTTACACCTTCGAACGCAGCGTGCATGAGGCCCGCCGCGACGGCGAGCTGACCACTGAGGACCTCAACCGGTTCTGGATGGACATTCAAGCCGAGAGCCTTGGACCGGCCATCCACTGCAAGCCCGGCTATGAGATCTTCTGGACCTACATTCCGCACTTCATCCATTCGCCGTTCTACGTCTACGCGTATGCGTTCGGCGACTGCCTCGTGAACTCTCTCTATGCCCTCTATCACGAGGCCCATCCCGACTTCGTCAACAAGTATTTCGAGATGTTGAAGGCGGGCGGTTCCAAGCATCATTCGGAGCTGCTGGCACCGTTCGGCCTCGACGCGACCAAACCCGAGTTCTGGAAAAAGGGCCTGTCCATGCTCGAAGGCATGATCGACGAGCTGGAAGCGACGGACGCCACGGCCTGAGAGCAACGACGCTCTGCCCGGTCAATGACCGGGCAAGGCTTGGCCTCACTTGAGAGGCCCGTGAAAAACGAAAAACGCGCCTGCGATGATCAGTGCGAAGCCGATCGCGTGATTGACGGTGACCGGCTCCTTCAGCACCCACACCGAGAATCCGGCAAAGACCACCAGGGTAATGACCTCCTGAATCGTCTTAAGCTGTGCCGCCGAATAGACGGCGTGCCCATACCTGTTGGCTGGCACGGCGAAACAGTACTCGATGAAGGCCAGTCCCCAACTGATGAGAACAGCCATCCACAGCGGCCAGCTCTTGTAGTTGAGATGGCCGTACCAGGCAGCGGTCATGAAGATGTTGGACATCGACAGCAGGACGATCGGCAGCAGCCAGGACGGCAGAGCGGGATGGATCATGAGGTGCACCTTGGTTGCGCTACTCGGATTGCGGCACTCGCCCAACGAACCGGTGCATCTTATGATGCAATCGGTCGTCATACGTAGAGTTACGTAGAAAATGGGGACCGATGGGCAATGCGCCGCCATAGTGCAGCCGCCGTGGACAGGCTCGTGTTGCCCAAATGGATGCGGCAATGGCAGCTTAGCAAGCGTTTTCACATGCCGCGGATTGGGGCTGCGACTGTTGGTGTCTCCCCGTCTCTGGGAATGGCGGCCAAGACTGCAGGATCGGTATTCATGCGGCAATCAATACGTAT
>JBFWYV010000217.1:0-8828 GCA_050186055.1 Hyphomicrobiaceae bacterium | reverse complement strand
TGGCGGCATGAGCGGCGCGACGATCGCCCACTCCTCGACGGTCAGATCACTCGGATATCGGCAGTGCTTGCGTTCGTAAGCCTTCCGGTTATCGTTGGTCCACATCGTGGGTCCCGCTCGCGAATCACGCGCACGACCCTACAGAATCACAACCGATTCTCCGGACTCAAGAACTTTGAGGACGGGCTCTAAAGCCTGAGTGAATACACGATCAGGATTGCTTCATCCCACAAGCCAGCCCCCAATGCGCAAAACGCGACGCATCGCTCATCGGAAGCTGACTGCATTCGAAATCCACGCCTCATGCGGCATGCCGCTTCACCCAGGCGGCGTAACGGTCCATCCCGTCCTGCAGGAATTTCTTGCTTGCGGGGCCGATGCTACCATCCGCTTCAAACAAGCCGCCCGGGCACGAAGCACAATATCCCGCGTTATTCCTGCTGGCGGGGTCTGCTCGACAACGGCGAGCCGCGCTGCATCGCATTCGGCGGACTGCGCGTCGACGATGCGATTGAGGAAGCGCTGTTGCGTGTCGTCGAGCCAGGCGCAATCGCGGCCGCTGCCGAAGCTGAGGCGCAAGCTGCCAATCGTCGTGACCAGGTTCGGGATGCCATCAGCCGCGATCTGGAGGCTGCCCGCTACGCCGCCGACCGAGCCTTCCGTCAATATGACGCCGCCGATCCCGCCAACCGTCTGGTCGCGGCGGAATTGGAGCGGGGTTACGATGAGACGGGAAGCCCTCACTTACGCAATCAACCCAATCTGTACGCGAGGGTCCTACCGGGGCACTGGGCAATAGATGAAATGGCTGGTTGACAACCAGGCCAGATTTACGCGCGCGCGAGCCGAGGTTTTCCACAGTGACCATCTTTGACTGCCGCCGCCCAGGGAGCAGTTTTCCGTGGACAGCAGGTGGACAGCAATGTTGATATCAGCCGAATCAAGCTGTTTTACGGCAGCGTATGTCAGCTCTACGTCATAAGAGGGGGCATCCTCGGATTGAGGTCTATTGTTGGTCGTCTTGCCGGACGTTCCAACAAAGGACAAAGCGAGGATGCCTTCCTTCGACGTTACGCTGAATCTCCCTGGCTTCACAATCGCGAGGACCAGCGGCTTCAACCCCATCATCCACGACCTCGACTGTCACCAGGAGCCGTGCTGTCCGCACTGCGCTGCACGCGATGTGCGCCGGAAGGACAAGGTGCGCCGCGAGGTCTGGCACGAGAGCGTCGGCCTGCGCCGGGTGTTGCTGCGGTTCGCCGTCTGCAAGTTCCACTGTCGCGGCTGCGGGCGTTATTTCCGCCAGCGCCTCGAGGGCATCCTGCCCTACCAACGCTCGACCGAGGCGTTGAAGCGGCAGGTCTACCGCCAGCACACGCAGGGCATTTCCCGGCTGAGCCTGGCGCAGAACTGTGGCCGCTCCGACACGACGATCGCGCGCTACTACGATCACATGTACGACCTGGAGAACCGCAAGCTTCTGAGCCTGAAGGTGCCGCGCGTGCTCGGCATCGACGAGCATTTCTTCTCGGCCCGAAAGCGGTTCGCGACGACGTTCTGCGACTTGAGAAAGCGACGCATCTTCGACGTTGCAGCCGGCCGCTCGCAGGCGGAGCTACAGCCATATCTCCATGGCCTCGGGAGCAAAAATCGCGTGGCGGTCGTCTGCATGGACCTGTCCGAGAGCTACCGCTCGATCGCCAGGACCTGGTTTCCCGCAGCCCTCGTGATCGCCGATCGCTTCCACGTCGTGCGCCTGGCGCTTCATCACCTGATGCAGACGTGCCGCACGATCGATCCCGAGCTCACGGCCAGACGCGGCGCACTGCGGCTCATGCAGAAGCATGCCCGCAACCTGACGGACACTCAGGCTCGGCGGCTCGAGGCCTACCTTGCCGCCCGCCCGGCGATCGCGGCGATCCATGGCTTCAAGGAGGAACTGATGACCGTGCTGGGAGCGAAGAACCAGACCAAGGACCAGTGCCGCATCCTCGTCCACCGGCTGCTCGATTGCCTGCGGCAACTCTCGCAAAGCCCGTTCGAAGACTGCCGCAAGCTCGGCCGCACCCTGTCTGACTGGCAGGTCGAGATCGGCCGCATGTGGCGGTTCTCGCGCTCCAACGGCATCACGGAAGGCTTTCATCGCAAGATGAAACTCATCCAGCGGCGCGCCTTCGGCTTCCGAAACTTCGAGAACTATCGCCGCCGCGTGAGAGCGCTCGGCTCATGAGCGCATCGACTATGGAGAGACGACCAGCAGCCTGATAACCCATGTCCCAAGATGGCCAGAATAGACCATGCCCCCGCATCAAGCGAAGAGCCGCGAAGAGCCCGTATGTCTTTGAAAACATTGGTGGGTGTACAAGGACTCGAACCTTGGACCCGCTGATTAAGAGTCAGCTGCTCTACCAACTGAGCTATACACCCGTACCAAGATGGCAAAGGGCCCGCGAGGGCCCTTGTCGGCATGTAGCATCGCGAGGCCTGGCTGTCCAGACGTTCGCTTGCAATGTTCCAGCTTTAACTTTGCGCCGTCACGTCGTCCTGGCTGGGATGGCGTCAGTGGACGATCGGCCCCTTGAATAGGCGGGAGCGGTCTGTCGATTTCGGGTTGATCTCCAGCGTTTCGCCGTCGCGGTGGACGAGCAGCGGCACGACCACGCCGGCATCGCCCAGGCTCCAGATCGCCTTGAAGAACTGGGACAGCGTCGTCACCTCCTGACCTGCGACGCTGAGGATGATGTCGCCAGCCTTGAGGTCTGCCTTGCGTGCGGGGCCGCGTCCTGACACGCCGACGATCACGATTCGATTCCCGACCTCAGTCGCATAAACGCCGATCCAGGGCCGCGGCTGCTGCTTGCGGCGGCCCAATGTGCGCAAGTCTTCCAGAATCGGCTTCAGCAGATCGACCGGCACCATCATGTTGACGTCGGAGGCGCTGGAACTGGAGATGCTGCTGCCTGAGCCGCCTTGCTGCTGGAGCTGCAGGGAGCCGATGCCGATCAGGTCTCCCTTCGGGCCGATCAGCGCGGTGCCGCTCCACGTCGGGTGCGCGGGTGCCGTGAAGAGTGCCTCATCGAGCACGTATTCCCAGTAGCCGGCGAATTCCTGCTTGGCCCTGATCCGGGCGGCGATAGCGTGCTGGCGGCCGCCGGCAGCGCCGACGACGACATCGTCGCCCACACGTACCCTGGCCGAGCTTCCGAGACGCATGTACGGCGTGTCGAGCCGGGCCAGGGCCTGGACCAATCCAAATCCGGTTTCGTGGTCGTAGCCAAGCACATGGCCTTGAACGACGCGTCCGCCGCTGAGCGTGAGCCAAACAGTCTCGGCCTCGGTGATGAGGTAGCCGATGGTGAGAACCAGACCGCTACTGTCGATCAACACGCCGTTGCCGACGCGCTCCGTACCCAATGTCTCCGCGGTGAACGCATCTTCGGGCACGATTGACTTGACGCCAACCATGGCCTGGAGCACGCGGTCCAGCTCGTACTCATAGTCCTCGGGTACAGGCTGCACGGGTTTCCCCCTCCCTTCGAGGTTCGCGCCACGAGTCCGGCTCGCGGCAGCCGTACGTCTCGCCGCCGGCGCTAGGCCGCAAGCGGGCTGACATGAAATTCTAGCACAACATCGTACAAAGGCTGAACTATCCGAACGCGTATGGCAATGACTCCGACCGACGCGCCGGATGGGGCGGATCGATCGGCTGTCGTGGCGCTGTTGCTACCACGCAAGTGCTCCCAGGGCCGCCAGGGGCCGGGGGCGGTCGTCGGGAAACAAGGACAGCAGGCTACCGGCATCGAGCGGCACGTCGAGATGCACGGGACTGGCTACGAATACGACGTTCAATCCCATGTTCGTGGCGCCCTTGATATCGGTCAGCACTCCATCTCCGATTGCAAGAATCCGCTCGTGCGCAACCGGTGCGCCGCGAATCGCCGTGATCATCTCGAAGGCGCGCTCATACACCGGAGCGTATGGCTTTCCGGCATAGATGACCGGGCCGCCCAGTTCCTCATAGAGCTTGGCGACGGCTCCTGCGCATTCGATGATACGGTCGCCGCGGGCGACCGTCAGGTCCGGATTGGCGCAGATCATCGGGACGCCGCGACGCGCTGGTTCCAACAGGCGCTGACGGTAGTCGCCGGCGCTCTCGCGTTCGTCATCAAAGAGACCGGAGCAGACGATGGTACATGCCTCTGCAAGCGAGCCGAGAGTGACGTTCTGGCCATCGAACAGTCCCAGGTCCCGCTCCGGGCCAATATGGGCAATCGGCTTGTGGCTGCGCGCTGCGATTTCCAAGCGGGTCAGATCGCCGGAGGTGAGTACGGCATCGAATGCGTTGCGGGGGACGCCCAGCTTCTCGAGCTGCAGATCGATGGCGGCGGCGGGGCGCGGCGCGTTGGTCAGAAGCAGCACGGTGCCGCCCCTGGCACGGAAGCGGCTGCACGCATCGACCGCATCGGGAAATGCCGCGATGCCGTTGTGGACGACGCCCCAGATATCGCAAATCAGGGCATCGATGCCCTCGACGAGCTGTTCGATGCCCTTGACGATCGGGATCTCGGGACCCTGGCTCCTGGTGCCTGGGAGATTGGCAGATTGGCTGATCATCTCAGCATCTGCTCCTAGATCTCCTCGTGGACACAATCAAGCGAGATCACTCATCCGAGATCGCTGGTCATCGCATGCTGCGGCGTTTACTCAAGCCACGACCTGAGACCCTTGAGCCGGCGAGGCGCCAACCTGAATGGGCCGCGGACCACCGAACAGTGTGCCTTGGCCGAAGACGACGCCGAAGCCCAGGATGCGGGCGCGAACCCATTCATCCTCTATCTGGCCGACGATGATGGAGAGCCCCTGATCGGCGAAGAAGCGGCAGAGATCGGTTGGCGGGACGGTGGCATTTCCCAGTGTCAGGCCCTTGAGGAACATTTCGGCATCAAGCTTGACGAACTCGAAGCCGAGGGGCCGCAACTCCTCGAAGTCCATGTCGAGATGAGCCACATCGCGCAGAGAAAAACGGAACCCAAGCTGAGAAAGACTGCCAAGAACCGAATGTTGTGCCGGTCCCAGTCCCTGGACCTCGTCCTGCGCAAACGTCAGCACCATCCGATCGGCGATGCCCTGGGCATGACGGCCCGCGACGTCGGATACGAAGCGTGGATCGCGAAGCGATTCACCACTGACTTGCGAGAACACGCTGCCCTGCCTGCCCCGGCGCTCGAGCTTGAGGGCGATCCCCGACGAATGGCGCAGGCCGAGCGCATCAAGAACCGGTAACAGACCTGCGCCGCTGGCCTGAGCGCTGCTCGCTTTCTCCAAGGCCTCGCGGGCGTCGATCATCTCTCCCGTGGGGGATTTCAGGCGGACCGTCACCTCGAAGTGACTCGCCCGGTCGTCGGCCAGGGCCAGGATCGGCTCAAGGCACACCTCGACCCGCTCCTTGGCGAGGGCGTCCGCGACGGCAGCGAGCCGCATTTCAACTTGAGATGGCGGCGCTGCCGGCGTGGCGGCACCTGAGGCCCGCATTGATGCGACCGTGGAGCGGAGCGCTTCCACCGCGCTATCCAGGGAAATATCCGTCCGTGCATCGGGCAAGCCCGCGGATGGGAGAGTTGATGCCGCGGGTCCTTTGCCCTCACCCATGGCTGGCGCGTCGTTCGGCTTGCCGGCAGCATGCGGGGGTACACGTTCTCCCCGGATCTGGCTGGCCAGCCGCCTTAGAATGCCGTTGACGCGTTCACTTTCCTGCGCGCGCTTCTCGTCCACCGAAGGCGTCGATGGCTGTGTTTCCGTTTGGCCGGGGCGGAGCATGCCGAGCGAACCGGGGCGCGAGCCAGTCGGAGGAGCGCCTGACGCAGGCTGAGCGAGAGGAGGCTCGGCGTGCAATGCCCAACCCTCTGCCGCAAGTGCCGCCTGTCGGCCCTCGGGATCAGACGGAATGGAGGCAGGCGACGGCGGCAGTGGTCGTTTCGGCTGCTGTGCCGGCTTGGTCACAGGCGGCGCCGCTACTGCTTCGGTCGGCGCTCCGGCAGCCGAAGGCGGCGACGGGCGGTTTTTGAGTGCAGGTGACGTCTGCGGAGCGGCCGAACCGGATGCGAGGTCTTGCGCTGCGGCAATGAGGTCCGCTTTTTCAAGCTTTGGACCGGAGACGCGCCCGGCAGGCCGCCCTTCGGGGAGCGGCTTGGTCCGATCGTCAGCGATGTCAGCGGGCCGAACTTTCGGGGCTTCGGGTGCCCGTGCAGTGCGGCCGCGGCTTCGTGCACGCGCATCGGTTAACGGTCTCCTGTCTGTCGCTCGGAGCAGCACATGCGACACGAGGAAAACGCAGAACAGGCAAATCGTCACGGATGCGGCAAATTCCGACGCCAGTCCGAGGTGGAGATAGCTGGCGGCGCCGACCGCGGTCGAGACCAGCAGCATGGCCGGGGGGACCAGCAACTCCAACCTTGATTTGCCGATTTGAGCGCTCCGATCCTGAGGGGTTTCGATCTCGCTGGTGTGGATGCTCATTGTGCACTCCCTGGACGAGAGAGATTAGGGACGACTCACTTTGATGGGAGTGTCCCGCCCGGCAGCGAAAGCCGCAACAGCGTTGCTTGTTATATTCACCACGATTTGCCCACCGGTCTGGTGGGCGGCGGCGCCGTGGCTTGCGCGAGGGTGGCCAACAAAATGGCCACTGGCCGGCCTTGGCGATCGGGGTTGTGGCACGGATACGCATGGGGCTTGACCTGCGCCTAGCGAAATACTCAATTGCGCTCACGCAGGCGAGCAACGCCTCAGCGTCTGCTGTCCGGAACAACTTTTCCCGCTGATGCGGCGAGTGATCGCCATCAGCTCAACCTGTGCGCGAGCGCGAGAAGGAACATACGATGAGCGGAAATAAGGTGCAGTTCGAGGAGCGGATAACGATCGACGGCAAGAACGTCATCCTCAATCGTGACACCAATCCCACGCAGACCAACTCGGGCATCCTCGAGTACGCGGAGATCTTCAAGCTTATCAATGTGTTTTCCGAGAAATTCTCGCCCACGAACATCGATAAGGGCGATGGAACCCCGTTGCGCCTGTTCGAGTCTGCCCACACGCGTATCGAGGTCTCCAAGCGGCGGAAGCACGACATGTCGTTCTGGCACCGCAACATCGACGCCCATGAGATCATCTTCTGCGTCAAGGGTGCCCTGAAGTGGGAAACCGAGATGGGCACCCGCGTCATGAAGTCCGGCGACATGATGATGATTCCGAGGGGTATCGCCCACCGCTCGATGCTGGCGCCGGAATCGACCGATGACAACGTGCTGATCGAGTTGAAGATCTTCGAAGAATTGAAGTATGTCGGGCCGGCGGCGTAGCCGGTTTCCGACGGCGCGTTCCGTGTCCGGCTGGATGCAGCGCATGGGACGCAGCCAATCGCTTGCTATACCTTGAAGCCATGCAGTTCACCTGCATGGACAATCGGGCCGCAGAACGCCTGAACAGAGCGAGTGTCCTGCCGTGGTTGCGGGTGAGCGAGATTGCTTGCAGCCGCCTCCTGCTCAGCGTGAATAAAGGGCTTGTGAATGAGCACAGACCTGTCCGGTACCGAGGGCGTGGTCTATCCCTGGTCCGACTATCCTGCGCCAGGCGTGGCGCAGGAGGTGGCCGACGGCATCTATTGGATCTCGACACCGGTTCCATTCGCTGGGCTTCGGCAGGTCAACCTTTGGCTGCTGCGGGACGGCGATGGTTTCACCCAAATCGATTGCGGATATAGCTGGACACAGACGCGTGACATGCTGGAGACGATCTGGGGCAGCACACTGCTCGGCGGACGTCCCGTCTCGCGCCTGATCGTGACGCACTATCATCCGGATCACATCGGCAATTGCGCGTGGATCAGTCAGCGCTGGGGCGATCTTCTGCCTCACATGAGTCTTGCGGAATGGTTCGCCGCCAATCTCGCGGTCGATGACGAATATTCCGACAACCTGCATCAGCGCGCCATCTGGCATCGCAAGCATGGCCTGGACGAAGCGCGGCAGGAACTCTTCACAAAAGAAGTCATCGTATACAGCGAGGGTGTGCAGTTGCCGCTCGCATTCAAGCGCCTGCGCGAGGACGAGTACGTCAAGATCGGCAATGACCGGTGGCGGGTGATTACCGGTGAGGGACACTCTCCCGAGCACGTTTCGCTCTATTGCGCCGAGCGGAAGATTCTGATCGCGGGCGATCAGATTCTGCCGCAGATCACGACCAACGTCTCGACTTGGCCGATGGAGCCCGAGGCCAATACGCTGGAGGCGTTTCTGGATACCTGTGCCAAGTTCCTGAGGGTGCTGGATCCCGATACCCTAGTCCTGCCATCGCATCGCAAACCGTTTCTCAACGTCCAGTTCCGCTTGCGCGAGTTGGCCCGGCATCACGCGGCAAGGCTCAATCGCCTGTTGGACGGGATGGGCGAGGAGGCCGCCGCCGGCGAGTTGCTTGATGTGCTGTTCGGGTCCAAACTCGACGGCCATCAGGTCGGCTTCGCCATGGGCGAGGCGATTGCGCATTTGAATCATCTGGTTCGGCTCGGACGGCTCGAGCGGATCATCCTTCCCGATGGAAGGTGGCGCTATCGCAAGACCGCGGTCGGCAATCAGCCAGTGGCTCCCCATTTCACCTGAACAGCTAATCAACTGAACTGCTTTTCACTCACGAGAGGACAAGATGGACGGATCGAAGCCGAAGACGAAGAAGGGCGCACATGCCAACGAGCACTTGCGGGATTTGCGCTCAAGCCTCGATTGGCTGAAATCACACGGCGACCTGATCGAGACCGATAGAGAGGTCAATCCCGA
>JBFWYV010000216.1:0-8843 GCA_050186055.1 Hyphomicrobiaceae bacterium | reverse complement strand
CGGGCTCACCTCACCCGGCATAGCCGGCACAATGCCGCCCAACGCAGCGCTCGCACGGTTGCTTTCCGGCACCGGACTGTCGTTCCAGAGGAGCGGCGCCAACACCGTCGTCATATCCAACGCGGCGGGCAATAACGCCACGGCAACCGTCGATGGCGCGATCGCGCTCGATACCATCGATGTGTCGGGCGGCGGCGGCGAAGGCGGTACGGTCTATACGCCTTACGAGACCGCCGCGCCGACATCCCACATCTCAGGCGAAACCATCGAGCGATTCCGCGGCAGCAGTCCGGCCGACATCTTCCGCGGCACCCCCGGCGTGATGTCGGGCGAGGCGCGCAACGGCGGCGGCTCAATCGATGTCAACATTCGCGGCATGCAGGGCATGGGGCGCGTCGCCGTGAAGATCGACGGTGCCGAGAACGGACTGGTCGTCTACCAGGGGTATCAAGGGCTCTCCAATCGGTCCTTTGTCGATCCGGACCTTCTGGCTGGCGTCGACATCACGAAGGGATCCGACGTCGCCTCGCGTGGAATCGCCGGCACAGTCAAAATGCGTACGCTCAGTGCCGACGACGTTGTGAAGCCCGGCGAGAAATGGGGAGGATGGGTAAAAAGCGGCTTTGGCACCAATACCGCTACGCCACGCCCCGGCGATCTCGGCGGCTATACGTGGCCGAGGCCATACGTTAGCGATCCCCAGCCCTATCCGGTGCCGACAGCCTCAGCGTCTGGTCTCAACCGGCCAAGCCTCCTCGATCCGACCAGTGGCTCGTTCAGTGCCGTCACCGCGTTCAAAGAGGAGAAGTTTGATCTGCTGTGGGGATACGCCTTCCGCAAGCAGGGCAATTACTTCGCCGGAAAGAACGGCCCCGGCGCGCAGGTCATCGATACCGGACCTCAGCCGCTCTGTTACCCGAGCGGTTTCTGTTACTATCCCCCGCATCCGATCTCATACGCGCACGTGTACAAAAACGGCGGCCTTTCAAGCTATCGCGCCGGCGAGCAGGTTCTGAACACGCAACTCACTACAGAATCGTGGATCGGCAAGGCGACGATCCGCCCCGACGACGACCAGACGCTCCAGCTTGGCTATACTGGATATCGCAGCACGGCGGGCGACGTTGTTGCATCGCTCTTTTCAAGCAGTCAGAGCCAGGCGATGCAGCAGGTGCTGGAAGACAGCACGGAACTCGACACAGGTACGTTGCGCTACCGCTGGAACCCCGAGGACAGCGATCTCGTCGATCTCAAAGCCAATCTGTGGCTGACGAAGCTCACGCTGCGCACGCCCCCGCGCGTTAGTCTATCCAGCGTACGGCCGGAAGATTTCGGCCTGCCCTTCCACTATCTTCCCGGCAACAACAGCAAGATGTGGGGAGGCGACGTCAGCAACAAGTCCAGCTTCTCATTCAATCAGTTCGGTTCGCTTCAGTTCACCTATGGCATGTCATACATCAATGAATCGACTGAGCCGCTCCCATTCTCAAATGAGCTGAACTTAAACATTCCGTCCCGAGACGGCAGCCGGGAGGAAGTTGGCGTCTTTGGCAAAGCTGCCTACAAGCCGGTCGATTGGCTGACGCTGAACGGAGGCCTCCGCTATTCACACTACCGGTCTGAGGATCGGAGCAATATATCGAGTGCCACACAGGCCAATCCTGATCCATCCCGCCAAGACGGGGGATACAGCCCGTCCGCCGGAGTCGTTCTTGAGCCAGTTAAAGGCGCGCAACTCTATGCGAACTACTCAAGTGCATTGCGTATGCCGACGCTGTTCGAAGCGGTGGCAGCCTACACTCTGATCCCCAATCCCGATCTGGGTCCCGAGAGATCCAACAACTGGGAGGTCGGCGTCAATTTGATCAAAGATGGCCTGTTCGCCCCGAACGACAAGGCCATGTTGAAATTCGGCTACTTCAATTGGAATGTGAAGAATTATGTGGCGCGGATGAGCCGGTCGTTTGTCGATCCGACCTACGGCTATACCTACACCGGTCTGCAGGTCGTCAATATCGATCGAGCCAAATTCGAAGGTCTGGAATTTTCCGGTCGGTACGAGAACAATGGTTTCACTGCGGACCTGTCGGCGAACTATTATTTGAATGTTGCATTCTGCCCGACCGCGGACACGTGCGATAGCTCGACCCTGTCGGGCGACTACGCGACCAATCAGGTTCCGCCGGAGTACTCGGCAAATCTCACTGTCTCTCAAAAACTGCTTGCTGACAAACTCACGATCGGTGGACGTGTCAGCTATATCGGACCGCGGTCCGTTGGCCACGGCCCGGTGCAATACGGTGCGTCGGCGATCATCGCTCCGATCGACTGGCGCCCCTATTGGCTGTTCGATATCTTCGCCGAGCACGGGCTCAGTAAAGACACTACCTTGTGGGCGACCGTTGAGAACGTGACCGATCAGTACTACGTCGATCCGCTGAGCCTCGTCCAGCAACCAGGCCCTGGACGCACGGTTCGCGTAGGGATGACCAGCAAGCTCGGAGGAAGCGATCCGGTTTCGTTTGCCTCCCTTGCGAACCTACTTGGCCCAACTGAAGGCGTCGCCGATTGGAGCGGGATCTACGCCGGTGTGAACTCGGCTTATAACTTCGCCGAATTCAAAGGGGCGACGACATCTTTCGATGGAACGTCCTCCGGCTATGCCGCGCTGGAATCACCAAACCTCGATGTGAAGGCACTCGCGTTTGGCATTCAAGCCGGATACAACTTCCAGCTCAGCAACAACATCGTTGCCGGCGTCGAGGGCGATATCGCAAAGTCCGCGATTTCAGGTTCGCAGATTACTTACGCAACCGAAGGATCGACTGGGCCTTACACCGACAACCTCCACAGAGGCCGCCAATTCCAGGCAGTGCAAAAGAGCGACATCGAATGGCTCTCCACTCTGCGCGGACGCCTCGGCTATGCTTTCAACAACAAGCTGATGGTCTACGCCACGGGAGGCTTGGCATTCATGCGGCAGAACGAGGAACGGACCCAATACGCTCTGGCAGCGGGTTCGACCACGAAAACGGCTGCCGCGTTCACGGAAAGTGCTTCCCGCACGCGCAGCGGTTACGTCATCGGCGGCGGCGCCGAACTAGCCCTTGAGGGCGCGTGGTCGCTCAAGGGCGAGTATATGCTCGCTCGGTTCGATGACGGCGGGTTTTCATTCCCGTATGCCAGGGCGGGTGTGATAGGCACGAATAACCGCGGCTATCCGGTGACGTACAATACTGTGACGGGCCGCAAGTTGAGCAGCGATGTCGATATATCGATATTGAGGCTGGGACTGAACTACCGGTTCTGATGCAAGGGGCTGCTGCCTCGTGAACGGCGCCCGTATCGGCTACACGCGCCAGAGCGGCATCTGACTCGCCATGGCCGCGCCGGGATGACGCGGCAGCGTCGGCCCGGACAACGGCGGCCATCCACGTGGTTCACCACGGGCACCGAGCAAGCGGTAACTTGTCGTAGGCGGCCACCTTCGTGGCCGTGACGGTGCGGGGGTGAGACTGTCGACCCACGACAGCTCGTCATGGCCGCGCCGGGGCGACGCGGCAGCGTCGGCCCGGAGATCGGCGGCCATCCACGCGGTTCGCCGCAAGCACTTCGTGTACGGATGGTTGTCGGAGGCCGCCGCCGCAGCAGCCGTGACGGCAGTAGGATGGGAGTGCGGACTACACGGCAGAACATCCAGGCACAGGCCTCAAGCCGCACGCAACGATTGAAGCACGCTTCGCTTCACCACCACTTTTGCGGCACGAAGCGGCCGGCTGCATCCTCGATTGCACGGCCGGCACGGAACAGCGTGCCCTCGTCGAACGGCTTGCCGATCAACTGCAGGCCCAGCGGCGTGCCCTGAGCCGAAAGCCCCGCCGGAACCGAGATCCCGGGCAGGCCGGCCATGTTCACGGTCACCGTGAAGATGTCTTCCAGGTACATCGATAGCGGATCGCCCGACTTCTCGCCGAAGCCGAATGCGGGCGACGGCGTGGTCGGCGTCAGCACCACGTCCACCTTGTCCCAGCTCTCGTCGAAGTCGCGCTTGATCAGTGTCCGGACTTGCTGGGCCTTCAGATAATAGGCGTCGTAGTAGCCCGCCGAAAGCACGTAGGTGCCGATCAGCACCCGCCGCTTCACTTCCTTGCCGAAGCCCGCCGCGCGCGTGGACTCATAGGTGTCGATCAGATCCTTGCCCGGCACGCGCAGACCGTAGCGCACGCCGTCATAGCGCGCCAGATTGGAGGACGCCTCCGCCGGCGCGACGATGTAGTAGGCCGGCAGCGCATATTTGGTGTGAGGCAGGGAGATGTCGTGAATGGTGGCGCCCGCCGCCTTCAGCCAGTCGATGCCTGCCGTCCATAAGGCGTCGATCTCGGCCGACATGCCTTCGACGTGATACTCCTTCGGGACGCCGACGCGCAGCCCCTTGATCCCCTTCGCCAGCTCCGACTCATAGTCCGGCACCGGAACATCGACCGACGTGGAGTCCTTCAAATCGTGGCTCGCCATGTGCCGCAGCATGATCGCGGCATCGCGCACCGTTTTTGCGATCGGACCGGCCTGGTCGAGCGACGAGGCGAACGCCACCACGCCCCACCGCGAGCAGCGGCCATAGGTCGGCTTGATCCCGACAGTTCCCGTCAGGGCGGCCGGCTGGCGGATCGATCCGCCGGTGTCCGTCGCCGTCGCAGCAAGGCACAGATCGGCGGCAACGGCCGCCGACGAACCACCGGACGAGCCGCCGGGGACCAGCTTGTCTGTCGATATCCTGCCGTCGGCTCCGATACGGCGCCACGGATTGCAGACGGCACCGAAGCAACTTGTCTCGTTCGAGGAGCCCATCGCGAACTCATCGCAGTTGAGCTTGCCCAGCATCACCGCGCCGGCATCCCACAGGTTCTGGGTGACGGTTGATTCGTAAGGGGGCTTGAAATCGTCGAGGATCTTCGAGCAGGCGGTCGTCCGCTCCCCTTCGGTGCAGAACAGGTCCTTGATGCCCAGAGGCATGCCCTCGAGCGCGCGCGCATCGCCGTTGGCAATCCTGGCATCGCTGGCTTTGGCCCGCTCGATGGCCTTCTCCGGCGTCGGCAGCACGTACGCATTCAGCGCGCCGTTGCTCCTGTCGATCGCATCGACGAAAGCCGTCGTCAGTTCGAGCGCAGAAAAGTCCTTCCGGCGCAGCCCGTCGCGGGCCTCGGAAAGGGTCAATCGGGTCAGGTCGCTCATGTCTCGGGCTCGACTTCGAATATTGATCTGAGGGCGGATTGCAGCTTGTCCGTATCGATGCCCGGTTCGGACAGCTCGATCAGAAGGTCTCCATCAAGCCCGAGGCGCTTCATCGCGGACGGGGACACCATGATCCGCAGGGTGCTGCCGTCGAGCACATAGCCGGTCGCCACCCTGTAGGCCGCGCACTCCTCGTCGTCGAGCTCCAGATAGACCCCGTCCATACCGAGGCGACGCTGCAGCGTGTCGGGCGCAAGCAGCCGCGAGACGACGATGTAGGCCGCCGGGTCCTCTGTGTTGTCGGCAAAGGTCACGTTCGTGAAATTGTGGTCCTGCATCACCCACACACGTTCAGCGCGCAGCCGCATATCACCTCCACAGCCGGCGCCTCGGGGACGCGGGATACTTCAACCGGCCTTGCCGCCGACCCGGTCGCGCTCGACGATATAGCGCCTGCGGGAGTAATAGAGGCTCAGGCCACCGAACAGGATCGACAACGGCGCGTTGTAGCGCTCCGCGAGGCTGAGCATATGACTGACGACGCCCACCGGCTGCTGCAGACCCCGCCGCATCGCAACGGACCGTGTGGCCTCGCGCGGCAAAGCAAACAGCGCAATCCCCGCTAAAATCAGGACCACGCCAAGCACTGCGAAGATCTTGTACATGGCAAGCCTCCACCCACCCCAGGACTGTCCGTTATCCGGCCCGATTACTCGACCACTTTCGGCACGACGAAATAGTGGTCCTCGGCGAACGGCGCGTTCTGCGTCACCTTGTCGGCGATCTCGCCGTCCGTCACCACATCCGCACGCTTCTTGAGCTCGCTCGCCACCACCCGGGTCATGGGCTCCACGTCCTTCGTATCGACCTCGCTGAGCTGCTCGACCCACTGCAGGATCCCGCTGAGCTCGCCTTCGAGCCCCTTGGCCTCCTCGTCGGTGATCTTGATGCGCGCCAGGCGCGCGATCCGCTTCACAGTCGCAGAGTCGACCTGCATGGCTTGACCCGCTTTCCTCGGTAAAATGGGATGCTCGTCTCTTATCCGCCAACCCGCCTCCTTGCAACCGGATGCCGCCGGACATTGACTTTTGCACCGCAGCATGCTTTATGCGCGCATCGCTCGACGAGCGAATTCCGGCGCTCCAGCCGCGTGAAGGGACATATTGCAGATCGGACGTCCGCGTCCGGCCGACGTTTATCCCGCCTGTTGAGCTTCCTGAATAGTGCTTTGTCCGATGCCCAGGACACGCGGGGCATCCACTCAAGTCGCGCCCTTGCAGCGCCGGCCGATGGAGTTTGGCCCGGCCGCCGCATGCTTGCGCCATATGAAAGATCCCCTTAGGAATGACATTCTCCGAACTCGGCCTGCCCGCAGCCATCCTCAAGACGCTCGAGGCCGAATCCTACACCACGCCGACACCGATCCAGGAACAGGCGATCCCGGTCGTCCTGGCCGGCTCCGACCTTCTCGGCATCGCCCAGACAGGCACCGGCAAGACTGCTGCCTTCGCCCTGCCGATCCTCGCGCGGTTGGCGGCCCACCGCCCTCAGCCCTCCCGCAAGCGGTGCCGCGTGCTGGTCCTGGCCCCGACACGAGAGCTGGCGGCCCAGATCGGCAACAGCTTCCGCGTTTACGGCCGGCACATCGGCGTCACCGTCGCCGTCGCCTATGGCGGCGTGAGCATCAGACCGCAGATTTCAGCCCTGGCGCGTGGCGTCGACGTCCTCGTCGCCACCCCCGGCCGTCTTCTCGACCACGTCGGCGAGCGCACCGTCGACCTGTCGGGCACGGAGATCTTCGTGCTCGACGAGGCCGACCAGATGCTCGACCTCGGCTTCGTCAAGCCGATCCGGCGCATCGCCTCCCACCTCCCTTCGCGGCGCCAGAGCCTGTTCTTCTCGGCCACCATGCCGCGTGAGATCGCCGGGCTCGCCGAAGAGCTGCTCGACGCGCCTGTTCGTATTGCAGTAACGCCGGTTTCGTCGACGGCGGAGCGTGTGGCTCAGCGCGTGGTCCACATCGAAGCGGGACGCAAGGGCCTGCTGCTCGCCGAGCTTCTCGCAGACGCCGCGATGCTGCGTACCCTGGTCTTCACCCGGACCAAGCGCGGCGCCGATCGGGTCGCCAAGCATCTCGGGACCAACGGCATTGCCGCTGCAGCGATCCACGGCAACAAGAGCCAGCGTCAGCGCGAGGAGGCTCTGAGCGCCTTCCGTTCGGCACGCACCCGCGTGCTCGTAGCCACCGATATCGCAGCTCGCGGGATCGACATCGACGGCATCACCCACGTCGTCAATTACGAGCTTCCCGAAGTGCCGGAAGCGTACGTCCATCGCATCGGCCGCACGGCGCGTGCCGGCGCATCGGGCCAGGCCGTCTCGTTCTGCGCCCCGGACGAGCGCGATCGCCTGCGTGCCATCGAGCGGCTGACACGGCAGTCGATCCCGAGCGAGGATCGCCGCGTTTCGACCGAGAGTGACGCGCACCGCCCGGCCCCGCCGCGTCACCGGCAGGGCGACAAGCGCAATGGCGCCCAGGCACCGCGCGCCAACGGATCGCACGCCAGGCCCTGGCGCGCCGACCATCACAGGGACGACGACCGGAAATCATTCGGTCCCAATGGTCATCGCGACAGCGGCGAACGATCGCGCAACGGCGGTCGCCGGGACGACCGGCGCGAGCATCAGCACGACGAGCCGCGCGGCAGCCGCCCGTTCTCCCGTCACAATGCGAGGCCCGGTGCTGGCCGCAACGACCAACGGCAGCCGGAGAACGGTCACCGCAACGGCAAGGCGGAGAACCGGTTCGCACAACCCGGCAAACAACGCACGGGCGAGAATCACCGGCCGGCAGGGAACGGACGCCCGGGCTTCAAGCGCAAAGGCCGGCCGCACCATCGCTCCGAGTCCGCTCAAGCGCATCGGACGTAGGCGAGCACAATTTCGGCGAACCACCCGAACTGGAGCATGGGCGGCGCACCAGGCCGCTCATGCCTCCGATTGGGAACGACTTGTCCGGCTCAGGTGCCGAGCGCAAATGCCTCACGCCGATGATCGCCGGCTCCGGCAAGATTGCCGCTCTCGAGCCACTCGATCACCTTTGCAGACCCGAAATAATAGGGATCGCCCGCACGCTTGGCCTCATGCCCCATCGCAGCCAGCTTGTCCACGATCTCCGGCGGATAGCTCGGCTCGATCAGGAAGTCGCCGGATTTCCGATTGCACCAGCGCGGCGCTTCGACCGCCGCCGAGACATCACGGCCACGGTCCAGGAGTTCGGTCAGTACCTGGCTTGCCGTCAGCGTCTGGCTGATGCCGCCGGGCGAGGCCAGCGCGAAGCGCGGACGCCCGTCCTCACGATGCACCAGGATCGGGCACAGCGTATGGAATGGGCGCCGTCCCGGCCCGACACTATTGAGCTGTCCCGGCCGATGATCGAAGTCCTGCATCCTGTTGTTGAACAGGATGCCCGTTTCCGGTTCCAGGAATGTCGATCCGAACACGTTGTAAATGCTCTGGACGATCGAGATCATGTTGCCGTCATTATCGGCAATGAGGATGCACGAGGTGCCGCCGGTGTTGGGAACCGGACCGCCCGGCTTGAGGGCGGA
>JBFWYV010000215.1:0-8892 GCA_050186055.1 Hyphomicrobiaceae bacterium | reverse complement strand
GCGAGGCGCCATCGCTCGCCCGGGCATTGGCCTCGCGCATCACTGATACATCGATCGCGCCGACGAGCGGCGCCAGCGCGGCCATGAATGCCTTGTCCGCCGACCGCTTCGCCGAGACGAGAAGGATCGCATCGTAGGGCGGGATGGCCTGCCTGGGATCCTCGAGCACCTTGAGGTCGAACTTCGCAATCCGCCCGTCGCTGGTATAGGCCGATATGACATCGACCTCGCCTGCGCCAGCCGCCTGATACATGAACTCTGCCTGCATCAGCCGCTGGTTGCGGAACCTCAGTCCGTACGTATCGCGGATCGAGCGCCATTCGGGACGCCCGAAGAACTCGTAGTCGCCCGCGATGGTCATGTCCGGCGCAACGCTGGCAAGATCGGCGATGGTCTTGAGCCCGTCCTGCTGTGCGCGCTTCGCCGATACCGCGAGACTGTAGGCGTTCTCGAATCCGAGAGCGCCGAGCACCTTCACGTTGTAGGTCTTCTCCAGCCAGGCTTCGACACCGGCCAGAACGTCCGCCCGCGGCTTCACGTCCGTCCGCTTCATCTGGTTGGTCCAGATCGTGCCCGTATAGTCGACGTACGCGTCGACCTCGCCGGAGACCAGCGCTTCGAATACGACGGCCGACCCAAGCCCATTCGTCCTCCGCGCCGACAGACCCGCCGCCTCCAGACGCCGTTCCAGCAGGTTCGCGAGGATGTACTGCTCCGCAAACGTCTTCGAGCCGATCGTGTAGGCGCTGCGCTCCTGCCCCACGAGCGGCAGGAGAGATACCAGCAGGATCGCGGCAAACCCTGCCGCACCTGTCGCAACCCGCCATCGCCGACGGCCGGAATACCCGCTTTCCATCAACGCCAGCATCTGATCGACCGCAAGCGCCAGCACCGCGGCCGATACGCAGCCGAACAGCACGAATATCCAGTTCTGCGTCTGCAGCCCGATGAAGATGTAGTTGCCGAGACTCGTCTGTCCGATCGGCGTCGAGAGCGTCGCGGTCCCGATCACCCACACCGAGGCGGTTCGCACCCCGGCCATGATCACCGGCAATGCCAGCGGCAACTCGACCATCCGCAACGATTGCTGCGGCGTCATCCCGACACCCGCTGCCGACTTCCGGATCGCAGGCTCGATGCTCATCAGTCCCGTGATCGTATTCCGGACCACCGGCAGCATGCTGTACAGCGCCAGCGCCAGCACGGCCGGAAGAAACCCGAGCGCCGAGAACGAAAACCCGAACGTGCTTTCGCAGATCGCAGCGACCCCGAGCAGCAGCGGATAGAACAGCGCCAGCAGCGCAAGACCGGGAATCGTCTGCACGATGCTGGTCGCGGTCAGAAGCAGATTGCGCAGGATCGGCCGGCGCAGCGATAGCAACGCCAGCGGCAGGCTGGCTGCAAGCCCGATCACCAGCGCCGTGAAGCTGACCAGCACATGGTTGCCGAGATAGTCCGGCAATCGCGACATCGCATCGGCAAACCGGAAATCCATTACCGGCCGCCCCCCTGCGCGGCCGCGGTTTGTCCGGTGTCGCCTGCCTGCTCGAACAGCCGGCCGACGCGGGCCGCGTACTGCCGCGGCGCATCGATCAGCCGCCGGACAAACTCGCTCTCGTGCCGGGCAAGCTCGCCCGGTCCGCCTTGAGCGATGATCCGTCCTTCATCGAGAACGACGATGCGGTCGCCAAGCTCCAGCGCCTCCAGCATGTCGTGCGTGATCATCACGCTCGTCAGGCCGAGCTGCTCATGCAGTGCCCGGTAGTCCTGCCCGAGCGAGTCGCGCGTCAGCGGATCGAGCGCCGCGAACGGCTCATCCATGAGCATGATCTCCGGCCCCGCCGCCAATGCCCGCGCGACGCCGATGCGCTGCCGTTGCCCGCCGGAGAGTTGCGCTGGAAACCGTGTCCTGAAACCGTCTTCGAGCTGGACCAGCCGCAGGAGTTCCTCGACGCGCGCCGCGATGCGCTCGTGCGGCCAGCAGAGCAGTCGCGGCGTGATCGCGATGTTCTCCTCCACCGTCATGTGAGGGAACAGGCCGACTTCCTGGAACACATAGCCGATGCGCCGCCTCAGCGCGATCGGATCGAGCGACGTCACATCCTCGCCGTTGACGAGCACCGAGCCGCTCGAGGGCGCCGTGAGCCGGTTGATCATACCGAGCAGCGTCGTCTTGCCGGAGCCGGACCCGCCGACGATTGCGACGAACTCGCGCCGGGCAATGGTGAGTCCGACACCATCCAGCACCGGCGGCCCGTCACCATACCGCTTGCTGACGTCCTCCAGGACAATCGCGAATTGATCTGCCATCCAATCAGCATGGCACCCCCCGCCGCGAAGGCCAAGCGGCAATCTCGGCGGGACAACATCGCCGTGATTGACCTATGTCAATATTTCGCGGCGGAACGCATCTAACCATCAGCGCCCAAATCAACTGCGGGACGACGCGGGCACATGACAGCTACCGGCACGACACCTGCCGCTCCGATCCAATCGTCTCCCTACGAACTGATCGGAGGCGCGGCTGCGGTTCGCCGGATCGTCGATCGCTTCTACGACATCATGGACAGCGACCCTGCGGCTGCCGCGATTCGCGCAATGCACGCGCGCGATCTCACGCCCATGCGGGACCGGCTATTCGAGTTCCTGAGCGGCTGGCTCGGCGGTCCGCCGCTGTATTTCCAGCGCCCGGACCACAAGTGCATCGTCTCGGCCCACCGGCCTTATGCCATCGGCGAGACCGAACGGGACCAATGGATGATGTGCATGCGCCGCGCCATGGAGGACTGCAATGTCGATGCCGAGATCCGATCGCTGCTCGACAAGCCGCTGCATCGCATGGCGGAGGCGTTTCGCAATCGCTGACGGACCAACCCGGCGCCTTCATCAGAATTCATAAGAACCCCGCCCCCGCCCAGACGCGACGGTGGTTTGGATCGACCAGCATGTCCAGAAACCTCGCCGCCATCGGCGCATTTCGCGACACGCTCAGCACCGCGCCGGAATAACCGGTCTCATTGCCGATCTCATCGGGCAGCGGACCGACGACACCCACGCCGGCCACCGGGATCATCTCGCTGATGAATGTGGACCCGGCGTCTGCACGACCTGCCGCTACCGTCCTCGCGACATCCTCGCCGCCGCGGCAAAGCACGGCCTTCGATGCGACCTGCCCAGTCAGCTCGAGCCGCTCCAGCAACCCGGCAAAGAACGTCCCGGACGTCCCGCCGGCGGCCGGATCGGTATATGCGAACGAGCGCACGTCCAGCAGCAGCCGGCGAAAGTCCTCGATACTCGCAAGTGGGGGATGCTCGCGTCCCGCCGGCACGCAGACGCCGGTCAATGTACGCCCGACCCCGCAAGCCGTTTCGACCACGATCAGCCCGTCGCGCGCCATCAGTTGCAGCGCAGCCTCGGTCGCGATCACCACGTCGCCGGCTTCACCCGCCGACAGTCGCTGGCGCACGTTGCCTGCGGTCCCGAACCTGAACGAGATCTCTTCTCCCGTCTGCTGCTTGAACGTTTCGGCGAGGCACGTAACGGCCCCTTTTACCGCGCCGGCCGATAGCACCGTGATCGCCATGCCGCCCTCGTCATGCTGTCGCGACCGGCTGCAAGGCCGCCCCCGCTCAGTGCGCCCGGCCGATGCAGAAGGTGACGGCATCGAGCATGGCCTTCTTGGCCTCGCTGTCGCGGAACAGGCCGAGCGCGTCACGCGCCATGTCGCCGTAGTGGCGCGCCCGCTCGACGGTCGCCTCCAGCGCCTTGTGCTTCTTCATCAATCCGATCGCATGCTCGACATCGCCGTCTTCGATATCGCCGCCGACCAGCGTGCGCTGCCAGAACCCCCGCTCCGTATCGTTGCCGCGGCGGAACGACAGGATCACCGGCAGCGTGATCTTGCCTTCCCGGAAGTCATCGCCGACGGACTTGCCGAGCCTTGCGCTGTCGCCCGAATAGTCCAGCGCGTCGTCGATAAGCTGAAACGCGATGCCGAGCGTCTTGCCGTACGATTTCATAGCCGCCTGCTCCTCGGACGGCCGGCCGGCAATCGCCGCTCCCACCTCCGCTGCGGCAGAGAACAGCGCAGCGGTCTTGGCATGGATGATAGCGAGATATTCGTCCTCGGTCGTTGCCATGTTCTTGGCGGCGGCAAGCTGCATCACCTCGCCTTCCGCGATCACCGCCGACGCATTCGACAGGATCTTCAGCGCCGGCAGCGAGCCGACGTCGACCATCATGCGGAACGCCTGCCCCAGCAGGAAGTCGCCGACAAGAACGCTGGCCTGGTTGCCCCACAGCAGCCGCGCGGTCTGCTTGCCGCGCCGCAGGTCGCTTTCATCCACCACATCGTCATGCAGCAACGTGGCGGTGTGCATGAACTCGACCGCCGCCGCCAGCCGGATGTGGCCGTCGCCACGATAGCCGGCCAGCTTCGCTGCCGCGATCGTCAGCATCGGGCGCAGCCGCTTGCCGCCCGAGGCGATCAGGTGATGAGCGAGCTGAGGGATGAGTTCGACGTCGGAAACCGCCTTGTCGAGAATGATGCGGTTCACGCCGCCCATGTCCTCATTCACCAGATCGATCAAGGGCTGGAGCGATCCGTCGCGCGAGTCTTCAAGAGGGACAACAACCCCCACAGCGGCCACCTCATACTGTTGATTCCAATCCACTATAAGCACTATACCCGATCCAACTTTCCGGCAAATCGGCGCACCTCGGTCCGCCGCCTGCTCAGACGGCGCTGAGCAGAAAATCGTGCGCAGGGATGCCCGCAATGCGTGAGATCATGCGGACCAACGATATCGTCGTCCTGAGCTTTGCCGAGAACGTCCTCCGGCAGACCGGCATCGAGCCGATCGTGATGGACGCCAACATGAGCGTTATGGAAGGCTCCATCGGCATGTTCCCGCGCCGCCTGATGGTCGCCGACGATGACGAAGCGCGCGCGAGAAGGGCTCTCCGGGACGCCGACCTCACCGAATGGCTGATATCGCCATGACCGAAGCCGATGCCGACATAGAACCCGCCGCGACGACCTGTGATGCCTTCCTGGGCGGCGCACTGCAGATCCTGCAGCCGTCCCGTGCCTACCGGGCCGGCCTCGACGCCGTCCTGCTCGCGGCCGCAATGCCCGCGCCCGCAAGCCACACCCATGCCTCACCCATCCGCGTCCTCGACGCAGGCGCCGGCGTCGGCGTGGTCGGACTCTGCGTGGCCCGCCGCGTTGCACAGGCCCGCGTCACGCTCGTGGAGCGCGAACGCGAGTTGGCATCCCTGGCTTCTCTCAACGTCGAGCGCAACAACCTCGACGGACGCATCCGTGTCATCTGCCAGGACCTCCGCGCACCTGCTCCGGAACTCGCCGCAGCGGGTCTGTCCCCGGACTCGTTCGACATCGTGATGGCCAACCCACCCTACGACGAGCAGGGCGCCGGACGCCCGCCCCCTGACCCGCTCAAGGCCGGCGCCAACCTCATGGCGGCGGGCGACCTCGACCGGTGGGCCCGGTTCCTGGTGCGAATGGCGGCGCCGCGCGGACTGCTGCTGATGATCCATCGGGCCGACGCGCTTGGCCGCATCCTGGCCGCCCTCGACGGACGCTTCGGCGCCGTCGAGGTTCTGCCGATCCATCCCCGGGAGAAGACACCCGCCCACCGCATTCTGCTGCGCGCCCGCAAGGCGTCCGGTGCGCCTATGACAATTCACCAGGGCCTTGTCCTGCATGGCGACGGCAACGGATTTGTCGCCGAGATCGATCGGGTTCTGCGTAACGGAGCTCCGCTGACGTGGCCGGACATATCGGCTTGAGCGTCGGCGAGCACCAGCCACCTTGAAATAGCCGGCGCGAGGGCGGATATCGGATGCTGGGCCGGGCGCGCATCGCAATCTCACCAGTCAGTCGCACAGTTCACCGCCTGTCCCAGCCAACAACCGGTAGTCTCCCTGCCGCCAATCTAGCGAGCTTGCCATGTGGCCGTTCTCCCGCCGCCCCGTCGTTCCCGTGCTGCGCCTTTCCGGCCCGATCGGCATGGCGACGCCGCTGCGGCCCGGCTTGTCACTCGCGACCATCGCAGGACCGCTTGAACGCAGCTTCTCGATGTCCCGCCTTCCGACCGTCGCCATTGTCGTCAACAGTCCGGGCGGATCGCCGGTCCAGTCCAGCCTGATCTTCAAGCGCGTGCGGCACCTCGCTGAAGAGAAGAAGAAGAAGGTCCTGGTGTTCTGCGAGGACGTGGCGGCCTCCGGCGGCTACTACCTCGCGCTTTCCGGCGACGAGATCTACGCCGATCCGTCCTCGATCATCGGCTCCATCGGCGTGATCTCCGCCAGCTTCGGCCTCGACAAGGCGATCGAGAAGCTCGGCGTCGAGCGCCGCGTCTACACCGCCGGCCGCCACAAGGGTTCGCTCGACCCCTTCCTCCCGGAGAATGCCGACGACATCGGACGCCTCAAGTCGATCCAGCGCGATGTGCACGACGTCTTCATCGGTGTCGCCAAGGACCGCCGCGCAGGCCGTCTCCGCGCGCCGGATACGGAGCTGTTTTCCGGCGCCTTCTGGTCCGCGGCGAAAGCACACGAGCTGGGCCTGATCGACGGTCTGACCGATATGCGTGCAAAGCTTCAGCAGATGTACGGACCCAAGGTCGTGCTGAAGCCGGTGCCGATCTCCTCAGGCGGCCTTCTCTCCCGTCTCCGGCGTCTGCCTGGCATATCCTCGACGGCGCAGGACACCGGCGATCCCACGTTCGCAGAGGATGTCGTCTCTACGCTGGAAGCACGGTCGATGTGGTCCCGCTACGGCTTGTGAGCGCCGGGGTCATTATCGCCGGGGCGCTTGCCCTCCGACGAGGCGAGCCACACCGACAGCGCCTGCCGGGTCGCGGCAACGTCGTGCACACGGATGATCTGCGCCCCTTGCGCCGCCGCCGCCAGCGCGGCACCGGCCGATCCCATGACCCGCTCGCCTGCGACGCCGACGCCTGACAGCGTGCCGATGAAGCGCTTGCGCGAGGCTCCCAGCAGAACCGGGACGCCGAGACCGTGCAGCAGCGACAGCCCGGCCATCAGCTCCAGATTGTGCTCGAGCGTCTTGCCGAATCCTATTCCCGGATCGACGATCACCTTCGACCGCGCGATGCCCACGCGCTCGCACGCCTCGATGCGCGCTTCGAGGTAGTCGAACACGTCGAGCAGCACGTCGTCATACGTCGGATTGTCCTGCATCGTACGCGGGTCGCCCTGCGCGTGCATCAGGACCACCGGCAGCCCGGTCTCAGCCACTGCTTCGAGCGCATCCCGGTCATGCGAGAGCGCCGAAACGTCATTGATGATATCGGCCCCGGCAGATGCCGCTGCCCGCATCGTCTCGGCGTTCCGGGTATCGATCGAGATCAGCGCATTCGTCTTGCCGGCCAGCCCTTCGATGACCGGCAGCGCCCGCCCCAACTCCTCGGCCACGGAAATGGGCGCAGCGCCCGGACGCGTGGACTCGGCGCCGATATCGACAATATCGGCACCTTCCTCCTCCAGCCGGAAAGCATGATCAATCGCGGACTGCGCCGTCGCGTGCTGCCCGCCGTCCGAGAAGCTGTCAGGTGTCACGTTGACGATGCCCATCAGCCGCGGGCGGCCGAGGTCCAGGCCCGCCAGCCGCGGCCGGGGAGCCCGCAATGCCTCGAACATGTCGGCCGCATTCAGCGTGCGGCGGCCCCAATCCCGTTCGAGGAAATCCGAAAGCCCGGTGAGCCGCCGCTCGACCAGCGCGCCGTTGCGCTCGATCACCTCGACGCCCATGAAATCGAGCCAGCCGCTGGCGAGCCGCAAGCCTCCAAGCACAGTCTCCGCGCGGTCGGCCTGCGCGGCAGGATAGAGCCCGATCGGCCTGACATAGATCTCTCGAAGCACCGGCAGCCGCTCCTATGCGCCGCCGACGGCCGCGAGGACTCGATTGCTGTCCATTTCCATACTTCCGGTCTCCCCTTGCATGATCTCCCACGCGCTCGAAACATCGCGAACACCCCCTCGCATGTTGAGCCGCAAATGCAAAGGCCATCCGACGATGTGCGTCGGATGGCCTTCGATGTCGCGCATGCTGGCCGGCGAGGCAGTCTACCTCGGTTGCGGCTCCGGCAGGCTGCCTGGACCCGGCTCCTCGCGCGGCCGCGGCCGGCCTGCGGTCGGCACGGCCGTCCCGAGCGGCCCTCTCGTCGCCTCGTCGTCGTCCTTGCGGACGATCTTCTCGCCGCTCATCACGGCAATGCACTCTTCTCCGGAGATCGTCTCGAACTCCATCAGGGCCTGCGTCACGGCTTCCAGCTTGTCGCGGTTGGCCGACAGCACTTCCCACGCCTTCTCGTAACCGCCGTTGACGAACCGGCGAATCTCCTCGTCGATCAGCTTCGCCGTCTCCTCGCTCATGTTCTGACGCTGGGTGATGGCGTGCCCCAGGAACACCTCCTGCTGGTTCTCGCTGTAGAGCAGCGGCCCGAGCTTATCGCTCATGCCCCACTCCGTGACCATGCGGCGGGCCATGTTGGTGGCCTGCTGGATATCGGACGCCGCACCGGTGTTCAAGTGATCCTTGCCGTAGATCAGCTGCTCGGCGACACGTCCGCCGAACGTCATCGCCAGCCGCGCCTCGCACCACTGCTTGGAATAGCTGAGCTTGTCGCGCTCCGGCAGGCTCATCGTCACGCCGAGAGCACGCCCGCGCGGGATGATCGTCACCTTGTGCAGCGGATCGTTGCCCGGCACCAGCACGTTGACGATGGCGTGACCCGCCTCGTGATAAGCTGTCGCCAGCTTCTCCTCCTCGGTCATCGCCATCGAGCGGCGCTCCGAGCCCATCATCACCTTGTCCTTGGCGTCCTCGAACTCCGACTGCGTAAC
>JBFWYV010000214.1:0-8934 GCA_050186055.1 Hyphomicrobiaceae bacterium | reverse complement strand
ATGCCGGCATGCGCGACGCAGGCTGGGATATATAAAACGGCAGAGGCGGCCATGATCGCAAACAGGCTTTCCGATTTCGATTTCGGACTTGGCGAGGTTGCCGATCAGTTGCGCGAGACGACGCGCGCCTTCACCGCCGACAAGATCGCGCCGATTGCAGCCGAGATCGACAAGACCGACGCGTTTCCCCGATATCTCTGGCCGCAGATGGGCGCGCTCGGCCTGCACGGGATTACCGTGGAGGAAGACTTCGGGGGCTCGGGACTGGGCTACCTGGAGCATTGCGTCGCGATGGAGGAGATCTCGCGCGGCTCCGCGTCGGTCGGACTGTCCTATGGCGCGCATTCCAACCTTTGCATCAACCAGATCCGCCGTAACGGCTCGGCTGCGCAGAAGCAGCGGTATCTGCCGGCGCTGATCGCGGGCGAGACGCTCGGCGGGCTGGCGATGTCGGAGGCCGGGTCGGGCAGCGATGTCGTTTCGATGACGTTGCGCGCGGACAAGAAAAGCGACCGCTACGTCCTCAACGGATCGAAGCTCTGGATCACCAACGGACCGGGCGGCGATGTGCTCGTGGTCTACGCGAAAACCGATCCGGCGGCGGGCGCGCGAGGGATAACGGCGTTTATCGTCGAGACGGGATTCAAGGGATTTCACGTGGCGCAGAAGCTCGACAAGCTCGGCATGCGCGGGTCGCCGACCGGGGAACTGGTGTTTGAAGATTGCGAGGTGCCGGCGGAGAACGTGCTCGGCGCGCCGGGCCAGGGGGTGAAGATCCTGATGTCCGGCCTCGACTATGAGCGGGTGGTGCTGGCGGGTGGTCCGCTTGGCATAATGGCCGCAGCGATGGACGTGGTGTTGCCGTTCATTCACGAACGCAAACAATTCGGCCAGCCGATCGGCGAGTTCCAGTTGGTGCAGGGAAAAATCGCAGACATGTACGTGGGGATGAACGCGTGCCGCGCCTACGTCTATGCGGTTGCGCGTGCGTGCGATGAAGGACGCACGACGCGGGAGGATGCCGCAGGCGCCATCCTCTATGCGGCGGAGAAGGCAACGAAGGTCGCGCTCGATGCCGTTCAACTGCTTGGCGGGATGGGATACATCAACGAGACGCCGACGGGGCGCCTTCTGCGCGATGCAAAGCTTTATGAGATCGGTGCGGGTACGAGTGAAATCCGCCGGATGCTGATCGGACGCGAGTTGTTTGCGAAGGGTGCCTGAACGGGCGAACGGTTGCGCCGCGCCTGCGATCCCGCCGAGGTGGCGACGGCGGAGATTGAAAGGCATCGGGCTCAATTTTGTGCCCCATCCTCGTGATACGAGGACGTCGGACGAGACTGGAATTGGAATAGCTGATTGAGGATGCTCGATGCGTGGGTCTGCTCATTCCCGCTGGTTGGCGGCGGCATCGATCGGCTGTGTTGCGCTCGGACTGTCGGCGGGAACCGCGGCGGCGATCTGCGTGGTCGGCATCGATCCCGGCGACCGGCTGCAGATGCGAGAGGGGCCGGGCGTTCGCAACAGGCCGGTTGCGGCCATTCCCGCCGGCGTTTGCGATGTGAGAGTCCTGGGTTGCCGCGGACGCTGGTGCCGGGTCTCGTGGCGCGGACAGACCGGATGGTCGAATTCTAACTTTCTTGGCTGGCTTCGCCCGCCAACCGCGGATGAACTCGCGCGTCAACGCAGGCTCGATGATGCGACGGATCCTATGGACGTTGTGCGCGAACCGCCCGGAAGTCCAGCCGGCGAACCGGACAGGGATATCACCGCTGCGCCCGATCCTGACGATCCGCCGGACCGGCATCCTGAACCCGCCGATCCTCCGGCGAAGACGACCACCACGGTTCCCAATGCCGCGCGCCCTTCTGCACAAGAAGAGCCGGTGGCGCAGCCGCCTCGTCCGGAGACGGCGCCTCGCGCCGCTGATGTGCCAATGCCGGCGCCGAAGCCACAGCCCGCGGCGCGGCCGCCGGAGAAGCCCGCCGCTGCTACGCCGCTTGAGATTGGCGCCGAACATTGTGTCCGGGGGGTGGAAGAAGGTGGTACGCTCAAGGTGCGGACGGGACCGGGCGAGAAATTCGCGCTCAGATACGGCTTCACGGCCAACACCTGCGGCGTGAAGATCACCGGCGCCTGCAAGTCCGGCTGGTGTCCCGTCGACTACCGTGGCTACAAAGGATGGGCCGAGCAGGACAAGCTTCAGCCGAAGTCGTGACAGGCAGCGGCCTACCGCTGTCAGGCCGGGCGCGTCAGGACGGCGTAGTCGGCATAGCCGCGGTAGAGCCGTTCGAACTTCAAGGACGCGCCAACGGCCGAGGATGCTTCGGCGAGCGCCTGCTCGAGATCGGCGCGTGGGCTGACGGAAAAGCGGGCGAGCCAGGCGAAGAGAACCGCCCTGAACCACTTCGGCCATCCCGCCTGCTGTCCGAAATCCACGATGTGCAGGCGTCCGCCCGGCGCCACGGCTGCCAGCGCAGGCCGCAGCGACTGGCGCCAGGGAGGGATCATCGACAGCGCATAGGAGATGAACACGCGGTCGAAAGAGGGGATCGAGAACAACGCCTGCGTATCGAATGCCGTGGCGTCCCCTTCTGCGACGAAGACGCGGTCTGACAGTCCCGCGCGGTCGATGGATGTGCGGGCACTCTTCAGCATCTCGCTTGAAATGTCGAAGCCGTACAGACGCGCGTGAGGGTAGCGGCGCGCTGCGAGAATCAGATTGCGGCCCGTGCCGCAGCCGATCTCCAAGATGGTCCCCGATGGCGGCGGCTTCAGATCATCGAGAAGCCGGTCGCGCCCAAGCAGGTAATATTTGCGGGTGGCATCGTAGATGTACCGCTGGTAGCGGTAGATCCCGTCCATATGGGCGCGGTGATCGGCATCTGCATGCGTCACGCGTGCGCTCCGCCGTTCGGCTTCATGGCTGCATCAGGACGCATGACGTAGAGATGGAAGCCGCCGTAGATCGAGGAACGGTCCTTGAGCGACATTGCCCGGCAGCGTTCGGGATCGTAGTCGAAGCGGGAGAGGATCTCCTGCGGAATGCGGCCTGGAAGGATGGTTTCCTCTCCAGCAGTGCGGAAGATGATGCGTGCTCCAGGGGCTGCGGCACGGGCGATCTCTGTCCATAGGCTGGTCAACTGGTCATCGGTCATCCAGTCCTGCGCGTCGAGCAGGACAAAGGCGTCGATGGTGCCCGGCTGCTGCGAGCCGAGATACTCCGTGAATGAGCGATGCTGAACCTCGATCTTGTCGACGCGTTCACGCAGCGTCTCGAAATTCCCACGCTGGAGGTAGGGCGGCAGCGGCCCCGATCCACCTGAGGCGTAACGGCGGCCGAAGGCCTGCCAGGCAAAATAGTTGTCGGCGAGATCGAAGTCGCAGGCCAGACGCTCGAGGCGGGAGCGCAGGACCTTTGCCATGTGGCTCTCATTGCCTTTCAGCGCTTCGAACTGAGAGGGGGGGATGCCAAGGCCGAACAAGGCAGACGGCTTCTCGCAGAGCCAGCGGATGTGCTTCTTCTCGAACAGCGGCGCCAGCTCGGTCTCGAAAATGCGGCGCTGCTCGTCGCGGGTTTTAGCGGTGAGAATTTTGCGTGGGTTGCGGCCATGCACGCGGGCGATCAGGTGGCTGGCGCCGATGAATGTGCCGAGCAAACCGTGGCGGTAGAGGTTGGAACGGAAATAGCCGATGCGGCGGCGGCCGATGACGTTGCGGGATTCCCAATAGCGGCGCGTTTGCTCATCGAGATGCGGGCGGAGGTAGTTGAAGTAGGCCTGGACGTTCTCGCGCGCGTCGGCTTCGGCGAAGAAGCGATGAAAGGTCCGATAGTCGGGCAGATAGCGAACCGCCGCGGTCTTGAGTTTGTTCAACGCGATGTGGGCGGGGTTGAGGTCGATCGCCGTGACGCGCACGGGCGCGGCCGTCAGGTAGCTGAGGATATTGCAGCCGCCGGAGGCAATCGCGACCAGATGCTCGCCGTCCTTGAGCTCCAGCGCTTCGAGATCAACGACGGGGTCCTCCCAGATCTGCGGATAGACCAGGCCGGAGAAGGCGAGCGTGAACAAGCGCTCCTGCAGGCCCTGCTTGCTCATCGGCTTGTGCCGGTGGACGGCCTGCCTGAGGCGCTGCAACCTGCTGCGCGATCCGCCGGCCTGCTCAGTTGCCGTTCCAGGTATCATGATACCTTGATCCCCCACCTCGAATTGCCGTCGCCATGCGACGGTGACCGATGATCCCGCGACTGACCGCCTGCCCGTTGCCGCGAGCCGAGATCCTGCGCTCGTATGCTGGGCATGCCCGCCTGCCTGGCGTGATTGTGCGGCCGGCCACGGCGGTCTCGCTTGCGTTACGCGATCTATATAGCATTCGTGGTATCGCTGCCGACACCGCGCCTGTCCGAGCCTCCATCCGGATCGGGCACGGTTCGCGCGGAGAGGTTGATTTATTGAACACGTCGCCGACTTGCAACCGCAAACCGCTCACGACAAGGCGTCGCGCCTTGAGCCCTGGGGTATCCGGACCTGATGGACTGGGTCGTTGAATTCGTCCGGAACAACGCAGCCTATACGGGCCTGATCGTGTTCCTGCTCGGTTTCGCGGAGGGCATCGTGCTGGTGTCCCTGTTTGTGCCATCGACCCTGCTTTTCCTTGCGATCGGGGGGCTGCACAGCGCGGCGGGCGGGGACTTCCTGCCGATTTGGGCTGCGGGCGCGGCCGGCGCAGTGCTCGGCGACGTCGTGTCGTATTTCGCGGGGCGCGTCTTCAAAAACGACGTTCATCGCATCTGGCCGTTTTCGACCGCTCCGGATCTGATCCCCAAATCGCATGCCTTCGTCGAGCGGTGGGGGCTATGGAGCATCGTCGGTGGAAAATTCATCGGGGGCTTGCGTCCGTTTGTCCCGGTGGTGGCAGGTATGCTGGACATGCCGTGGGCGCTGTTCCTGATCGGCAGCGTTCTATCGTCGCTGGCTTGGGCCGGCGTGTTCCTGGCGCCAGGCTACGGCCTGTTGAAGCTGTGGTCTTGAGGCGCAGCAACAAGGCAGCAACAAGGATGCGTAATCGTCAGGATTTCCACAGGTTCGACGGACGACCGCCTGTATCGAGCGGGACGGTGCCATTGCGGCGGTTGGCTTCGATACGCCTCCACTCATCCTGGAAGGTGGCGTTGTGGCCCTGGAAGCGCGGCATCACGTAGCGGGCGAACATTTCCGTCGACCGGCGGATGCGCTCGAAGTCGGTCCACTCGTGCGCGGTCAGCATCACGCCGCCGAAGCCGCCGGTCTCCTCCTGCTTGCGCTCGATCCAGCGGATGGCGTCGTCGGGCGTGCCAATCACCCAGTCGCGCCGATCGACGACGGATTCCGGCGTGAACTGCTCGAACGGCTGGTCGGGATGCTCCTGGAACAGGCCGCGGAGACCGATGGAGGAGAAATACTCGACCTCGCGCATCATGCCGGTGCGGATGTCGTCCCATGCCCTATCGACCGTATCGGCGAGGTACATGTAGGTGGTCATGCGCCAGTTGCCGCGGTCTGCGGTCCGGCCGGCCTTGTGGGCGGCGGCCTCGACGATTTGCCAACGTTCGAGCTGTTGGTTGCTGGAGCCCCGGTTCTTGCCGGCGGGACACATCCAGATCATGCCGTGACGGCCGATCAGCTCGAGATTCTCCCGGGTCCCGGCCGAAGGCAGCGCCAGCGGCAGGCGGGGCTGCTGAAACGAGCGCAATTGCAGCCGCATGTCGCTGAACTGCCAGAACCGCCCCCGATGGCTGATCGGCTCCGGCGATTCGAGCAGACGGACGATGACGTCGATCGACTCGTGCAGCATCGGATATAGGACGCTTTCATCCATGTTGAACAGGATCTTGTCCGTGACCAGGCTGCAGGGCCCGACGCCGAGAATGGCGCGGCCCCGGGTCAGGTGGTCGAGGAAGCACATGCGCTCGGCAAGGTGGAACGGGTGGTGAAACGGCGCGCTGAACACGGATGTGCCGAGACGAATGCGCTGCGCCTTTGCAGCGGCCATCGCCAGCGCCATCTCCGGGGCGGGCATGGTCTCCCAGCCTCCGGAATGATGCTCGCCGATCATGAACTCGTCGAACCCGAGATAATCGGCGAATTGGATCAGTTCGATGTCACGCTGGAAAGCGAGCGCGGGATTCTCGCGCGGATGATGGCATGGCATCATGAAGAACGAGAATTTCATCGCCAGATCTCCCGCGCATTCCCCGCCTGCTTGGCGCACCGTTGTGCCCGGTCGACGCGGGGCGCGGCATGACCATAGCCGGTGGGGGCGGCCGGTGTGAACCGGCTTGAAACACGGTTTCGTCAGGCTGGCGGGCTGACGCGGTCAGCAGCGCTTGAGCGAGGCGACGATCTCGCGGAACTGGTCGGCGCGCGCCGGCACGACCTTGACCGATTGCTGGCAGTCGACGCCGGCGACGGCCATCCGGGCCTGGAAGAAGCGGCCGGCCAGCACGACGTCAAATCCATCGGCGGTGACGATACCGGCAACCGTCCCTTCCAGCGAATGAGTGTTTTCCCTCCAATGTCCGCGGACCTCGCTGCCGAGGATGACGAGGTGAGTGGCGGCGTCCAACCGGTAGTTCTCGTTCCTGCATCGCAGGTTCTGGCGCACCTTGGTCCCGTCGGAGCCCGAAAAATAGGTCACGACGCATTTGAAATTCTCGCTGCGGCCACTGTAGGGGACGACGACGCCGGGCCCGGCCCAGCGGCCGGCAAGCTGGGCGAGCGGAGAGGTGGGTGCGCTCGCCGTCACAGTGCCGGCAGCGATTGCCACGATTACGGTTGCAGCAGCTACGGAAGCCAATACGCGGCCGAACTCGAACATGGACCTGCTCCTTCTCCGGCAGGGCGCAGCGGCGCCTGCCCAGTTACGTCGGCGGGTGCTCCGAAGAAACGTCAGCCAACACCAGCAGCAAGCCCGGAGCCCCATCCCCAGGCCAACCCTCGCGCACGTGGCCTTTATCGATCGCCCGGCGTGGCCAGCCAGTACCTTCCCGGCCGGCACCCTCTGCCAGAACCCCTCGGCCAGAACCATGCCATGGGTCGAACGACAACCGTGTCAGATCCGAACCTGAGCGCCCATCGCGGCGAGGTGTGGGCGAGGTGAGGGCAATTGATTGGCGTGCTGATAGCGCGGACGCGATTGTTTGCGCCAAAGCCGGTGTTCCGGCGGGATTTGCATCGTCTGGCGGGTCGGCTATATCCGTGTGCGATGAACGTGATCAAGACGACAGACGAACTGGCGGAGGTCTGCAATCGGCTCGGGACCAGCCCGTTTATAACGGTCGACACCGAGTTCGTGCGGGAGGAGACGTACTGGCCCCAGCTCTGTCTCGTGCAAATCGCCGGGCCGGACGAGGCCGTCATCGTCGATCCGCTGGCCCAGGGGATTGAGCTGTCGCCGTTCTACCGGCTGATGGCCGACGACAGCGTCGTGAAGGTGTTCCACGCCGGCCGGCAGGATATCGAGATCGTATTCGTCGGCGCGGGTCTCATCCCAACTCCGATTTTCGACACGCAGATTGCTGCGATGGTGTGCGGATTCGGGGAGTCGGTGAGCTACGGTCATCTGGTGAAGAGGCTGACCGGCGCCGATGTCGACAAGTCATCGCGGTTCACCGACTGGCGGCGGCGGCCGCTGTCGGACACCCAGCTTACGTACGCCCTGGGCGATGTGACGCATCTGCGCGAGATCTACCGGCAGCTCAAGTCCGATATCGATTCCACCGGGCGGGGCTCCTGGCTGGCGGAGGAGATGGCGGCGATGACGGATCCCGCCACCTACGAGCATGCGCCTGAGAATGCCTGGAGGCGCATGAAGCAGCGGGTCAAGAGCAAGAAGGCCTTTTCCGTCCTGATCGAGCTTGCGGTGTGGCGTGAGCGGATGGCCCAGAAGCAGGATGTTCCGCGCGCCAGGATCCTGCGGGACGAGGCGCTCTATGACATCGCCAACAGGATGCCGACGGAGACCCGCGAGCTCGGTCAACTCCGTACGCTGAGCGAGGGGTTCGGGCGTTCGGCGCGCGCGAAAGAGATCGTCGAAGCCGTGCGCCGGGGGCTGGAACGCGATCCCACGACGGTGCCGCGGCTCAATACCGGCAACCAGCTACCGGCGGATGCGGTCGCGCTTGTCGACCTGCTCAAGGTGCTGTTGAAGGCGGCTGCCGCGCGGCATCGTGTGGCGCCGCGGCTGATTGCCGACAGCGAGGACCTGGAGCGGATCGCGGTCGAGGACGAGCCGGATGTTGCGGCGCTCCGCGGCTGGCGCCGGGAGCTGTTCGGCGATGATGCGCTGCGGCTGAAGCGGGGCGAGATCGCGCTGACGACGTCCGGCGGGGAGGTGGTCGGGATCGCAGTACCGGGACGGGTCTGAGGGCGGTCTCCGTGTGCCGTATCAACTCTCGATTGCCGCCGGCACGTCCTTGGTCGCCGGACTGTGGGATGCGGCAAGGCGGGTGACGAGCTCCTCGGTCACAGCGCGCAACGTCAGGCCGGATTCACCGGGGTACTTGGCCGCATAAGAGCGCTCGAGCTTCGAGTAGCGGGCGGCGTCCTGCAGCGCGCTGATCCGTGGGATCGCCCTGGAGAAACAGCGGTTCTCCGGATTGTTCTTCAGCCAGTTGTTGTATTCCTCGTCGGTCGCGGACATGCGGTCCTTGAGATTGACGAGGACGCCGATGTTCTCAGCAAAACCCATCTCGGGATTGAGGGTCTTGAACCGGCGGAAGACTTCAAGCCCGCAGACGGAGACGTAGTCGGGCTTGGTCGGCGACAGGTGGAAGTCGGCTTCGCGCAGCCAGCATTCGGTCAGGATCGACAGGCCGGGCGGGCAATCGATCAGGATGATGTCGAACACCGGGCGCACGTCGCTCAGGAGCTGGGCAATTGTGGCCCGCAGGCGGGC
>JBFWYV010000213.1:0-8951 GCA_050186055.1 Hyphomicrobiaceae bacterium | reverse complement strand
CGTCAGCGGGCCCAGGATGTTGAAGACGGTGCGTACGCCCAGTTCGACGCGCGCCGGCAGCACGTACCGGGTTGCGGCATGGTGGTTCGGCGCGTTCATGTAGCCGATGCCGGCTTCGCGGATGCAGCGCTCGATCACCGGCACGGGGGCGTTGATGTTGACGCCCAGCATGCCGAGTGCGTCCGCCGCGCCCGACTTGGAGGACTGGGCCCGGTTGCCATGCTTGGCGACGGGCACGCCCGCGCCCGCCACCACCAGCGAGCTGGCTGTCGAGATATTGAGGGTGCCGCGTCCGTCGCCGCCTGTCCCGACGATATCGATGGCGCCGGCCGGCGCAGAAACTTTGAGGGCTTTGGCGCGCATGATCGTGGCGGCGCCGGTGATCTCCTCGATCGACTCACCCCTCAGCCGCAGGATCATCAGGAAGCCGCCGATCTGCGCCGGCGTGGCTCCACCCGACATGATCACCTCGAAAGCAGCCTCGGCCTCGTTCTGGGGCAGGGCCGAATCGAGCGCACGCGCAATGAAAGGCTTCAGGGCCTGGACGTCGACTGCGCCTGTCATGTGCTCTCGTCCCTCGCTCCAATAATTTCAGGCAACCCCAATTTCACGCAACCTTGGTTTCCGCGTTGCGCCGCCGCGGCTCGATGCCGGCCAGCCGCAGGAAGTTGGCCAGTATCTCGTGGCCGTGCTCGGAGGCGATGCTCTCGGGATGGAACTGAACCCCGTACACGGGATGCGTCTTATGTGCCATCGCCATGATGATGCCGTCCGAGGTTTCCGCCGTGACCTCCAGCGCCTCGGGAAGACTGGAGCGCTCGACGACAAGAGAATGGTAGCGCGTGACCGATAGTCGCTCGGGAAGATCCCGGAAGATGCCGTGTCCGGTATGCCGGATCGTCGACAGCTTGCCGTGCTTCGGCTCCTGGGCCTCCACAACCCTGCCGCCGTAGGCCTGGCCGATCGCCTGATGGCCGAGGCAGACCCCGAGAATCGGCACCTTGCCGGCCGCCTGTTCGATCAGCTCCAGGCATATGCCGGCTTCGTTGGGCGTGCAGGGCCCCGGCGACAGCACGACGGCCCGCGGCTGCGCAGCCAGCACCTCCGCCGCGGTGATCGCGTCGTTGCGATGCACCTCGCACGCCTGTCCCAACTCGCCCAGGAAGTGGACGAGATTGTAGGTGAAGCTGTCGTAGTTATCGATCAGGATCAGCATCTTGGCGCTTTTATCATGGTGGACGGCAGATCGAAGGATGCAAACGGCGCATGTGGGCCCGATGCCCGGTCGGGTGCTGCGATGTCGTTTGCTGTCCTTCGGGACGCCTGACAGTCCAAGCTTGTACAAGCGGCATCGCCGACAAGGCAAGAAGGGTGAGGTTGGAGCCTGCCAGCGAAGCGACGGTTTTGACACCGTCTTGCCACGGCCCGAAATCGCCGGCACTCCGTGGAAGCGCCGCCGCATCTTCTCGCGACCATGGCGGTTTGATGCGCTATAGGCGTAGCCGGCGGAAGCGGATGCGGCGAACCCTTAGCGCTCGGTTCGCGATGGAATTGCCCTGGCGGCACCGCTTCGGACGGTCGTCCGCTGGCTGGAGATGACAATGGCGGCAGATGGAACAGCAGGCAGCCTGACCCAGGCTGTCGCCCTGCTCGGCGCGATGGTGGTCGCAGTTCCGATCTTCAAGCGGCTCGGCCTCGGCTCGGTGCTCGGCTATCTCCTTGCCGGCCTGGTGATCGGTCCGTTCGGCATCGGTCTTTTCTCTGATCCACAAGCCATTCTCCACGTTGCGGAGTTCGGCGTGGTGATGCTGCTGTTCGTCATCGGGCTCGAGATGGAGCCGTCGCGCCTGTGGGCGTTGCGCCGCGAGATATTCGGACTTGGCATCGCGCAGGTCGGGACCTGCGGCGCTCTTCTGACCGCCGTCGGCGTCCTGTTCGGTCTTGCCCCTGCGGTGGCGTTCGTGGCCGGCCTGGGCTTCGTTCTGACCTCCACGGCGGCTGTGATCCAGGTCCTCAGCGAACGTGGCGACATCACGGCCCCGTCTGGTCGCCGTATCATCTCGATCCTGCTGCTCGAGGACCTGGCAATCGTTCCGCTCCTCTTCATCGTGGCATTCATCGGGCCCGCTGCATCGGATGAGGGATGGCAGTGGCAATCGCTCGCGATCGGGATCGGTTCGCTGCTTACGCTGCTGGTTGTCGGCTACTGGCTCCTCAATCCGTTGTTCCGGCTGCTGGCGTCCGTGCGCGCGCGGGAGGTGATGACGGCGGCGGCGCTACTGGTCGTGCTGGGGGCGGCCATGCTGATGGAGCTTGGCGGATTGTCGATGGCGATGGGCGCCTTCATCGCCGGCGTTCTCCTGTCACGGTCGAGTTTTCGTCATCAGCTCGAGACCGACATCGAGCCTTTCCGAGACCTGCTGCTCGGCATGTTCTTCCTCAGTGTCGGGATGACGCTCGATCTGCCGCTGATCGGCAGCAACTGGACCCTGATACTTGCTCTGGTGCCGGCGTACATGGCGGTGAAGGCCATCGGCATCTACGTCATCGCGCGCTTGTTCCGGGCTTCGCACCACGAGGGGATCGCCCGGGCCGCGCTGATGGCGCAGGGCGGCGAGTTCGCCTTCGTGCTGTATGCGGCTGCCGGATCGGCCGGCATTCTGGATGCGTCGACCAACGCGGTGCTCACGGCGGCGGTCATCATCTCGATGGCGCTGACGCCGCTGTCCGTGCTCGCCTTGCGCTGGCTGCCGGCAGCGGCTCAACAGATGGACGGGATAGATGCGGCGGACGGTTTGACCGGTACGGTGCTGATCGTCGGTTTCGGCCGTGTTGGTCAGGTCATGAGCCAGCTGCTGCTCGCGCGCGGAGTCGAGGTTTCGATCATCGATACCGACGTCGAGATGATCCGCAGCGCTGAGGAGTTCGGGTTCAAGGTCTACTACGGCGACGGCACCCGCCTCGATGTGCTGCGCCATTCGGGAGCGGAGCAGGCCAGGGCCATCGCGGTGTGCGTGGACCAGCGCGCCGCGGCCGACCGGATTGTCGAGCTTTGCAAAGCTGAGTTCCCCAATGCGTCCCTGGTCGTTCGCTCCTTCGATCGGCAGCACTCGCATCTGCTGATCGGCGAGGGGATCACCTTGCAGGTGCGTGAGACGTTCGAATCCGCTCTCCTGATGGGGTCGCTCGCGCTTCAGGAACTCGGGGTTTCGCCGGAGGAGGCGGCTGACGTCGTCGAGGACATCCGTCGGCGCGATACGGAGCGGTTCGAGCTCGAGATTGCCGGAGGTGGTCTCTCCGCCGGCGCCGGGCTTCTCATCAACAACAAGATGCGTCAAACGCCACTCACACCGCCGAAGCGTCCCCTGAAGCCAGCCGAGGAAAATTCACAAACGTGACCCGTGCGGAGCATGTCACAGAGCACGTGAAGCCCCCGGCCGCAAGGGTGGAAGCGAAGCCGTTTTTTACCCCATTGTGCCGATCGAGTCCGATGAGTGTTGTCGGCGGCTGTCCGGCGCGATAGCCTCCAGCCCGACCAAGGGAGACTTGGCAATATCGGCGGAAACACGAGATCGTCAGCAATTTGGAGTCGGCTGAGCCGCCGGCACGTCCGAATGTGGAGGAGATCGGTGAAGAAAAAGGGTGAAAAATGCAGCCAGGTAGGGCTTTAAGAATCGGACGTACTGCTGTTCTCTCAGCTCTCGTCAGTGCGGCCATCGGCCTGACGGGTGCCGCGCAGGCGGCAGACTTCTATGCCGGCAAAACGTTGACCATCGTTGCCGGAACCGCAGCAGGCGGCGGCCATGACATCTTCGCCCGCATGCTGGCGCGGCATCTGGGCAATCACATTCCGGGCAAACCCACGGTCATTGTGCAGAATATGCCGGGAGCCGGCGGCAAGCGTGCCACCGATTACATCTACAATCAGGTTCCCAAGGACGGCACCGTGATCGGCGGCGTGTTTCCGGGGGCCATCCTCGGCCCGCTCCTCTATATAGGGGAGAAGGTGCGCTACGATCCGCTCAAGTTCCAGTTCATCGGCAGCGGCGATTCCGATACGCGTATCTGTGCGGTTCTGAAGACCTCCAAGATCCAGTCGTTCAAAGACCTGCTGACGCTTGAGAAGCCAGCGGTGTTCGGCGCCAGCGGTCCGGGCGGCTCCACTTACGACTACGCGTGGATGATCAGCAATCTGGCCGGCGCAAAGCTCAGGGTGGTCACCGGCTACCGCGGCACGCCGCCGGTCACATTGGCGATGGAACGCGGCGAGGTCGACGCACTGTGCGGCTGGGGCTGGTCGATCTTCAAATCGGAGAGGAGCGACTGGAAAACCAACAATGCGTTCCGCTTCCTGGTCCAGATGGCGCTCACGCCGGAGCCTGAGCTGGTGGAGCTTGGGGTGCCCGACTTCTACTCCTTCCTCGGCGCGGAAGAGAAGAAGGTAGCGGAGCTCATCCTGAGCCAGCAGGCCTTCTCGCGGCCATATATCGCGCCGCCGCAGGTGCCCGCCGATCGCGTCAAGATCCTGCGCACGGCGTTCAGCAAGTCCTTGGCCGATCCGGCGCTCGTTGCGGATTTTGCCAGGATCAACATCACCAACAAGCCGACGTCGGGGGCCGAACTGCAGAAAATGATCGCCTCGCTCTATGCGTCTCCTCCCGACGTTATAGCCAAGGCGCGCGCAGCCCTGGTGGAAAAGAAAAAGAAGTAGATCCGCCGGGTTTGTCTTTGCAGACGGTGCAACAAAGGCCGCGGTGCGCCGAGTGCACACCGCGGCTCGTTCAATGACAGGCGGCTGCAGCGACTAGATGTCTAATCCAGTGCGTCGATGCAGACCGTCGCTCGTCCGCGGAAGTTCGGACGCGAGCGATAAGAGATTTCGACCCGCCTGATCGCGCGCTGGCGGCCGACCAGATCGATCGGCGCCGATGCGGTTCCGACCCGCACCAGCCGCTGTACCGGCAGGTTGTCCGGATTCCCATTGGCATAGACCACGACCAGATTGTTGACATGGATGTCGTTGCCCGTCACCCGCAGGCGCAGCGCCTTGAACCGGCCCTCGCGCCGGCCGACGGTGATGCCGTCGCGGTCCTTGCGGAAATCGGCCTGCTGACAGCCGAGACTGACCCAGTTCGGCCGCTTCGGAGGCCCCCGCCGGTCATTCGGACGCTGCGCGAAGGCATTGCCGGCAATGGCTGCGCCGATACCGATGGCTGCCACCGCGGCCAGCGTGCGCGCCACCGCACTTGATCGTGACACTCTGAGCTTCATTCGTCCTCCAATACATTTCGACGACGGTCCGCCCGTCGTCGGTGTCTACGTATTGATACGAATGTGAACCGCGGATGAAGACGTCTTGCCTGATCGGCGTGAGTGCTTGACCGGAACCGGTACTGCCGCGCATCGTCGCCGGATGCGCACACTCGTTCTTTTCAGGCATGCCAAATCGAGCTGGGGCGATCCCGGGCTGACCGATCACGAGCGTCCGCTGACCAAGCGCGGTACGCGCGATGCGGCGCGGATGGGAGAATTCCTGGCGGAAGCGGGCCTGGTGCCGGATCTCATTCTGTGCTCCGGTGCGGTCCGCGCACGGGCCACGCTCGCGCTCGCTCTGCCCGCGTTCGCAGGCGCCGTCGGCGAGGTCGTGCATGACGATACGCTCTATCTGGCGGAGCCCGCGCAGATCCTGAAGCGGCTTGCCAATGTCGAAGGCTCACGCAACCCGGTGATGATCGTGGGGCACAATCCGGGGCTTCATGCGCTTGCCCTGGCCCTCGTTCATGCGGGAGAGCCGCGTGCGCTCTCGCAGCTGGCGCAAAACTTCCCGACGGCGGGTCTGGCTGTCATCGACTTCGAGATGGCGGGCTGGAGCGACGTTTCCCCGGCCGCCGGTACGTTGCGCCTTTTTGTTTCCCCAAAGCGGTTTTCGTGACATCAGGCGTCCGGCTGCCCGCTACACGCGGGACCGCCGGACGCAATGTGCGCCGCTACACATCAAGATCCTTGGCGAACGCGGCGTGCTCCTGGATGAAGCGGAACCGGGCCTCGGGCTTGGACCCCATCAGCGCGTTGACGGCATCCGCGATGGCGCTGGAATCGCCGTCACCCAGCTCCACTCTGAGCAGAATGCGCCGTCCCGGGTCCATCGTCGTCTCCTTGAGCTGGGAGGCGTTCATCTCGCCCAGCCCCTTGAAGCGCGAGACTTCGATCTTCTGGTTCTGCTTGAACTCGCGGGCGATCAATTCGTCCTTGTGCTTCGGATCACGGGCATAGTGCGACTTGGTGCCTTGCGTCAGCTTGAACAGCGGCGGACAGGCCAGGAACAGATGCCCGTTCTCGATCAGCGGGCGCATCTCCTGGTAGAAGAACGTGATCAGCAGCGAGGCGATGTGGGCGCCGTCAACGTCGGCGTCGGTCATCACGATCACGCGCTCGTAGCGCAGCTCTTCGTCGCGGTAGCGGCTGCCGAGGCCCGTGCCCAGCGACTGGATCAGGTCCGACAGCATCTGGTTCTGCGACAGCTTGGCGGAGGATGCGTTGGCGACGTTGAGGATCTTGCCGCGCAACGGCAGCACCGCCTGGGTCTTGGGATTGCGCGCCTGCTTGGCCGAGCCGCCGGCCGAGTCGCCTTCGACGATGAAGATCTCGGTGCCCTCGGCGGTCTGGATCGCGCAATCGACGAGCTTGCCCGGCAGGCGCAGCTTGCGCGTCGCCGACTGGCGGCCGATCTCCTTCTCGCGCCGCCGCTTCAGCCGTTCCTCGGCCTGCTCGATCGTCCATTCGAGCAGCCGCGTCGCCTGCTGCGTGTTGTCGGCTAGCCAATGGTCGAAGGCATCCTTGACCGTGTTCTCGACGATGCGGCTTGCTTCCTGAGTCGCCAGCTTGTCCTTGGTCTGACCCTGGAACTCCGGCTCGCGGATGAACACCGACAGCATCACTGCGGACGTCACCATCACGTCCTCGGCCGTGATCTGCGCCGACTTCTTGTTGCCGACCAGCTCGCCATAGGCACGCAAGCCCTTGACCAAGGCCGAACGCAGCCCGTTCTCGTGCGTACCGCCTTCGCCGGTGGGAATGGTGTTACAGTAGGAGCGGCAGAACCCGTCCGCGTCGGCAATCCAGGCGATCGCCCACTCGACCGAGCCGTGCTTGCCCTCCTTCTGGACGTTGCCGGAGAACACGTCGTTGGTCACCAGCGTATGACCGTTGACCGAGGCGGTAAGGTAGTCCTTCAGGCCGCCGGGGAAATGGAACACGGCTTCGGGCGGGGTGTCGTCCTTGATCAGCGCCGGATCGCACGACCAGCGGATCTCGACACCGCCGAACAGATACGCCTTCGACCGCGCCATCTGGAACAGCCGCGACGGCCTGAACTGCGCGCCCTTGCCGAAGATCTGCGGGTCGGGGCGGAACCGGATCCTGGTGCCGCGTCGGTTCATGATCTGCCCGAGCTTTTCGAGCTTGGTCTGCGGCTCGCCGCGCGAGAACACCATGCGGTAGAGCTGCTGGCCGCGCGCGACCTCGACCTCCAGCGTCTCCGACAGCGCGTTGACGACAGACACGCCGACGCCATGCAGGCCGCCCGACGTCTGATAGGCCTTGCCGTCGAACTTGCCGCCCGCGTGCAGCGTGCACATGATCACTTCGAGCGCCGACTTCTGCTTGAACTTGGGATGCGGGTCCACGGGAATGCCGCGGCCGTTGTCGATCACGGTCAGGAAGCCGTCGGCATCGAGCCGCACCTCGATGAAGGTGGCGTGGCCGGCGACGGCCTCGTCCATGGCGTTGTCGATGACCTCGGCGAACAGGTGATGATAGGCCTTCTCGTCAGTGCCGCCGATATACATGCCGGGCCGGCGGCGCACGGGCTCCAGTCCCTCCAGCACCTCGATGTCGGCGGCTGTGTAATTGTCGGAGGCATCGCTCGTCACCTTGCGGGCCCGTGCAGTCTTTTCGGTCATTTCCGCTTCAAGCCTTGCGAATAGGTCACGCTGGGCAGCCACGGCTTCACCTCCTGGCCACGATGTGCGGCCGGTAGCAGGGCGCCGGGCAACCTGAAGGGGACGCAGAAACCTAAGGCGAAGCAAGCATTTAGCTCACCGCGCCTTGCGGCTCCACGGCGAATCTCACGCGCGACGGATCGAGGCTGTTCCTGACACGACAGCAGCCCGATTGGCAAGCTGTGGCAGAAGGGTGAGTGTGGTGGGGAAATTTGGGGGGTGGGGGCGACGTGCGAAGGCGTTTGGTTACAAGTGAGCATCTTGTGGATTGCAGACACTAGTTTGTATTGGCGAACCAATACCACTGTAAATTTGGCGATGCGACCACAGCACCTCAATTCGCGGACGGAGCGGTACGAGAGATCCGGCAAGCATGTCATCAGTGAAAGCACCAAATATTCGTCGTGAGAACCATTTCGTTCCCAAAGGTCTGCTCCGACCCTGGCTTTGGGCAGATAATCTTCTGCGCGGATACTGGTGGGACCCAAGGCGTGTAAGGCTCGAGTGCAAGGAAAAGGGGGTTGGCGGTTTCTGCTTCCAACTTGATCTTTTAACAACACAGGATCGCCACGGTCCATCTGATCAGCTTGAGCGTGACTTTGAGTCTATCGATACACCGGGCATAGCTGTTCGCGATCTTCTTTTGGGCAGCGGGGTCAAAGGTCTTTCGACTATTCAGCGGTGCGACTTCGCTAGATTGCTCATGTCTTTGGAGGTTCGGCGTCAAGCTAACGTCGGAAAAGCTCGGCTGGTTTCCGAGAGACTTCGACAGACCATTGACGACGATCCAGATATTCTCGAAGCGTTTAGAGTCTGTCCTCATAATTCCGATTTTACTTCAGCGCCCTGGCAATTCACCTGAGCATCAGCCTGATGAGCGCCATGACGAGGAAGGCGGCCGCGGTGCGCGTTCGGTTCTCATAGTCCTTGGCGAGACGTCGGCAGCGTCCG